>DHTF01000021.1 GCA_002411515.1 Proteiniphilum sp. UBA5267 | reverse complement strand
AACAACCTGGGATGGAGGATTAATGTCACAGATAATTCGCCACGCCCTGAAATACCGGCCATGTATCAAAAATAAAAAAACCTGCAAAAATGAATACAAACAGAAGAACATTTATAAAAACATGCGGGCTGGCTTCCGCCGGGCTGGCAACGGGATTTAGGAACGACCTGCGGGGCATGCCCCTGGTTACGGATTCCAACCGGGCAACCATGACTTCAGGCACACCTCCAACGGTTGAACCGCTCCCTACCGGTGGCTTGCACGCCCGGCTTACCGATCACGGAGAAGCCTTGATCAATCCGGGAATGGGATGGGTAACCTATTTTTATTCAAACCTGTATCAGAATTACGGCTCTAAACTGGAACCTTCCGATACGGTCCGTTATTTCCCGGGCATGAACACCGTCTTTCTCCGTATTCCCTGGGCATTTGTGGAACCGGAAGAGGAGAGATACGTATGGGAAATACTGGATACCCCCACCCAAAGATGGGTCGACCAGGGCGGCCAAGTGGGGATTTGTATCACCGCTACTGAAAACTGGATGGGTTCAGGCACACCCACTTGGGTGTTCGACGCTGGTGCAAAATCGTATGAGGTGGATGGCTACCTGGAGCCGGACTACGACGATCCGGTCTTCCTGGAGAAAGTGGAAAATTTCATCCGGGTACTGGCTGCCAGATATGACAACAACCCCAACGTGGCCTATCTTTTTGTAGGCCATTTCGGCATGTGGGGTGAAGGACATACCGTCCTGACCACACCCAAACATGGTCGTTCGTGGGGTTTCGAAACTCAGAAAAGGATGATCGATCTTTACCGCCGTCACTTTAAAAATACCACGCTTTGCATATCGGATGACTACGCGGGTCATGACCAGAGGGGGAAACGATTCCCTATCACAGACTATGCTTTTTCACAGGGGGTGACCATCCATGACGACAGCATCCTGGTACAACCCCCGCCAAACAGTTGGTACCACAGCGAAATGGCACAATTATTCTGGCCAACACTGCCGGTAGTGATGGAACATGAACACTACGGCGGTTCCGTGAATCGCGGTGCTTGGGACAAAGAGCTCCTCATTAAAGCGGTGGAAGATTATCACGCGTCGTTCCTCTCCATCCACTGGTGGCCCGATCTCTTTTTTGAGGCCAACAGCGATGTCATTGCCCGGATAAACAGGCGTATCGGTTATCGGCTACAGGTACCGGAAATCACCTGGCCCTCGACGGTCAGGAAAGGAGAATTGTTCACCATCCAAACCAAGTGGGCCAATGCAGGTGTCGCGCCCTGCTACGGTGGAGGTTTTCCCTGCTTCACGCTCAAAGACGAAAAGGGAGGCATCGTTTCGGTACTCACCGACAGTAGCTTCGACCTGAAACAACTTTCAGTGAGTACTGCTGGCAATTTACAGACCAAGGAACTCACCTCCAAATTTATCATCGCCCCTGCCCACCGGGATCAAAAAGGTACATTCTTCCGAACGTGTACACCCGGCACCTACGATCTATTTGTCTCAGTGGGAAAACAGGACGGAACTCCCCTCTACGAGCTGCCCTACTCCAATCACGATGGACACAAACGTTATCAGATTGGCAAAATTGTCTTATTAGATTATGAAGCAACCGTATGAAATTACATCTCCATCTTTCCGTTGAAAGTGGCAAACGATTCCTTTTTTTTGTCGCCGGTTGTATACTGGCGGCATCTGTTTATGCCAAAAGGCCAACACAACTGCATTGCCTGGGAAACGGGAGTTATTGCGCATTCGGCCAGGGCGCAGATATTGAAAGCATATTTGGGCCGGGATACAGTTCCCCCTCTTACCTTCAAATGACCGTTCACGGAGTGGATTCCACCTGCAGCATCAGGATGCCGGGAACAGCTATCTGGGAGCACACCCTCTATAAAGGAGGAGAAGTCATAGCCCGGTTTACAGATTTTATTGACAGTGAATCGGCCATCTATACAAGAATGGCGGACTGTCGTGCCGCTTTCACCATGGAAATTCGCATAGTGAAGGATGACAAGATTACCCTGGCGGATGGGTGGTACGATGACTCCCGCGATCCCTCCGCATCCTTATTGATATACAAAGACAGGGGATTGCCCATCTATGGCAACTACAATCATCCGTATGAACAGTTCCAGCATATCTATACGAAAGGAAACATTGGGCTGAAACAAAAAGAGCAGTATATCTATACGCTCAGTTTCGGGCCGGGTGAAAGCGAACTATACTGCATAGGAGGCTCTTCCTTTCAGGAATGTGAAGAGAACAGCCGCCTGGCAACAACGTGCACAGCTTCATTCTTGCTGGAGAGGACAAAAAAATACTGGCATAATTATACAAACCGAAGGACAAATTTTGAACAACTCATCCCGGATAACTTCCCCCAGAAAAAGGAGGTTGTCGATCAGATCGACAATGTGGCCGTCATTTTGAAGACACAACAGGCCGACCAGGGGAGTGTAATTGCCGGCCACCGTTACCACCTGGGATATGTGAGGGATCAGTATGGAGTTTCCAGGGGATTCCTTGCTATGGGATACTACGAGGAAGCCAGGAAGATATTGCAATTTTATTGGGAGATATGGAAAGATTTTGGGTACATCCATAACGCCCAGGCCATTGGGGTTCCCGGTGTCTTTCATCAACACGAAAACGACGAAGTAGAAATCACTGGATACCTGATCATCCAGGCTTTTGATTATCTTTACAAAACAAACGACACTGGTTTTGTGAAAGAGATACTGCCCATGCTGGAGTGGGCTTGGAAGGTACAAAAAAAGCACCTGGTAAAAGGGATGCTACCTTTCAACGGAGATGAGACCTATGTTGCGGGTGGAATTTTGCCCCGGAGTGCACTGAACGACGG
>DHTF01000076.1:6910-10443 GCA_002411515.1 Proteiniphilum sp. UBA5267 | reverse complement strand
TTCAGGTATTTTTCCCATATGGGTTCAGGAATGGTGTCGCCGGGAAAGAAGCGGAGCGTGTCGATACGTTCAATTTTAAAAGGAGGCAAAGTGGGCGGGACAGAATCCCATGGCAACCTTTTGGGCTCTTTTTGTTGTGACATCAGATTCACACCGTAAAGCCCGATCAGCAACGAGATCAGAATGAACTTTGTCATATCCTGTGATTTAGATATGACAAATATATGTTTTGCTGATCACATTTCCAAATGGATTATCGGAAACGGGCGAAAAAAAGTTTCATCAGATCGGCACAGTCATCAGCCATGATCCCCGTGGTGACTGTCGTTTTGGGATGCAACAGGTGGGCGGAGACACGTGAATATCCTCTTTTTTCGTCCGGAGCTCCGTAGACAATACGTGAAATCTGTGCCCACCGAAGTGCACCTGCACACATGGGGCATGGTTCCACCGTGACATAGAGCGTGCAATCGGTCAGATATTTTCCTCCCATCACATTGGCGGCAGACGTAATGGCCTGCATCTCGGCATGGGCGGTCACGTCGGTTAGCGTCTCCGTGAGATTGTGTGCACGGGCAATGATACGCTGATTGGATACGATCACGGCACCCACAGGAACCTCTCCCATGTCGAAAGCTACGTGGGCTTCCTGCAGCGCCTGTCGCATGAAATATTCGTCGTCTAACATTCTCTATGATTCTACCTACTTTAAACGGCTTGTTTTGGGGATCCGTTTCTTCTTTGTAACCATCTGAATTTCCTCCGCATCACACTCGAGGTTCCCTGTTTTGGTAATCCGTTTCTTCTTTGTACCCATCATCTGTGCTTGCGGTTCCTAGCGGCGCATCTCGTTTTCTTCAAACAGCGTGGGGTAATCCTGGTCCATATTTTTCAGGATGTGATTGAGTACTGTCTCACGAAACCAACGGGAGCGATTGCCTATCTTATATTTTTTCAGATAGAAGCAAATCAACTCATGTTCTTCATCGCTCAGCATGAACTCTGCTTTTTTTGTGCGTGGCTTCCTCCTTCCCTGTAACTTATATCCCTTCGTCCTCATACAAAACCATTGAATTTCCCCGGAAGCGTCCTCAATAAACAGAATCAGCCGCTATTCCTTTGCTAGTACAAAAAAACAAAATATTTTCGCCAAAAAGAAGGATTTACATCCTAAATTTGTATTTTTACGAAGTTATGGGCTCCAAGCCCGCAAAATAATGGCTGATCACAACGAACTGGGAAGGAATGGTGAAGAGGCTGCGGTAAAATATCTGGTCTCCAAAGGTCACCGTATTGTGGCACAAAACTGGAGATTCCACGGTTATGAAGTGGATATCATTTCGGAAGATGGCGCTTACATTGTATTTGTAGAAGTCAAGACCCGGACATCGGTATTGTGGGGCAACCCCGAGGATTTTGTTGGGAAGCAACGCATGCGGCGTATGATTCAGGCTGCCGGTATTTATTTGAAAATGAATGCAATTGACAGGCCTGCTCGTTTCGATGTCGTCGCCCTTGTCTGGAACAGCCAGGGCATGAATATTGATCACATTGAAGATGCCTTTTTGCCATTTTTATAGAATGGAATACACGGAGTTTGTTTATCATACGCAACCTCCCGCTGAATTTCACCGGGGGAGTATGTCACACAAAGAGAGACTGAGACGCAATGAATATCGAAGAGCTTTTTGATTATTGTATGCAGATTCCCGGTGCGGAGGCAACCACACCTTTCGACGAGGTGACCATCGTGATGAAGGTGATGGGCAAAATGTTTGCCATGATCCCCACCGATGCCGACAGGCTCTCCATCACGTTAAAGTGTCACCCGGCAAAGGCATTGAAGTTGCGGGAGGAGTATCGTTGTGTGGAAGGTGCCTATCATATGAACAAAATCTATTGGAACACTATATGGCTCGATGGGGACATGCCAGAAAAAGAGGTCAAGAAATGGATTAATCACTCTGTGGAAGAAGTGGTGATGAAATTACCCAAAAAACAACAACAGCAATATTATGGATCAGTTAAATAAAGAGCGTCTCATTGTGCGCCTCGATGAGGTTGAATCTACCAATCTTCAACTCAAAAAGATTACCAGAGAATCACATCCAGAGGAGGGGTCACTTGTGATTGCCGACTATCAGACCGCAGGACGGGGTCAGATGGGTACATCCTGGTTCTCATCGAAAGGAGAAAACCTGCTCTTCAGCTTGCTCATTTATCCCCAGAATGTGGTAGCGAACGAGCAGTTTATCATATCACGTATTGCTTCACTGGCCGTGAAAAATATGCTCGACCAGTTTACCAACGACATTCGCATCAAATGGCCCAACGACATATACTGGCAGGACAAAAAAATTGCGGGCATGCTTATCGAAAACGACATTCAGGGAAAATATATCGAAAATTCGGTCATCGGCATCGGCATCAATGTCAACGAGCAAACTTTCCCGTCAGAGCTTCCAAACCCGGTGTCGTTGCGACAAATTACCGGATCGGTACAGAACAGAGATTATATGCTTGAAACCTTTATGAGGGAGTTTTTTCTCCTCTATCGCGAATTCCAGCAGGGCCGCGTGGAGGTCATTGAAGACGAATACATGCTTGATCTCTATCGCGTAAATGACTATTACTGGTACGAAGACGCTACTGGTAGATTCCAGGCAATGATTGAGGATGTGCTGCCCTCGGGACACCTCCTGCTGCGGACACTCGAAGGCGATGAAGTGCGGAAATATGCTTTCAAGGAGGTTACTTTTGTAAATTAAGAAACAAACATATGCAATTTAAAAGAATATTACTGAAACTGAGCGGAGAGTCGCTCATGGGCGGCAAACAATACGGGATCGATGAAACACACCTCGATGCATACGCCCAACAGATAAAAGAGGTCGCACAAATGGGACTGCAAATAGGTATCGTCATTGGCGGCGGAAACATCTTCCGCGGACTGAGTGGCACCTCCCGAGGATTCGACCGTGTGAAGGGTGATCAGATGGGTATGCTGGCCACCGTGATCAATAGCCTGGCTCTAAGCTCTGCACTGACCGCATTGGAACAAGCGAACCGGGTTTTCACTGCCATTCGCATGGAGCCGGTGGGCGAGCTTTACTCCAAGTGGAAAGCCATTGAAGCAATGGAAAGGGGGGAAGTTGCCATCATCGCCGGTGGAACGGGAAACCCCTTCTTTACCACCGATACGGCATCTGCCCTGCGAGGTGTGGAGATCGAAGCCGATGCCATGTTCAAGGGAACCCGCGTGGATGGTGTTTATACCGCTGACCCGGAGAAAGATCCCACAGCCACCAAGTTCCGCTCCATCAGTTTCGATGAAGTATATGAGCGGGGACTCAGGGTGATGGACCTTACCGCCACCACATTGTGTAAAGAAAATAACCTGCCCGTTGTGGTCTTCGATATGGACAGCCAGGGCAACCTGAAAAAGGTGATTGATGGCGAAGATATTGGTACATTGATTCATTTGTAGGAGCCATTTAAAATATTTTCACTATTTTTGTTTCCACAAACAACAA
>DHTF01000076.1:1536-6833 GCA_002411515.1 Proteiniphilum sp. UBA5267 | reverse complement strand
GGCGAAGATATTGGTACATTGATTCATTTGTAGGAGCCATTTAAAATATTTTCACTATTTTTGTTTCCACAAACAACAAGTAAATTATCTATGGATACAACGAAAATCAGAAAAGATGCCGAGGAGCAAATGCAGATGACCCTCGAATTTTTGGAAGAAACTTTTTCACGCATCAGGGCTGGTCGTGCCAACGCACACATTCTCGATGGCATACGCGTGGAGTATTACGGCAGCTTGGTTCCCCTCTCCAATGTGGCTACGGTGACCACACCCGACGCAAAAACTATCATGGTGCAGCCCTGGGAGAAAAATATGTTGAGAGTGGTAGAGAAAGCCATCCAGGACTCTGATGTGGGAATCACTCCCGAGAACAACGGTGAAGTGATCCGACTGGGTATCCCGCCTCTCACCGAAGAACGACGCAAACAACTGGTGAAACAGACCAAGCATGAAGCCGAGGAGGCCAAGATCAGCATCCGCAATGCTCGTCGCGAAGGAATCGACGAAATGAAAAAGGCCGTGAAAGATGGGCTACCCGAAGATATGGGGAAAGATGGTGAAAACGAGTTGCAGAAACTACACGATGTCTACATTAAAAAAGTGGACGAGATGTTTGCGGGCAAGGAGAAAGAAATTCTCACCGTTTAATGGAAAGGGAGGAAGAGGAGAGCAACCTGAAGGGGGTAAAAGGACGGGTCATTAAGAATACCGGCAACACCTATCTCGTACGCACAGTCCGTGGCATCGACGTAATTTGCAAAGCCAAGGGAAACCTTCGCCTGAAAGGTATCCGAAGCACAAGCCCTGTGGTGGTGGGCGACCTGGTCTTCATGGATCTGAATCATGATGGTACGGCTTTTATCACTGATGTCGACGATCGCAAAAATTATATTGTGCGCAAAGCCTCCAATCTTTCCAAACACGCCCACATTCTGGCGGCAAATATCGATTTGGCCCTTCTTTGTATCACAGTGCGTTATCCCGAAACCACCACGGTGTTTATCGACCGGTTTCTGGTTACTGCCGAGGCATACAGGGTGCCGGTTATTCTTGTTTTCAATAAGGTTGATCTCTACGACGCAGAAGATGTCGATTACCTCAAGGCATTGATCCACCTTTACTCCTCGATCGGTTACCGTTGCGTAACCACATCCACGGTCACCGGTGAGGGAATGGATGAGATCAAAGAAACTACCCGCGACAAAATTATCTTGCTGGCCGGTCATTCGGGTGTAGGGAAATCAAGCATCATCAATGTCCTCAAGGAGGAGCAAGTGCAAAAAACGGGAGAGATATCCGATTATCATCACAAGGGAATGCACACCACCACCTACTCTGAGATGATTGAACTAAACAACGGGGGTTTTGTCATTGATACGCCTGGTATCAAGGGATTTGGCACCATCGATATGGTGCCTGCAGAGGTTTCTCACTATTTTCCGGAAATATTTAGCATGTCGAAGAAGTGCAAATTCTACAACTGCATGCACCTGAATGAACCCGACTGTGCAGTACGGAAAGCAGTGGAGGATCATTATATCAGTGAAAGCCGTTATCATTCTTATCTGAACATTCTGGATGACACCGGCGAAGGCAAATATCGGACATAAACCATGCAGATCAACGCCACATTCATCCTGATTCTGGAGATACTCTACCTCATCACGGTGGTAAGTGTGGTGGTGGTGGTGATCTCCGAAAACCGCAACCCCATCAAGACGATGGCATGGGTGCTGGCGGTGGTTTTTCTGCCCTTTGTCGGAATTATCTGGTATGCCTTCTTCGGACAGGATACCACCAAGAAGCATCTCATCTCTAAGAGGATGTACAGCAAGCTGAAGAAGCGTCCCCTCGATGAAATGGAGACTCCCGAGGAGATCTCCGTACCTGAAGAGCATGTCAGCCTGGTGAATCTGCTGAAAAACATGGATTACACACCCCTGCTGGGAGGCAATGATGTGAAGCTCTTCACCTCGGCGGAGGATAAGTTCAATCAGCTTTTTGCCGATATTGAGCAGGCGAGGAATCATATCCATGTGGAGTATTACGTGTTCATGGATGATGAATTAGGACGTCGATTTCAGGAGGCGCTCATTCGAAAAGCCCAAGAGGGGTTGGAAATACGCATCATTTACGATAGTTTCGGCTCACGTAAAGCGAAGAAAAAATTCTTTGAGGCATTCCGCATGGCCGGTATTGAAACAGAGCCTTTTCTGAAGCTTACCTGGTCGGCACTCACCTCGCGACTGAACTACCGCAATCACCGGAAAATAGTGGTGATTGACGGACGCATCGGTTACACGGGAGGAATGAATGTTGCCGACCGTTATATTAAAGGCTGTGAATGGGGACATTGGCGCGATACCCATGCCCGCATAGAGGGTAAGGGGGTGCAGGGATTACAGTCGGTCTTCCTGATCGACTGGTATTTTGTTTCCCAAACGCTGATTACCTCACGGGAATATTTTCCCATGCTCGATAACTTCGGCAAATGCCCCCTGCAAATTGTCAACAGCGGCCCTCTCAGTGAGGAGAACGAGATTTCATATGGCATTACCCAGGCAATATATGAAGCACGTAAGTCCATTTTCATTCAAACGCCCTATTTCCTGCCGCCCGACACCATGGTGCATGCTCTGCAGGCTGCGGCACTGCGGGGAGTGGATGTGCGGCTGATGCTCTCAAAACGATCCGATGTGGCTCTGGCGCAGCTGGCCTCGCGCTCTTACTTTAAGGAAATGTTGCATGCCGGTGTGAAAATCTATCAGTATCGCAAGGGCTTTCTGCATGCCAAGATGATGATATTCGATCACTCATTGACCCTCGTTGGTTCGGCCAATTTCGATTCACGAAGCTTCGACCAGAACTTCGAGGTGGAGGCTTTTATCTACGACGATGAACTGGCACAACAGGCCGACGATATTTTTACCGAAGATCAGCGCCTTTGTGAGCAGATATTGCTCCGCGAATGGACAAAACGACCTCTTGCAAAACGATTTCTTGAGTCGTTGCTGCGTCTTTTTGCACCGTTGTTATAGAAGTGGGCTTACCCCTGATAGTTTAAATTATGGAACGGATTTTTTTAATAGGATATATGGGATCGGGGAAGACCACAGTGGGTAAGCTGTTGGCGAAATCCCTGTCACTTGAATTTATCGATCTGGATGTCTACATCGAGAATAAACACAGAAAATCAATTGCAACCCTTTTTGAAGAGAAGGGAGAAGAAATGTTCCGAAGAATTGAAAGTCAGGCACTGCAGGAGGTGGCCACCTTTGAGGATGTGTTGATTTCCACCGGCGGAGGGGCACCCTGTTATTTCGACAACATGGCGCTGATGAACCGGGTAGGCACCACCGTCTACATCGAGGCCACTCCGGAGGAACTGGCAGCGCGGTTGCAGGCATCCAAAACAGTGCGGCCTCTCATTGCAGGGAAATCACGTGAGGAGCTTATCCCATTCATCAGAGAACATTTGGCACAAAGAGAACGTTATTATCAGAGTGCACATATTGTTTATCCTACCGATCACATGATCACAAAAAAAGAGATTCATGTAACGGTTCGTGGCATTGAAGAACAAGTAAGAAACAGAAAGAAAACATGATCCTCGATTACCAAAAAAGCACTTCCTTTGTCGTTCGTGAATTGTTGCTGAAAGCAGAAAAGCCAAGTTTTTCTCTGGTAATTGGCATACCCCGTGAGAATCAGGAAGTGGAGAAACGGCTTGCTCTTACACCCGAAAGCGTGGCATTGCTGGTTGCGGCAGGATATAGGGTACTGCTTCAAGCAGGTGCCGGACTCACGATCAATTACTCAGACAGCTATTATGCCGAATCGGGGGCAGAGATCGTGGAGACCGCCCAGTCGGTTTTTCAGGCTGATCTCGTTTTGAAAGTGCTGCCTCCCACGCTTGCGGAGGTGCAGATGATGCGGCAGCGCTGCACCGTCTTTTCGTTTCTATACCTGCACCGTCTTTCCAAGCCCTTGCTGGAGCTGATGCAGGAGAAAAAAATCAGTGCACTGGCATATGAACTTATGTATGACGATACCGGTGTGTCGCCATTTGTAACATCCATCTCCGAGATTGAAGGGGTCACTTCCATCACCTTAGCCGCTGAGCTGTTAAGCAATGCCCACGGTGGCAAAGGTATTCTTCTGGGCGGCATCCCGGGGATATCCCCCACCGAGGTGGTGATTATTGGCGCGGGTGTGGCTGGCATCATGGCTGCCCGTACCGCCATGGCGCTGGGTGCCGCTGTAAAGGTGTTCGACGAAGATATCCTGAAATTACGGCACATCCGCCATGAACTGGGAAGCGCGCTCTTCACTTCCACACTTCAACCCAACGTATTGAGAAATGTATTTCGGTCGGCCGACGTGGTCATCGGTGCCATGCAATATATCAACAAAACCCATTTTTACCGCATTTCCGAAGATCTTATCAGGGAGATGAAGCGGGGTGCGCTGATCATCGACCTGCGTATGACCCAAGGGGGGTGTTTTGAAACCACCATGGAGGCCTGTCTGCCCGATCACCCGGTCGTCTTTGAAAAACTGGGGGTATTGCATTTCTGTGAAATGAGCCTCAGCTCAAGGGTGGCACGCACGGCCTCTATTGCGTTGAGCAACATCTTTGTCTCTCTCTTCTCCACCCTGGGCGATTGTGGCGGCCTTGCTCATTTTACCCGTTTCGACCGCGGCTTTGCTTCGGGCTTCTACCTATACGCCGGAAAAATGGTCAACTCCTATGTTGCCAACCATTTCAACTTCCCTGTTGCCGACATCGGCCTCTTTTTGCAGGGCTACTGATATTCATTTTTAACTGTTGTATATCTCTATCAATTGCATTATTTTCAACAATGTGCAACACAAATATCCGGTACGGGTGGTTAATCGTACCGTTGAACAGGGAGATTGGACAATTTAGTGTTTATTAATATTTTATGATGCAGCAATTCTCCTTCTTCTGCGTCTGTAGTAATAGTTGATTATCAGTATATCTGTAGGTAATAGTAGCATAAAATATGGAAATCAAAATACACAAACTGCTGTATTTAAGCGTGCTGATGTTTCTGTCCGGTTGCAATAGCGATATTTTTATAGAAGATTTTCTTCCCGGAGAACAAATGGATGTTGCAATTTCGGAAACCGACAATACTAAGGAAATCAATTTTAAGTCTGACAACTGGAGGCTGCTTGAGATTGTTTCTTTTATGGGTGACTCCTTTACTATCGAGTCATATACCCTCGATGGCCAACCTGTCTCTTTTCCTTTCGGTGAAAAAGAACCGGCT
>DHTF01000076.1:0-1398 GCA_002411515.1 Proteiniphilum sp. UBA5267 | reverse complement strand
TTTCGGTGAAAAAGAACCGGCTATTGTTCATTGCTTAAGCGACTTTATAGATTTTCGTGTTGAGAAAAGAAGCGGTCATAAACTACAATTTACACTCAACGAAAATCTCATGAATGAGGATGTGACAGTGCTGATAAAAGTCGGCAATGATTACAAAGAACAACAGATCAAGCTCCTGCTGGCTCAAACCCGTAAATATCAGATAGACAGCGTGGTGTATGATTGGGATAAGTTTGTCATCCACGAAGGATACTTAAAGGAAGTGGAATCCATCACCATTGACAACAAGTCTGCATCACCTATGACCTTTGTGGTTTATCCGTTTCGAAAATCTACGCGTGAAATTCAATTTTATGATCCCATGATAGTTTGGGAAGAAGAACTGTTTAAACGGTTCCTTGGTAGCACGCTTCCTCAAATAATTATCCCTGATCTGGTTGATTCAAAACCTGTATGCAATCAAACCAAAGTTTCCTTTGGGTCTAATTACCAGGAACTTGAAATAAGCTTCGACAAAGAGTTATCCGTTGATGTGACCATTGACGGGTTTGATAAAAGAAAAATATCCGTTTTTAATGTACTGGAAGAATATTCCGTACCTTATAAGGTTTTTATATCCAATCCCAAAACAGACAAAAAAAGTGTTTTTTCAGGAGAACTTCACAGCAGCCGCCCGATAGATTATTTAATCTTTAAAAAAGTGTTGAATGAGGATGAGTAAGAATAAGAGATTACGAAAAATTATCATAAGCTGCTTAGTGCTGATGTTCATTGTTATAGATGTTTTTGCCGGTGGAAATGACACCACTTCAAGAAAAATCACACACATGTTTGGTGTTGATCTCAGACCCGGATACATATTTCCTACGCATGAATTCTTTAAAGGCTCAAATCAGGCAGGGAGAAGAATACACACCACACTTTCTGGTCATCTGAAGTACGGTTTTAAGTTTTCTGACAACACATATCTGGGCAAGGAATATCCTCACGCGGTACAGGGCATTGGTATTGCTTACAATACGTTCCTCAACCCTTCCGAATTGGGAAATCCTCTCAATGTCTATGTCTTCCAAACGTCAAGAATAGCAAGCATTACCACCAACTTGTCATTCGATTATGAATGGAACTTTGGAACAGCTTTCGGTTGGAAGCAGTATGATGAAGAGAAAAATCCACTCAACATGGTTGTCGGCTCCAAAATCAACGCCTATATCAACCTCGGGTTGCTGTTAAACTGGCAGATCACATCAAACACCAGTCTGCGTGGCGGGGTGGGGGTGACGCATTATTCCAACGGAAATACCAGTTATCCCAATTCGGGGGTAAATACAATTGGAGCTTCCATAGGCGTTGCGCACTTTTTTGGAAACAAGAAAGAAAACAGATTCTCCTATTTCC
>DHTF01000126.1 GCA_002411515.1 Proteiniphilum sp. UBA5267 | reverse complement strand
CACCCGCATAATGAACCAGCTGTCTGTCTGAATAGATCCGACCGGTGTCCCAGAGATCGCTACTGTCTACCATATCTTCCTTTCTCTCCCTTTCTTTTCCGCTTACTCTGTTTCCTGAATACTGTGTAAAGTGACCCAGGGCGACGAGTTGCAGGGAGTCGGTGCAGACAAGCAGCCTGTATGCTTTCTGTGCGCCACTCCTTTTCTTGTCTTCCATTCTCCAGCTTAGCCTGGGAGTGGCGTTATCGATCCCCAACGGATTTTCAAGGTGATCGGTTTGGAGATCAACAGGCTTGAAGGAAGCTTTTGCATCCAAATTGTGGCCGTTCACGAAAACAGTGAGGAGTAATAATATGATGAAGATTGATGTCCTGTTCATTATCTTGTAGTTATGTGCGGACTATTGAGATGATAGATCTCATCGTTCCACGGTGAAAATCCATTTTCCTGAACCTACATTTTCGATTACCGAAAAATTACCCTTCCGCAGGTATTGTGTAGACTGTTTGTTCATTTGTACATTTTGCTTTTTGGAAAAGAAGGGGAGATACAAATCGGCAGTGGTGTTGGCCGGAATGTGTACTTCGAGCTGAAACGATTGTCCCGGATCATGGGTAAAACTGACCGATACGTCACCCCGTATGGTGGGGTGCTTTATCTCTGCAAATTCCAGTGAACCGGGCTGCGGCCTGATTCTGATTTTACCGAATCCCGGTTCAAGCGGTTCGATTCCCATGAGTTTTCGGGGAATGATGTTGGCAGGTACTGCACCCCAGGCATGATTCCAATCCTGATTGGGCTTGTATTTGTTATCCCATGCTTCCATGGTGATGGTGGAGCCACTGCGGATCATGTTATACCAGCTTCTTTCTCCGGTGGAGGTAAGCAACTGTAAACCGTAACCGGCATCGTGAGCGTTGTAGACGGCATCGAGCAGAAACTGTGCGCCGTATACACTGCAGGCCATTCCGCGCGACCGGATAAACCCGAGTACGGACTCTACGTTCTTTGCTTCCACAAGGCCGAAAGCAAGGGGAAACATATTGGCGTGTAATGACGCATGTGACGTGCCGATACCATCTACATAATAACCTCTTCCTTTATCGAACAATTCATCATTAAAAACCCGCTTTAATCTTGCGGCCTGTTTTAGGTACATTGTATGATCGTCGTCTTTCCCTAGGAGTTTTGCAATCTGAGCCATCAACGTAAGTGCCCTGTAATGAAATGCATTCACCACGGTGTTGATATCGGTAAAGACAAATCCGTCGGTTTCCCCTCCCTCTTCCTTTTCCAGCCCGAGAATACCGGTGTGGGGCCAGTCGACGATATCCCGCAATTGACCGTCAAAATAAATCGATTTCAATACTTCCGGTGTTACCTTGCCGGTACGGGTACTGATGAACCCCTTTTTATCCGCCAGGGAAGAGAGTGTTTTTGCTTTCAGGTCGTCGTAAAAATATGACAGGGAGCGACTGTCGCCGGTGTAAAAATAATCTTCCCAGGCCATCAGCACTGATTGCAGGATCCATTCCGTGGGCCAGGTAGGTTTGTGAATCAAATACTCGTGGGTGTATCGCGCCATGTTGTATTCGCGTGTCACGCAATAGTGAGAAAGTTGATTGATCAGTGCGTCAGCTTCATAGGGAATACGCTCCCTGTCGCCGTCGACATATACACCCAGAAAAGAGGTGGCCTTGATGGAATATTTGCTGATCTCCCATACCCGGTTTAGAATCGTGTCGGAGCTGCGAAAGTAGGATTCCGCCTCGTTGAATGGATAGAATGCCGTTTCTCTGACAACATCCTTTTCCTGTAGTGGATGTTTGTAATTCTCTATTTCACAGTAACGGAACGGAGTCACTTCCCCGATATATTCGGGAACCAAAATCGACTGGGGTCCAGTGTTTCGGGCATCGGGGGGTATGGTGACAATATATGTGTTTCTGCCTTTCTCCGGTACAAGGGTGTAGCGGGAGTAGCGGATGGTTCCTCCCGGATTGCGGTCTACCCTGCCATCACGCACTGCTTCACCCAGATGAATGACCACCGTATCGGTACCCCTCTCGGAAAAGAGATTGATCCGTATTCTTCCAAAGGCCGCTTTCCCGAAGTCTGCAAAATACATACCTTCCAGATTGGAGATCTTCCACGGGTATTCATCCCGCTTTTGAACGGGATAGCGGTCGGTGGCATACGCTGCGGATGTGTCTGATGTTTTGAATGCTGATACATCGGAATAGGATGACTCCTTGCCGTGATTGTCCCAGATTTTTACTTTCCAGTAACAGACTGTTCCTGGTTTAAACGGCTTTCCCTTGTAGGTGATGTTTGTCGAGTGGCTGCTGGCAATTTTTCCGCTGTTCCATAAATTGACAGAATCTGCTGACAATTTTTGCCTGTTATCGGCAACCAGTATCTGATATGCAGTTTGAATCGTGTTGCTTGTTTCCCCTGGAACGATCCACCCAAAAAGGGGATTCCGGGTGGTTATTTCGGTAAACTGAAACGTTTCATTACGCAGGAGCGCCCCTTCGGGTGTCAGATTGACCGGATATCCGTTCAGGAGCACTTTCCCGGGTGATGTCAGCAGGTTAACAGTCAGTCCTGTCGGTGCAGGCTGGTTCTGGGCGGTAGCTCCCTTACAGAAGCAAAGGAACAGGGTGATCAGGAAAGTAATCTTTGTAGCATTCATGTTGTTACGGAGAAGTGCAATGGTGAGAAGGTTAAATGCGTCCCATGTTCCGGTATTCCATGGGAGTTAGTCC
>DHTF01000046.1 GCA_002411515.1 Proteiniphilum sp. UBA5267 | reverse complement strand
TGGATAGGGGCAATCATATTTGTAGTGAACCTGATCCGGCACATGAGGGATATTCCCTTGCCTTATTTTGTCACGTTATTATTGAAGCTGATGAAAGTGAGAAATATAAACATTTATCCACTCAGGCCACAATTGAATTTTTGTGCCTGATTGGGATTTAATAAGCAGACCCTAAATAGAAGAAGAACCACAAAAATCAGGACGATACATAGTTGTTCTGCACCATGAAGCTGTTCAGCACCACCGTGACTTGGGCAGGCGACTCCAGCTTGCTGTCGGTGCCTAAGCGAGGTGCACGCCAGTAGATGTCGTAGACCTGCCATTCGCCATTGCGCGTGTAAGCGTTGGCCAGCGGTGCCTGCTGCTTGTAGATGCTACCAACCATGCCGTTCACATAGGTCTCGTTATTGTCAGCATCGAGCACCTGCACCTCATATTTCGACTGCAGGAAGATGCCGCTGTTGCCGCGGTTCTGACCATGGTATTGTTCCGGAGCGGGCGACCTGAACTCGATGTGGAACTGCACGTCGCCGAAATGACGGCGCGTCATGATGCTTCCCGTGCCGGGTTTGACCGTTAGGGCACCGTCGCGGATCACCCAGGGGGCATCGCCCTTTTCCCCTTTCCATTAGGAGAGATTCTTCCCGTCGAACAAGATGATGGCGTCGGAGGGAGCTGCTCCCGGGGCTTTACCGGGCTCCACCTTCGGCGGAACGGGAGTATACCACTCCGTTTCTTCCGGCACCATCTGCGCGGAGAGGGTGAATACCAAAACGAAAAGAGTGGATGTGAGAAGTGCTTTTTTCATGTTTGAACCTGTTAGTTGATTGAACAATTGTTTCCGGATTTAAAAATAGTACTTTTTCTCCGATTATCGAACAATGTCGGCCATTTTCTCCGATTGGTCATTCTTTGCGGAAGCCCAGCTTGAACATCAAATCATCAAGCTCCTTGTTGAAGAGATGGGTCAGCTCCTCGAGACGGGAGTAAACAGCATGGTTGGTGAGGTCATCATATGACGGCTCCAGGTAAATAACAGTGTACTTCCGGTAGAACGGTGACAAGTCGATGTGTTGGTTAAATCTGCTCATAGCACTATTTACTTTCTTCCACTTGAATCGTAACAGGCCCTAATAAACCAGAACTTTGTAATGGTGAATCTATGGTATAATGGTTGAAGGAGGTAAAAGTGTATCGTTTGCTTGGTCTTTCTTCATTGTTTATAACCCATTCCGGCCACTGTCCTTGTTGGATGCCATCGTTTGTATAGGCTTCATCCCCAATCAGGCGATTACCCCATAGATTAACCACTACTATTTCGAGTTGATTGTCTTTCACTTTTACATAATCTGTAATCTCGACTTCCAGAGGAGTTGTCCACAAGATTCCAAGATCCTTTCCGTTCAGCTTAACTCTTGCCATTATGTTTACCTTGCCCAGGTTTAGGAACAGTTTCTCACCAGAGACGTTTTTTTCAAAATCAAATGATTTGTAATATGTTGCTGTACCTGAATAATATTTTATTCCTTCTTCCGGTCTGTCAATCCAATCTTCCAATTGTTTGAATGTAGCTCTTTCAGGTCCACCCCAATTGGGATCGAAAGCTACATCCCAACTCCCATCAATTGTTTGAACTCTCTTTTTTGGATAAAAATTCTTGCCTCCTTTTGTGACTTTTTTATGGGTTGCATTGCTAAAGACTATAGCATAAGCTTCGTAGGCATCAAATTGCAAGGGAATACTCAGGGTGCCATTCTTCACTGTAAATTCTGACAATTCACGAATTTCACCCGTCATTGGATTCCATAATTCAGGGTAGGCGTTTTCTACACGGAATGTACATGTTACTTCTGTTTGTTGATTGGTTCTGTTTGATACAAAATACAGATCTATTTCCGGCATTTTTTTATGAATGTAACGAACGGTGCCATCCGCAGTAAAATCAGGTTGTATGCCAATGCCATTCAAATATTTTGCCGTTGTGTTGTAGTTTGGATACAATTCATTTCCATCGGTTTGTGAATACACCCCCCCCCATACTATTTTTCCTTTGCCGTATGCAATTTCTGTTTCCTGTTCAGGTATATCCAAAGATCCCCACATTTTTTTGCTAAGCGCTATTACCTCGTTATCGCAATTTGGATAATTGTTTAGACTGGGTGATTGAAGTGGCGGATTACCAACCACTGTTGCACCTTGCCGTACCAGTGATTCAATTTTTTCAAGCAATTTCGGAGTCATGGAAACAATCTGCGGCAATACCAGAATTTCGTAAGAAGCACCACCTGCAAAAACTACCTTGCCATCTTTCACTTCAGCACGATTCATTAAAATACGAGGACTACAACCGTCAAAATTATAACCTTTTCTGTCGGGCATAAATTCCTTGATATTTTTTGAATCACTTCCCACAATCTGATCGGTTTCAGCATCAAAGTCAAAAGATTGGTATCCCTCAAGGTATTCGTTGCCATCAACGGCTGATGCGGGTGGCAGAAATACATGGGGTGCACCTTCACCAATCAGGTAAAGTACATCGGCCACACCTTTGCCCTGCTGCAACAAGGCCTGACTTCGAGCCACATATGTGTGGTAAGCACCTGACATATTCCACCAGGTTTGTCCTCTGTCCCAGTGTACACCATAAGGTCCCATGGTCATGCCCGGTAAGTGTTCTCCGGGGATAGCCTTGTGTGCAAATGTATGGTAAACCAGGCGGTTTATACCGGAACAAAATGCCCAGTCGTTCTGGTTTTTTATGGAGCCGGGATGACTTTTCCAGGCTACCAAATGCGATGTAAATGCTTCTGCAGCTAGCACAGGTCGTCCGTATATGTTCGAGATTGAAGTCGCTTCGAAGGTGCTGAACCCCGTACTGAACCCGAACCCTTTATTCCAGAATTCAGCCATCGGGACATCGGCAAATGAGCCGAGATCCAAGTCAGTATTCGGATTCATGTCATACGGTTCAATCGATAAGCCCATTCCGTATTTCCTGCCAAAATCTTTAAAGTATTGTACATGATTTTCAAGAATCAATTCTTGTGAGACCATTCTCAAATCCCAAAGGAAACGCTCACTTTTTTCCACATCCCCTACAATCATACCGGTGTATACTGGCAGATAGGGCAGCGGATCGTAACCTTTTAGCGCTTTAAATTTTTCCCTGAAATCATCGGTCCAGTTTTGTGCTCCCATCTCCCAGCTGTCTATATGGATCATTTTCCAACCGCCTTGTTTGGTTGAATCGGGTTGCACTTTTTCAATAAGCGGAATCATAAATGCTTCCAGGTGATGCTGCATTGCTTTGTCACTCATTTTATCGGCTTCAAAACCCAATCCTTGTGTGGGAGCTGGGCGGGTTATTGCCCCGTTGTTTCGACGACCGAAGCGCATAATGGTCCACTTACCTTCCGGAGCTTCCCAGGTTAGTGTACCATCTTCAGCCATAAATTCGGTGATATCGATAATCTCTTTTGTAGGAATGCCGGTTTTGATGCCTGCAAAATTTTCAGCGAACCATGCAGGTTCAGGAAAATATTGTATTACCCCATTTTGGGAGCTGTAAGGTGGCCGATAGTACAATGCTTTCTCATCAGAATCTGTAATTTTTGCTTCATTTTTACTGCTTGGGAAAGCAAGAACTGCCACATCCTGGTAATATTCTTCCCAACGTTTGCGTAATTCTGGCGTAAATCCTCCTAGACCAAAAAAAGGATTCCTGCCAGCCGGAACTTCCAGTTTCTGATTTACTTTGACCGGTCCGTTCACTTCGGTCTTACTGGCTACCAGGTGTTGCATGGATTCTTCCATTTTTACCCAAGGGCCACCACTACCTGTCCATCCGGGACCTGAACCAAGCGTTAATACAATACCCAATCGTTCACACTCTTTTACGGCATGCACAAAGTTCTCTTGCCACTCCTCACTCAGAAATTTTACAGGTCCTTGCGGTACACCCACATTTACTTCCAAAAAAAGCACATGCTCAATACCCACTTCTTTCATGGATTCTAGGTCGGCGGTCATTTTATCTTTGTCCTGATTTCCATCCATAAAATACCAATATACCCCGGGTTTGGCAGAGTTGGGAGGATTTAGGAATGAAGATTTTAAGGTCTGATAAGTAACATTTTCTTTGGTACATGCTGCAACAAAAATTAAAAATGCCAGCAAGAATAGATTTTTGTAATTCATATTGTTTGATTTAGTTTTTCAGCAATAGATTGTGAATATTACGGTTGTCCTACAAAACTTTTTTTTGAAGAAGTGGGAAGGCAAATTTGAGTTTGCCCGTCCTATTGATAATGGTAGTTTTGTATCCTCCACAAAACAAGACTACAACGAACAAAAATAGACATTATTTTTGATAAACGTTATTCGGCTTGTGTGTTTGTTGAAGAGAATGGTCAAACCGTGGAAGCAACCAATATAAAAAGAAACCGATGTGAAGATGCCTCGTTTTCAAAAATATTCATAAAACTTGCAGTGGATACCATGTTTCATCAGCCGGCTCCCTTTTTATACCGGTTCTTCCTGGCAGATGTCTATGAGAAATGATTAACGATACTGACACAATTAACGAAGGAGGATACCGATTGAAGTTGCTTCTATGAGAATTAATTCCAGGATACAACAAACTTTTTTGAATGATGAGAACCCGGATTGTTTTGATGCTTTTATTTTGTTTTTCTTTTGGACTCAATGCCCAGAAAAGATCTTATGATATTGCGGCTTTCGTCTATCTGGCCTATGCGGCTGATGATCCCCGTTTACGACCCTTCTGGCCAATGGGCATGGGTGAGTGGGAGACCGTCATGAATATGCAGTCTCGTTACCCCCCGGACATTACTGGAACCGAAAGCCTCTTTGGGGCTATTTGAACGAGGCTGATCCGAATGTGATGGCAATGCAAATTGATGTAGCCACCAACCATGGGGTGAATGTCTTTATTTTCGATTGGTACTGGTATGATGGACGCCCTTTTATGGAGACAACAAAAAGGGGTAGCTTACAAAAGCATGTCGAAAACACGGCGGATCTAACCACCGATGATTCGACTACCTATCCACAATTAAAAGAACATGTCCATTCAAATACGGCAACTGTCATCCCACACGAGGAGCTCCCTAATGTCCTGCCATGGGTCCATACGGCGATCAGCAATGCCAAGCGACAATTGTTGGGAGTATACTACAAAATGAAACCCGTATACTTACAATATTATCTCAACCAATTCAGTTACAAATTCAACAGGCGTTATTTCGGGGAGAAGCAGTTTGACCGGCTCCTGGTAGCTGCCGTCACTTACACACCCGATTTCAAATCTAGAATTTAGAATAGGAACTATTGCGGATTATCATAATAATTAAACAAATTTGGCTCATTAAGCCTAAAACGATCTTTGACATTTTGAAATTTAGTTTTGTCGAACAAGTCTCGAAGATGAGTTTTGTCAG
>DHTF01000047.1 GCA_002411515.1 Proteiniphilum sp. UBA5267 | reverse complement strand
TGAACAGGAAAGATGCCGGAGTGGTCGATCGGGGCGGTCTCGAAAACCGTTGTACTCGCACGGGTACCAAGGGTTCGAATCCCTTTCTTTCCGCTGATAGCATTGAACTGCAATTCCTTTTGTTTCCCCCTCGTTTCTTACTTCTGTAACGCTTTAAGAATATTGGCTTTCTTCCTATGCCTTTTGCGTATAGGTCCCCTGTCATGACCGGATGGTACGACCATTTTTCCGGCGGTAGAAATCATCTGCATGTTTTTCCCGACAAACTCATATCTTACCGATCCCGGTGGAAGCTGATTGATTGGAGTGGAATTGGTCACAGTCATACATATATGGATTTCATACTCTTCGGGGGAATGAAGTATCTGGATCCGATCTCCTCGGGTGGGCAGTCGGGTAAATGGAGATACTTTCAGTATTTCATCCTGGGCCGGTTTTGTGCGGTAATTAAGCGGAAGTGATTGAAGTCCGGGCTGTTTTTCAGGAGTATTGATCGACTGACGTATTCTTCTCTTCATTTCGTCCCGTAGATCTTGTGCATTTACTTCTACGGCAATCAATCCGAAGATGATGCATACAATAATCAGGCAAGAAGTATTTCTCATTACTTCATTGTTAGTGATGGAAAGGGTTCATTGATTCATTTTATAGATGATTGTGCGTAAAATTAGCTGCTTTTTTTCTGTTAAAGAAAGAAATTTAAAAAAGCGAAATGATCAAATAAAGCTAATTCTGACAAAAGGACTCGATTCTTCTCTAAAAGAGGTTAAACTTTTAAATTGTTTATTATCTTTGTAGAGGGTTTGAAGAGGCGATTCAAAGCAGAAATGGAGTGGTATATTACCTGAAAATTGAATATCAGATTATTATTGAACTGACTCCTCTCCTGTCTATATATTCTTGAAACAAGCTGGATTAACATAATGGTTTTGGTTTTATCCACCCAAACCGGGCTTTAAATAAATGTTCTTAATCAGATAAATTACATCAATTTTAATCTGAAGAATAATGAATCGCACAATTAAAATTGCGGTTTTAATAGAAAGTGATTTCTATGAAAACGAGATCTTCTATTATAAATACCGCTTTGCAGAAGAAAAATTTGACCTGCATTTTCTGAGCAGACTCTGGGGACAAGAGAGGCTCACCTTTTATGGGCATGAATACAAAGTACCCATGGAGTGCCATGAAAGCTTCGAGAATTTGAGCGATGAGGAGCTCTCGGGTTTCGATGCGATCATCATCCCTTCCGGCATGGTTGCCGACCGGTTGCGATATACCGAAGATATTGACAAGATTCCCCCTGCCGTTGAATTTATTAAGCGAGTTTTTGAAAAAAAGGAAATCATCAAAGGAATCATCTGTCACGGTTTGTGGTTGATGGCTCCTGCCACTGAACTCATTAAGGGAAGAAGACTTGTTTGCCATAACAATTTGTTGGGCGATGCAAAGGCTTACGGTGCTGTCTATGTGGATGAGGACGTGGTAATCGACGATGATTTGATTACTGCCCGTTCAGGCGACTGCGCCCATTTGTTTGCGAAAGCAATCATAGAGAAGATTAAACGGAAATAATTATGTTGCCATGAGAAATTTTAAGCCAATAGACTTTCTTATTTGCCTTTCTCTTCTTTTATTTTTCAGCTGTACCCACATACGACAAACTGAGGAAGCATCCCTTTTTGAAGTGCCGGAAATGACTGAGATCCCTTCCGGTACATTTACCATGGGACAGATACTGGGTGACTTTCGACTTGGTTTCCCCATGCATACCGTCATCATTCCGAATAGTTTTAAATTGGGTACTTATGAAGTGAGTAACGCGCAATTTTGTCAAATGTTAAATTACGCACTGCTTCAGGGTGAACTGAGCGGCGACTACAAACAGCATATCAACGTGAAAAACAGTCACGGCGATTCGCAGGTATTGCTGAATATGGAAGCCGACTACAAAGGAAATCGGAATCCCATCCGATTTGAAAAATCCCGCTTTATGGTTTCTGACGAAGAAGCAAACCTGCCAGTTGTGTATGTAACCTGGTATGGCGCTGCTTTCTACTGCAACATGCTTAGCCGCAGTGAAGGACTCGAAGAGACGTATGATCTGAACAGCTGGAACAGCAATTTTGGCAAAGGATACCGGCTGCCCACCGAGGCTGAGTGGGAATATGCAGCCCGATACCCTGACGGGCGTACCTTTCCCTGGGGTAACGATTTTGAAAATATGGACCGATATGCCAATTTTGGATTAAACCGGGAAAAGCTTACCGATATTACCGCCTTTGAAGAAGGGAAAAGTTATCTGGGGTTATACAACCTGATTGGCAATGCCGAGGAGTGGGTCAACGATTTTTATGCTACTTACCCCACGGATACCCTTACCAGTCCCACTGGCCCTCAGGAGGGTGTCTATAAACAAAAAAGGGGTGGTAGCTGGTACAAGCACGACAACAATATGCCATTCAGTGCCTATCGTTACAATACCAATTATCAGTATACCTGTTACTTCGATATTGGCTTTCGTATTTGCCTGAATATGTAACAGCACGTGAATCAGTGAGTAAGAAAATTAACAAACAAATAAATCTATGGAACCATTTCGTTACGCAAAGGATGTTGAAAAGAAAGAACTGTTTAAAGGCGTGTTGGGACAGTATCTGGGCAGCGGTCAAAATATGAATGTGATGCACTGGAATTTTGCTGACAATGTAACATTGCCTGAACATCACCACGAATCGGAACAGTTTGGCTATGTGATAAAAGGGGCATTCAAAGCTACCATAGCCGGCGTTACCCGGTTGCTTGAGGCGGGCGACTACTATTTTATTCCACCTAATGCGCCGCACTCATTTACATCAGTAGGAGAGACAGAAGCCATTGATGTCTTTAGTCCCGTGAAACCCATTTAACCCTTTTCTTAAATCACTTTAACATTGAATAGGATGAAAAAAAATGTATTGGTACTGGCCAGTAATTATGCTTTTTGGGCCGAAGAGCTTCAGGCTCCCTGGGATGCACTAAAAAAAGCAGGTCACAATGTTACTCTTGCTACCTATTTAGGTAAGAAACCCCTGCCCATTGCGATGAGCATGGACCCTGATTTCGTGGACGGATATCAAAACGTCAAGGTGAATACCCCAGAGACAGTAGCCCGTACGCTGGAACTGCTGAGTAATGGCGAACTGGATAATCCGAAGAAAATAAGCGAGGTAAATATGGCGGATTATGATGCTTTGGTAATGACCGGCGGACCAGGCACTCCACTTGATATTTGTAATAATCCTGCTGTGCACCGCATGATCCTGCACTGCGTAAAAAACAACAAAATGGTAGGTGCCATCTGTTACTCGGTGGGAGCTTTGGCTTTTACCCGTGATCCTGAAAACAATTACAAGAGTGTGATCTATGGAAAGAAAGTGACAGCTCATCCGCGGAAATGGGATTTTGTCGATTTTGATTTAACCTATGATCTGGTGGGTACTACGCCCGACAACAAGGGGACCGACCTGATGACACCCGGTTTCCTGATTCCGTTACAGGATATTGTGGAGGATGCTGTTGGTCCAAACGGCGAAGTGCTTGCCGACGACATGGCCACTCCGCATAATCCCTGCGTTGCAGTAGACTGGCCTTTTGTAACCGGACTCTCGGTGGAGTCGTCGGCCGAATATGGAAGACAGTTGGTGAAAGCACTCGAGAAATAACAGCATGGAGAAGTCTGGTTATGCAGGAATAAGATCGGCATACAGTAGACCGTAAACTTGGATGAATAACCAAAAATAATATTGTTTGTATGAATGTTGGAGATCTTATTGTAGATTATCTTGAGACAATTGGTGTGGATACTGTCTTTGGAGGCTCCGGCCAGTCAGACTCCGCTTTTTTGTTTGCGCTGAGCAAAACAGATAAAATCAAAACTGTCATCCCGCGCCATGAGCAAGCTGCGTCATTTATGGCATGTGGGTATGCCATGTACTCCGACAAGCTGGGAGTATGTTTTTGTACAGCGGGCCCGGGAGCTGTGAATCTGCTTTCGGGAATGGCGGTTGCCTATTCCGATTCACTCCCCCTGTTATCTCTGCCTGCGTATACTCCCCGTGCGATGCGTGGTAAGGGTGATCTGGGTGATACATCGGGATTGAATCGAACTCCCGACGGACAGGCACTCTTCTCGGCTGTTACCAAGAAATCGTTTATCCTGGAGGATCCTTCTCAGGCCTGTGATATTCTTGAAGAAGCGATAAACCTTGCCTTCGACGGTCGCCCAGGTCCGGTAAATGTCCTTATAGACTATAGTATTTACGAAGAGGAGGTTCCCAATTACCGGGCCCTTAATTTTCATGTCAAGCCCGTTTTGGCCGCTCAGGAAGATCTTGATAAAGCTGCTGGTGTGTTGACAGAAGCAATCAATAGCGGGAAAAAGGTGATGGCACTTGTCGGGTATGGCACCATCAGAAGTCATGCAGAGGAAGATCTGATTCGAATGCTGGAATCGTTTCACATACCTTTCTGCGCGACGATGGATGCAAAGGGAGCCCTGCCCGAAACACACCCGCTCTGTTTGGGTACTTTCGGCACGTCGGGCGATCCAGGAGTAAAAGAGTTTTTCAAAAAAGCTGATGTCATCCTCGCTATTGGAAATTCGTTTGCCAAGTGGAACACATGGCGCTTTAAGGATGTACTATTTGACAACAAGAAACTGATTCACATCAACATCGATCCCATTGAAATTGGCAAGGTCTACAGAGCGGATTATCCTCTTGTATCAGACGCAAAACTGGCAATTGTTGCCTTGCATAAGAAAATGATCACTATGGGAGCCGGGAAACTGTTACCTGAAACAGGTGGTGATCAATTTCGAAATGTGAAGCTGGAGCAGCACAGTGACAAGATTCATCCTGCGATGCTTGTACGGGAAATTTCGCGGTTGACACCCGAAAGAAGCATCATCCTCGGCGATGCGGGCGGACATATGCTCTGGTTGCATGCTTACCTCACTCTCGACAGGGGCAGAAACTATCAGAACCCCGGCAGCTTCGGGCCGATGGCTGCCAACGTGAATGCTTCAATCGGGGTGAAGTACGCCAATCCCGACAGGCCGGTGATTGTGGCCTGTGGTGATGGCGATTACCAGATGGCTGGATTTGAACTGATGACCGCTGTGCAGGAGAATGTGCCGGTGATTTGGATTATTTTCAATAATTCGGAATTCAACATCATCAAATACTTCCAGCTGAGATCGAAAAATGAAGAGGTGTTTAACCACTTTATGAATCCCGATTATGTGAAATACGCGGAGGCTTGCGGAGCACAAGGATTCAGGGTCACAGAGATCAGTCAGTTTGAAGTTGCTTTCACCAAGGCTCTCAGCCTTGGTAAACCAGCCCTGATCGATGTCATTGTGGATCCGGATATTTATCCTCCCTTTGCCGCTTTCGACGATTAAAAAAACAAAAACGGAGAACAATGAACAGAGCGAATCTTTCATTTTGGCTGAATCAAATTATAGGTACACTCACTTTCATGATCGGGGTTGTTGCCTGTTATTTTGGTGCTATTAAGCAAGTTCCATGGCTTGGAATGGCTGTGGTGTTGCTGATTATACTGATCGATCTGCTTCAGGATAAGAAACTCATCAGGAATAAAGTAAAACTGGTTGCTGTTGTTGCGCTTGCTGCTGCCGTGATGGAGACCTTGCTGATCGTTACCTCGGTGTATTCAGTGAGTCCCTCTTCACGTCTGCTCGATTTCCAATTTATCCTACCAATCTGGATACTGGCTCTATGGGTCAACTTTAGTGTCAGGATCATCTCCTATCTCGTGTTTACCCGTGGCAAACATTTCGTCAACGCACTACTAGGAATCGTCTTTGCGGTATTGATATTCAGGTCGGCCGAGCGCTTCGGGCTTTTGGAACTTACACATGGAGTTTATAGCCTGGTTGTCATCGCAGTGGCCTGGGGCGTTTTTGTACCGTCCATTTATATGTATGCAAACAAATTATTTCCAGACACAAGAAAAAAATAACAATCTACATGGATATCAATTTTACTTTTTCTGACACCATCGCCGGTTATGTGACAGATTTCAATCTGAACGAACGTACCTTTTCTCTGAAAACTTCCGACAACCGCATTTTCAAAGCATATATCTCCGGCAATTGTTATGCACGTTATTCACGCAACCTGAATGAGGGATACAATGATGCTACGGCCGACATGCTGAAACTACTGGCCCTGCCACGCCAGATGGTGTTTGCATATGGGACATTTTATCCACAGGAGAATAGTAGCCAACCTTTCTTGCAGGTACAATGGATGGTCTTTCCCGGAAAAGGACCCGGTATTTACAGGCATGAGGAACCCGACTGGTGGATCAACCAGATCGATTCTATCGCATCCAGTTACATGAAATGGCAATTCGATTTTCCCGATAAATCCATCAATTATGAAAACTATCGCACCATGCTTCATCTGGGCGGATCAAAAAAAGGGGATTACCTGCAGGAGACCGATACCATCTCGCGGTTGATCTATGGATTTGCATCGGCCTATCTTCTTACCGGAAAAGATGAATACCTCGAGGCTGCTGAGAAAGGAAGTGATTACCTGCGTGACCATATGCGTTTTTATGATGCCGATGAGGATATCGTGTATTGGTATCACGGGATCAAGGTGGAAGGAGAGAAAGAGACTAAACTGCTGACTTCCGAGTTTGGCGATGATTACGACTCCATTCCCATGTATGAGCAGATCTACGCCCTGGCGGGTCCCACACAAACCATGAGGGTTACAGGAGATCCAAAAATCAAATGGGACATTGACAAAACATTGGATCTGTTCGAACGCTTTTTTAAGGACGAGGAAAATATGGGTTACTTCTCCCACATCGATCCCATTATGCTGGATCCAAGAACGGAGAGCCTGGCACACAACCGGGCCCGAAAAAACTGGAACTCTGTGGGGGACCATGCCCCGGCTTACCTCATTAATCTCTATCTGGCCACAGGAGAAGAGAAGTATGCCGACTTCCTTGAATATACTTTCGACACCATCACCCGTTTCTTTCCCGATTATGAAAATAGTCCTTTTGTGCAGGAGAAGTTTCACGAGGACTGGAGTCCGGATCAGACATGGGGCTGGCAACAAAATAGGGCCGTTGTGGGACACAACCTCAAAATCGCATGGAACCTGATGCGGATGCAATCCCTAAAACCTAAAAAGGAGTACCTTGACTTTGCCAGAAAGATCGCAGAACTGATGCCCGAAGTGGGTTGCGACAGACAAAGAGGTGGCTGGTACGACGTAGTGGAGCGGGTAACAAAGCCCAATGGAGCACATCATGAGTTTGTCTGGCATGACCGGAAAGCATGGTGGCAGCAGGAACAAGCCATCCTGGCATATCTCATCATGTTTGGAATACTGAAAGACGACGAATACAACAAAAATGGGCGGGAAGCAGCTGCATTTTACAATGCTTTTTTTCTCGACAGCGATGATGGCGGTGTCTATTTCAATACGCTGGCGAATGGCCTGCCCTACCTGCTCGGCAACGAGCGATTTAAGGGGAGCCACTCCATGAGCGGCTATCACAGCATGGAACTCTGTTTCCTATCGGCAACTTACATCAACCTACTCATCACCAAACAGCCCCTGGTCCTACATTTCAAGCCACTGCCGAACGGTTTCAAAGACAACATCCTCCGTGTTTCTCCCGATATCCTACCGGCAAACAGTGTTTATATAGTGAGCTGCAGCATAGACGGAGAACCCTACCACGACTTTAATGCAGATGAGCTCACCGTCACATTGCCACAAACCGATAAACAGGTGAGAGTGAAAGTGAAAATAGCACCAAAAAGCTGGCTCGATTAGCTAAAAAAGAACAGATGAAAGTAGCAATTCAAACAAAGAACAACATTGTCTATATCACAATTCAGGGAAGTATAGACAGCAACACAGCCGGAGAATTACAGTCGCGCATAATGGAGGAACTGGTATCGTTAAACCGGGTAATCATGGATCTAACCAACGTCGGTTTCCTTTCCAGTGCAGGTTTACGGGTCTTGCTTATGCTCTACCGACAACTCAATTCCAATGGTGGTAAAATGTTGTTGGTGAATGTCTCAGAGGAAATCTGCGACATCATGTCGATGACCGGGTTCATTAATTTCTTCGAACTATACAGCAGCATCGAAGAAGCAGAAAAAAAGTTCAAACTAACATGAGTGCACTTGATAACCGGATCGATTTTTACCCCACAAATGAATACAAGGGTATCAAATACCGGCGGGGACGTGTGCTACCTTTCGGGGCGACCTTGGTACCCAACGGCGTGAACTTTTCCGTTTTCTCCAGTGCGGCCACATCCTGTACGCTCGTCCTTTTCAATAAAAATGAGGAGATTCCCTATGCCGAGATTCCGCTACCGGATGAATTCAGGGTGGGGAATGTATATGCCATCATTGTTTTCGGTCTCGATTATGAGAATATAGAATATGGCTACAGGATGGATGGACCCTATGACCCGCAAAACGGACATCGCTTCGATAAACAGGCTGTTTTATCGGATCCTTATGCCAAAGCAATCGGAGGAAGAGACAGATGGCGCGATGATTCCAACCTGAAGCGAAATTATCCGTTCCGTTCGCGGTTGGTGTTTGATGATTTCGATTGGGAGGAGGATAACCCGCTGGAAACACCCATGGAGGATCTAATCATTTACGAGATTCACGTAAGAGGCTTTACTTCTCATCCTTCATCGGGCGTCAGACACCGGGGGACCTTCGCAGCCATCAGAGAGAAAATACCTTATCTGCGTGATCTGGGTATCAACTGCGTGGAATTAATGCCGATTTATGAGTTTGATGAATTTGAACACAGCCGTACAAACCCCGATACGGGCGACCTATTGGTGAACTACTGGGGTTATAGTACTCTCAATTTTTTTGCTCCCAAGGCAGGTTATGCCGCGACAGGCAAGTACGGGATGGCGGTGGATGAACTGAAGACACTGATTAAAGAGTTACACAGGAACGGCATTGAGGTGATACTGGATGTGGTGTTTAACCATACAGCGGAGGGTGATCACCACGGGCCGACCATTTCCTTCAGGGGTATCGACAACAAAACGTACTACATGCTTACCCCCGACGGCTATTATTTCAACTTCTCCGGTACAGGCAATACCCTCAACTGCAACCACCCTGTGGTACGGAACACGGTGCTCGACTGCCTCCGCTACTGGGCTTCGGAATATCATATCGACGGATTCCGTTTTGATCTGGCTTCTATTCTCGGACGTGCGCAGGATGGTAGCCCCCTGAATAATCCACCCCTGCTGGAATCGCTTGCCCATGATCCCATACTGGCAAAATGTAAACTGATTGCTGAGGCGTGGGATGCCGGTGGACTCTACCAGGTGGGAGCGTTTCCTGCCTATGGTCGCTGGGCAGAGTGGAACGGGAAATACAGGGATACCGTGAGAAAATTTCTCAAGGGTGACCACAATACTGTGGGGCAGCTGTCGCAGTGTATGCAGGGCTCGCCCGAGATGTACCTGCACCGGGGTACCACAGCCGGAATAAACTTCATCACGTGCCACGACGGCTTCACGCTGTATGACCTGTTTGCCTATAACGAGAAACACAATTGGGCAAATGGGGAAAATAATCAGGATGGATGCAACGACAACTTCAGCTGGAATTGCGGGTGGGAGGGTGAAACGGATGACACAGCCGTAAACCTCCTGAGGCACCGCCAGATTAAAAATGCACTGACCATCCTGATGCTCAGCCAGGGGGTTCCCATGATCCTGATGGGTGACGAAATGGGCAGGACACAAAAGGGAAACAACAACACGTATTGTCACGATAGTGATTTTAACTGGCTGGATTGGAGTCTCGTACGAGAAAATTTCGATCTGTTCTCCTTTGCTCGGCATATCATCAACTTTCGGCGACAGCACCCGATATTGAGGAGTAAAGAGCATTATTGCAACAGAGATTACAAAGAGAGCGGCTACGCCGATATCACGTTTCACGGCACCAAAGCATGGCATGCCGACTGGTCGGAATCAAATACCGTCTTCGCTTTTATGCTTGACGGACATCAAGCTAAAAACGGCTTCGTAAAGGACGATGCCATCTACGTAGCAGCCAATATGCATTGGGATGCACTCGATTTTGAATTGCCTCAGTTATCAGAAAATAGAAAATGGCACCTTTCCGTCAATACATCCATGGTGCCGCCCGAAACATTTTATCCGCTAAATAGTGAGCCAGTGCTGGAGAACCAGTCCGGTTTTATTGTCGGTGGGCGTTCGGTAATTGTTTTAATAGGTAAATAATTTATTTAATTTGGAGGAACAGATATGGGTTTTTCAGTAAAGAAAGAGATTTTTGATAAGTATACAGCGTTAACAATTTGTGGATCTTTGGATTCATCTACCGCTCCCCAATTTGGTGAAGAGGTGAAACAGGTTGTCACGCAAAACCCGCAGGCACTGGTCCTCTATGTGGAGGAACTCAGTTTTATGTCGTCTGCCGGATTGAGGATGCTGATTTTTGCTAAACAGAAACTGGGTACAGCTGCTTCCTTGATTTTGGTCAGACCCCAGGAGCAATTACTCGAAACGCTGCGGATGACAGGGTTGATATTTAGTGTAAGTATTGTGGACCAATACCCGGAGTAGCATGAAGGCAGAATCCCAATTTCAGGTTTTCGAAGCTGCGCCCGGTTCACTCGAGCCGATACGCGATTTTATTGCATCTTTCGCCACCGCCAACGACGTCGACAAGAAGAAAATATTCAAGCTCATCCTGGCAGTAGACGAAATTGCCTCCAACATCATGAATTACGGTTATCCTATGGCAGGCATAGATGATGGTACCATTCAAGTCTCCATCGGATGTCAGGACGGGAAGTTGAGGGTTGTCCTTGAAGATAACGCCATCCCTTTTAACCCGATAGAGAAGAGTATGCCTACACCGGAAGATTTGATGAAGCCGGTTGAGGACAGACCCATTGGCGGACTCGGTATTTTCCTGGCTCGGCAAAGTGTGGATCTTTTTGACTATGAATATAGAGATGGGAAGAACCGCAATATATTGGTGGTTGCCATCGATTAGTATCGACACTTTACTTTGAGCCATGTTTAGAAATTTGCCTTTCAGAAAAAAAGTACTGCTGTTGCTCTTTTCATCGATAGCCGGCTGTGTTATCTTCACCACCTCAGTGACGGTTTTTTTTACGGAAAAATCTACACAGGGTGTCATTGATGATATGCTCTTTTCTGTGGCCTACGGAGCACATAATCTGGTTGGAGATGACTACCATGACCGGATCGAAGACGAATTCTCCATCTCTCCCGAAGAATTTGAACTCAAAAGAAGCGCTTTGCATGAGTTTGCCAATGAGGTGAAAGTGAAAGAGGTTTACTCCTATATTATTTACAACAATGAGTTGCGCTGGACCTCTGGGAGTCTGAGCACAGATACCTTTTTTATCGCCTATCAGGGAGACAGGGAGAAAATGAAGAAGATCTACTTTACGCCGATAGAAGAGAATCGAATTGTCTTCAATAGTTACGAAGATGCATACGGCGCGGTAAGATCGGTTTTTGTACCTTTTACTACTGACGCCGGAACACGTTACGTGGTGGGGGCCGATTATGATTACGAGGAGGTAAAGAGTGAACTGACCGGTATTGCCATTGGATTTATTCTGTTTGGCCTGTTTATCCTGATCGTATCGTTTATCATTGCCTTCATATTGACTAATAAGATGTCGGCGCCCATCAAGAAGCTTGTGGAATTTTCCAAAGAGATGGTCGATAACGACTACAACTTAACCGAGTATGATCAAAATTACCTGAAAGAGTTCTCCCTAAAATACAAAGATGAGATTGGAATTCTCTCCGGGTCGTTTCTCTATCTGCAAAACTCCATCAAACATTATGTCCAGGATTTGAAGAAAACTACGGCTGCCAAGGAGAGTCTCGAGAGCCAGTTACGCATCGCGAACGCCATTCAGATGGGAATGCTCCCGAAGGAAGTTGACGGATTCTGTGATCACAATGAGTTTGCTATATGTGGTTTTATGAAGCCGGCAAAGGAGGTGGGGGGAGACCTCTATAATTATTTTATGATTGACGACGAGCATTTGGGTTTTACCATCGGTGATGTTTCAGACAAAGGAATACCTGCCGCTCTCTTCATGTCGATGACCAATACCCTTATTAAATCAATCGCCCTCACCGGTATCACTCCTGCCGAAGTACTCTACAGGGTAAACAATGAGCTTTGCAAGGGGAATGAACAGAGCATGTTTGTCACCCTCTTCTTTGCAAAGCTGAACATCAATACAGGACATGTGGAATATGCCAATGCCGGACACAATCCGTTTATCCTTCTGGACAAACACAAGCAGGCATACCAAAAACTGTATCCTGGTATTGTACTGGCTGCCTTTGAGGATGTCCAATTCAAAAACGAAGAGATTACACTGTCTCCTGGAGATACCTTACTGATGTATACCGACGGGGTGACCGAAGCAATGAACAGTCAACAAAAGCTGTTTGGTGAGGAGCGCTTGCTGCAGATTTTTAATTCGGATGTTAATGTTTCTGTCTCCATCATGGTTCAATCGGTGATCCAAGGGCTGGATGCCTATGTAGAGGGTTTTGAACAATCGGACGATATTACGGTTCTGGCGTTGCGCTATCATTGATACAACCTTCATTCAACCCCAAGCAAAATCAGGCTGCTGAACAGATCGAAAGCCGATTGGAGGAAACGTTGCCTGTTTTGTTGCATCTTCATCTTTTCGTTGAGCAGGCCACTTTGTTGAATGTAGCCCTTGTCGAACTGAAAATGTACGGCAGCTTCATTTTGCTGGCTCATCTCCCAGTTTTCCCAGTTCAGACGGTAGCTTTCTTTTCTGACTTGTAGCAGAGATAGTTCGTTGAGTCGCTCTTTTTCCCGGTTGTTGCGGATATCGCGCAGGTTTTCCTGCTCCATCAGCTGTGTCAAGCGCAGTCGTGATATCTCTTTGGATGTACTGAACGATTGGGTAACGGGTACCCTGAGTGATATGCCGATATAGCTGCTACCTCTCCAGAGGTTGCCATTGAACAGCGTTAACTCATGGTTGTAGTAGTTGGTGCCGTAATATCCATTCAAAGTAAGGGTGGGGGCATACTTCCAGGAGGCCGACTTCAAGCGGAGAGATGCCAGATCCACTACTTCCTGCTGCCGCAACACCTCGCGGGCTGCGAGATCATATGTAGGCAATGCTTTCATCTCCAGAGCACCCAATAGCGCTGGGATATCCTCTGCAATTGAAAGAGAGGTCACATTTGCAGCTGTTACATCCATCCCCATGAGGTAGAGTAATTCTGCTTTCCGGTCCCCTGCGATCTTTGCCGCCTCCAGATAAGAAGCAACAGACTCGTTGTATGCTCTGTGTGTATCATTCTTCCCGGCGAGGCTGATCTTCTCTTTTAAATAAAGCTGACTGGCGTTACGGAGCAATTCGGCATAGTAGGCCGTATCTCCCCTGAGTAGTTTTTGTTGCTCTTCGGCAATCACACATTCCGCGTAGGCAAGAGCGACCCGCTCTTTTAAATCTTCTTCCGAAATTTCTGTATCATATTTCTGAATCCTTTGCTGGTGTTTTTTTTCTGTCACCCGGTTGATTTTATCCGGATTGAAGAGATCGAACCGGAGATTAACCCCTGCCGATGAGTTATATTTCGTGTTAAACTTCAGATACATTAGCTCCCCCTCCTTTGCAGAGGGATCGAAGACATTGGCTGGCACGGGAGTAGCGGGTATCACCAGATTTTGTCGCATATCTCCCGAAAGATAGATCTCGGGAATATGTTGGAGACGACTTTCTTCTACCTCAATGGATGCCGCTTCGTTTTTCATCTTCTCCACGCTAAGGGTGGGCGAGTGTGCTAGTGCCTGTTGAATGGCTCCCTCCAATGTCAGAGACTCCTGTGCTGAAACTGCAGCAGAAAATAAAAGCGCATATAGGATTACTGTTTTTCTCATTGAATTGTTAAGTTTTCAATCTGTAATTTCTTTTACTATTCTTGTTTTTATCTCTTATACCGGTGTTGTTTATCCAGTATACTTTTTTCTGATTACCCGTTTTACTTCTATCTGAAAACCGAGGAGGGTTCCACTTTTTTCAGTTTTCGGATTGAGAAGTAGGAACTTCCCACGGAAATAATCAGGGTTGTGAGGAATAAAAAACCCAACAATGCCGGGGTAAGACTGATAATCAATCCCCCTTTTGCCATTCCTATTTTAGAGATGATAAGGAGAATAAGCGATACCAGATAACCAATCAGGGCATAAATTACCGATTGGGCGACAACCAGCCGGGTGATATACTTTCCTGAAGCTCCGATTGCTTTCAGGGTACCGTAATCTTTGATGCGATCGTAGGTGACCGAGTACATGGTGAGTCCGATGATAAAGAATCCGCTGATAATACCGAAAAGCACAAGTGTGGCAAAGCTCATTCCCATGTTATTGGCGGTCATTACGTTGACAATGGTGGCTGTCCTGATTTTCTCTGCGGGCCACGCCTTCAGATCGGGTGCGATCTGGTTGATCCTGGAGACCACCGACTCAATCATGCTGGCATCGGGGACAGTAACAATGATTCCGCTTACCTGTGTGGGCGACATTCCAGTGTAGTAGCGGGCTTTGTCTGTCGAGGTATAGATAAGTGGGGAGGTGAATCCCTTGGCATCTTTTGTCATTACCCCTACTGTGGCCGACTTGCCATTGATTTCGAAACGGGTGCCCGGTTTTACCTCATAACGCAATGTCTTGTTGTCATAAAAATCGGTGGAGACGATCTCAGGTGCTACCAGACTGCTGATGGATCCTGAATAGACCAGATCGGTATAAGGACCCGCCGCCATGGCAGGGTAGTCGCTGCCGATAATCACGGCAGGAGCATCCTTGCCATTGGGAAATCTGGCAGATACATTGGTGATTACAAAGCCGTGTGTACTGGTCACCCCATCGATGCTACGCAGCTGGTTTACCCATCGCAAGTCTAGCGGGGAAAGCTGGTTTATGTTTTCAGTCTGCTTTTTTACTACGAAAACCTGTGCATACTGGGGGTTGGCATTGCCCACTATCCCTCCGATAATATTGGCAAGGTAAAAGAACATACCCAGCTCGATCCCGATCAGGTAAATGCTGATGACGATTGCCGCAAGGATACCCATGCTCTTGGATTTTTCAAAACGGACAAATTTAAAGGCGGTAGAGAGCATATGAGATCAGTTTAATTGTACACTGCATTCCACTTTCGATTCGATAAATAGCGGTTGCTTCATTTCGTTAAGGGAAACCTCGATCTCACGGATGCGGCGATCTTCGAGGTCAGTCCCACTGTCGGAAAATAGCGATTTCTTTTTTAAGTCGGGTGAAATGCGCACGATCTCACCGGTAGCAGCCACTTCGGTATTGCCGTGAAGATTTATTCGACAGGGTTGCCCCACTTGGAGCTTGTGAGCAAACAGTTCATCGATCTCCACCATCACTACCAGAGGCTTGTTGGGGGAAATCCGTCCATATTGCTGATATTGACTCACCGCTTCACCCACACGGGGCGTAAGATCGAGCAGGACGCCATCGCACGGAGCGCGGAATGCTTTTTTTTCGAGGTCGTTCGACCTGGAAGCACGCTGAATTTTCAATTCATTCAGTTGCGAAAGTTGCAACTGGTAGTCGTTCTCCATTTTTTTCATCTGCTCGGTTCCACGATCGAAGTCGCTCTGCAGCGTTCGTACATTTTCCCCGGTAGAGGCGCCCACCTCCAATAGTTCTCTGGCATCTTTCAGCAGGCGTTCTTGTTCTGTGTGAACCACCCGCTGCTGCTCCAGCATGATCTTTGCCGATTCCACCGCCAGCTCCTGCGACTTCAGCCGGGATTCAGCCTCTCTGACTGCCAGTTCTTCGTCGCTGCTACTGAGAGAGAGAATTAGTTCACCCTCGACGATGCGCTCTCCCGCTTTTCGATACACTTCCTTCACGATGCCCGATGCCGTGGCGGCTAGTTCAATTACGCCACCTTGTGGCACTACCTTGCCGATGCCGACAATCTGTGGCGGAGTAAGTTCTGTTTGTGTCGGGGTGGTTTTTTCCTGTTTGCTGCTACAGGCTGCCAATAGCAGTGTAGCTGTAAGGAGAACAATTAGTTGCTTCATCTTATAGAAAATTTATTGTCAACGTAAAAGAAAATCAAAAGTCATCCTCCATGGCTGTTTCGCTGATTCTTCCTTCCGACACGTAGATGGTTCTGTCGGCATACTTTTTCAACCTCACATCATGGGTGACCACAATTACAGCCCGGTCATCCAGCGAGAGCTGGGTCAGCATATCCATCACCATTTTGGCGCTTTTGTGATCAAGGGAGGCTGTCGGTTCGTCGCACAAGATCAGTTGCGGGTTCGTCACCAGGGAGCGGGCAATTGCTATTCTTTGCTGCTGCCCCCCGCTCAGGTTCCTGGGCAGGTTGTAGATGCGATCCTCCATGCCAAATTTACGAATCAGTTCCATAGCCTTTCTTTTTGCTTCTTTTCGCTTCTCACCCTGCAGCAGGAGGGGTTCCATCACATTCTCCAATGCATTCAACGGAGCCAGCAAGTTGAAACCCTGAAAGACAAAACCGATATGCTGCAGACGGAGATCGGCTAGTTCTTTCTCTGAGAGGTCGTTCACACACGTATCTCCCACCCACACCTTTCCCGTGGAAGGATAGATCACGGAGCCAAGGAGCGACAAGAGGGTGGTTTTCCCCGAGCCGGAAGGACCTACCAGCAAGGTGATTTCACCGGTCCTGAATTCTATGGTTGTGGGCTGAAGTGCTACGATGGTAGATTCTCCGGTCTTATATTCCTTACCTGCCTCGATTAATCGTGCTGCAATTGTCATAGGATGTAAAGCAGTTTATTTACAATTTCACTTAGGTCACTAGATACGCCGACGCTTCTCTTCAATTGTGCGCTCAGTATAGAAATTATTCGCTTACGAAACAACAAAAGAAAGCATTAAATCGCAAATCAACAAACCAAACACCAAAAAAACGGGAAGATACCATGCGAGAATGTCAACTTTTCTATCATCGTTCCGTGTACGGTTTTGTTGCTCTCAATATCTCCCTTTTTCCTGGAGGTCCTTGAAGCCGCTCCACCTGAAATCCAGCGGCCTGTAATCTTCTTCTCACAACTCCCTTGGCGCAGTAGGTTGTCAGGATAGCGCCCTGATTAGATAGACTGTAGATATGGTTAAATATTTCCTGTGTCCACATTTCCGGCTGTTTTTCAGGAGCAAAAGCATCGTAATAAATTAGGTCGAAGCTTTTTTCAGGAATAAAAGTGACAGGTTGGCTGAAATCAATCTGTTGCTTTAGCATCGTGAAGCCCGGAGTTATGGCTGTTGGCTTTTCCCAGGACGATGTATGGAGCTGAAGGAATAGTTTTTCAAAGGTGTTGTTTCTCAACTTGGCATCATTCAAATCGTTCTGACTGGATTGAATGGGTGTATCTACTGTTGTATCTTTTTCAAGTCGATTCAACGTGGCTGGATAATTGAGCCTTTGTGCCGCTTCAACAGAAATGGGATAGCGCTCGAGGGTCTGATAAAACACATTTATTTTTCTTTTTTTCGCTTCCAGTAAGGTGAGTAAGGCGTTGAGGCCTGTACCGAAACCAATTTCCAGCACATTGATTGCACGAGATGATTGTAGGGACTGTTCCTGGGAGAGTTGTCGTTGCGCCTCCGGTCCATGCTGTAATTCCGGTTGTTCATGTTGGACGGGGTGATTAAATAGATGTCTGTGTATCAGACCCTCTCTGATGAAAATGTGCGTCGATTCCTGCATGGCGCCATGTGTGGAGTGATAGTGTTCATTCAATTCCGGTACATATAGCGTATGTGATCCATCTTCTGTGATCTCAAGAACAGGCGGGAGGAAACGTTTGTCTGAAAGCATAGTGGCGGATTGTACAAAATTTAGGGACAGCTGGTTTACGAAGGAACGAAATTGATTGCGTTCACCGACAACAAAAATAAACAAACTTTGTTTATGATTTTCGGCAAAGAGTGAAATTCGCTACATTTGTCTGTCAAACTTATCGGATGAGAAAATATTATTTGTTTATATTATTCCCCATACTGCTCCTCGCGTGTCAGATGGGGAACAAGAAGGAGACCAGCGGACAAAAAGCGGTGCTCACGGTCACAATTGAACCACAGCGTTATTTCCTGGAACAGATTGTGGGTGATGCTTTCAAGATTAATACACTGGTACCGCCGGGAACCAGTCCCGAGACCTACGAACCGGCTCCGTCGGTGATGGTGGAGATGGGCAACAGCCTGATTTACTTTATGGTGGGAGACCTTGGATTTGAAAAGGCGTGGAGTAAACGGCTGGCAGCCAACAACCCAAACATCACTCTGGTGGAGTGTGCTACAGGCATTGAACGGGTTGAACTGGGTAACCATGTAGAACATGGGCACGATCATATTCATGGTGATACCGACCCTCATTTCTGGTCGTCACCCCGGGCAGTGAAAATAATGACCGCCAATATGCTGGAAGCTGTGGTGAAGGCCGATCCTGCAAACGAAGAAATTTATCGGACCAATTTCGACCGGTTCGCTCGGCAACTTGATGAAACAGATAGTCTCATACAGGATAAACTGGCCCATGTCACATCCCGCGGCTTCATCATTTATCATCCGGCACTTGCCTATTTTGCAAAAGATTACAATCTGTACCAGCACAGTGTGGAGTTTCAGGGCAAAAATCCCTCGCCGTCACAGATAAAAGCATTGGTCGATCTTGCCCGTAGGGAGCAGATAAATACCTTGTTTATTCAGAAAGGATTCGATGCAAAAAACATGGAGGTGATTGCCCGTGAGATTGGGGCGGAGGTGTTTGAAATTGATCCGTTGAATTACGAATGGGATAAGGAGTTGCTGCGGCTGGTCGATATATTAGCGCGTGATGTAGATGAATAAACTAATTGAAATAAAGAACCTGACCGTTGGTTATGAAAACAAGCCAAATGTGTTGAAGGAGGTATCTTTGACCATCTATGACGATGATTTTCTCGGCATCATCGGACCAAATGGAGGAGGAAAGACCACACTCCTTAAATCGATTCTGGGGCTGTTGAAATCACAACCGGGGGCCATCACTTTCTTCGAGAAGGGACAAAAGGTGTCTTCCATGAACATCGGTTACCTCCCCCAGATTAACCAGATCGACAAAAAATTTCCTATTTCCGTGTCGGATGTGATCCTGTCGGGCCTCACGCCTCCGGGACATCGTTTTGGAAGGTATTCCGCAAAGGATAAGCAAAAGGTGAAAGGTGTGGCAGAGCGACTGGGCGTTGAGCATCTGTTGTCGCGCTCTATCGGTGAACTTTCGGGTGGTCAGCTCCAGCGGGTGCTTCTGGGAAGAGCCATCATCGACAGCCCGAAGCTGATTATTCTGGATGAACCGAGCACCTACGTGGACAAGCTTTTCGAAACCAATTTCTACAAACTACTGGGCGATATCAATAAGGATATCGCTATTATGCTTGTATCGCACGATGTAGGGACCATCATCTCCCAGGTGAAAAATATAGCCTGTGTGAACCAGGGGCTCCACTATCATTCGGGTTCCAATATATCACAGGAGTGGCTGAATAATGCCTACGAATCGTGCCCCATCGAAATATTGGGGCACGGTGCACTTCCACATCGGGTGCTACTGCAACACGATCATTCACATACAGAACCGCATCTACACGATGACACGATGAAGTGAGAGGCGGGTTATTGACGGATCAGATACTCGGCAATTTGCACGGCATTAAGTGCCGCACCCTTGCGAATCTGGTCTGAAACAGTCCAGAAAGTCAGTCCGTTCTCGTTGGTCAGGTCCTTGCGGATGCGGCCCACGTAGACAGGATCTTTGCCAGAGAGATCCAACGGCATGGGATACTCTTTATTGGCGGGGTTGTCGATCACCACCACCCCTTTGGCGTTGCTGAAGGCGGTACGAGCCTCTTCCAGTGATACTGGACGCTCGGTCTCAATCCAGATGGCTTCTGAATGGGCGCGCATCACCGGAACACGCACACAGGTGGCACTCACCTCAATATTGGAGTGCATGATCTTGCGTGTTTCATTGAACATTTTCATCTCCTCCTTCGTGTATCCGTTATCGGTGAAAACATCGACCTGCGGAATCAGGTTGTATGCCAATTGATAAGCGAACTTCGAAATCGTTGGTTGTTCTCCGTTAACCAGTTGGGTGTACTGCTTTTCCAGTTCCTGCATGGCAGCGGCTCCGGCGCCCGAGGCGGCCTGATAAGTAGCGATGTGGACTTTTTTAATGTGGGTGATATCTTCTATTGCCTTCAACGCAACAACCAGCTGTGCGGTGGTGCAGTTGGGATTAGCGATGATGCCGCGTGGTGTGTTGAGCGCATCCTCGGCGTTCACCTCGGGCACCACGAGCGGAACATCTTCCTCCATGCGGAAAGCGCTGGAGTTGTCGATCATGATGGCGCCGTATTTGGTAATGGTTTCGGCATATTCCAGTGAGGTGCCTCCTCCGGCAGATACAAACGCTATGTCGATATCCTTGAAGTCGTCGTTGTGCTGCAGCTCCTTCACGGTAATCTTTTTCCCTTTAAAAATATAAGTGGTTCCAGCACTTCTTGAAGAGCCAAACAAATGCAATTCATCCAGGGGGAAATTTCTCTCTTCCAGTACGCGGAGTAATTCCTGACCTACAGCTCCGCTGGTACCTACAATAGCGATGTTCATATGATTAATTTTTTATGTTGATAACCATTTATACACGAAATAAAGATCACAAAGATATAAAAAAGGGAATGGAAGTAACAAAATGAAAATGTTAAATTCAACTGATGGCGATTTTTTTTGTGATCTTCCCAATTTTCAGGATGTAAAACCCTTTTGGCAAGGAGAGGGTGTACTCATTGGTCCCAGCTTTCACACGGCGGCTGAATACTTTCACACCCATGATGTTGTAAATTTCCAGAATATCGTCTTTGGGCAGATTCTCGATGGTGAGCCGGTTCTCCGACAGCTTTATGTTAACCTTCTCCGGCGCCGGTGTCTCCATCACACTCCTTTCGGGATTTACCTGCGGCAAGAGCGGAAATCCCCTTCCAACCAACAGTAGGGTTGTTAAAAGAATGGCATAGAGACGTTTCATAAAATTTGGATCACCTCACAAAGATACTATTTTTCCCTCAATGGCAAGTTCAGTATGAGGAAAAACAGCTACTGCCTCTTTTAGGAGTGTCCCTATCTCGCTGTAGCGTGATGAATAATGGCCGATTATCAGCTTTTTCACTCCCGCTTCCATGGCTATTTCAGCAGCTTGACGGGCAGTGGAGTGGAATGTCTCTTCTGCACGCGTCCGTTCACTCTCTGCAAACGTGGCCTCATGATAAAGCAGATCCACATTTTTTATATAAGGGATGATCTCGGGTGCATAAGAGGTGTCAGAACAGTATGCATACCTTCTGGCGGGGTTGCCTGGGTAGGTGAGGTGCTCATTGAGGATGAGATTACCGTCGGGTGTAAGGTAGTCTGCTCCGTTTTTAATCTCCTGTACCTGCTTCACAGGGATATGATAAAAGTCGATCATCCCGCGATTTATGTGGCGTGGGGACTCTTTCCGTTCAAAAAGAAATCCGTTCGCGTCGATGCGGTGTTTTAGCGGGAATGAGGTTACTCTTAACGTTTTGTTTTCAAAAAGCAGTTCTTCGCTGTTGGGATTCAGCTGAAAGACGTTTATTTTAAAAGACAAATGGTTGCCTAGGTACGTAAGGAGCGGATTCAAGAGAAAATCAATCTCCTTATGGGCATAGATGTTCAGATCGGCTGTTCTTCCTAGCAGGCTGAGTGTAGAGATCAGGCCGGGCAAGCCGAAGATATGATCTCCGTGTAGGTGCGAGATAAAAAGAGTGTGGAGTTTGCTCATGCGTGCTTTATATTTCCGCATCTGTAGCTGAGTACCTTCGCCGCAATCGATCATGAACAGCTTTTCATCGATGTCGATTAGTTGCGAAGGTGGATGATGCAGGGTGGTAGGCATAGCCGATCCGCAACCCAATATGGTTATCTCAAACTTCGTCATGTCAACGGATACCGATCAGTTTATGAGTTTGAAGGCTCAATGCCCATACCGGGTTATCTTTGATCAATGAAATACAATAGTCCACGTTCTCTGGAATGATGCGATCGTTGTCGAAAATGGGGCTAAGCAGGTAACGTGTCGTCTCAGGAAGAATTGCGATGTTGGGCAGGGGATCGCCCTTTTGCATGGGGAAACGCAATTCATCCACCCGGGGAATCAGCTCCCTTACTTTTTCAAAATCCTGTTTGGGGCTGCATGTGATGTAGTCGATGCCGGCGGGGATTTTCCTTGTACCGTTGGTCTCTATGGCTTGCAGGTATCCCGCTTCCTTAAAAAAAGTCACGATGGCATCTGTCAGTTGCAGTGCCGGTTCACCCCCAGTCCAGATGATCCATTTGCACCCATACCGGTTAATTTCTTCGAGTAACTCGTCCGTAGTCATTTTTATTCCCCGTTCGAAGTCGGTGTCGCAAAAGCTACAGGCCAAGTTGCACTTGGCCAGCCTGATGAAGATGGAAGCCTGACCAGTGCGCCCTCCTTCACCTTGAAGTGAATAGAATATTTCATTCACATTCAGGTTCATAGATCGCTGATGTTTTGGGTGTTTCACTTACTTCTATTGCGTACAACTCCGGCAACTGCGGCTTGAATCGGTCGTACAACATTTTGGCGATATTCTCAGCCGACGAGTTATGTGGTGCAAGGATGTCGTTCAGGTTCCTGTGGTCGAGGGTGGAATCGATATAGGTTTTCACGACACGCAATTCGTTGTAATCCCGTACGAAACCCTGTTTATTTAATTCTTTGGCCCGCAGGTGGACGGTAACCACGTAATTGTGGCCATGCAATCGGCTGCAAGGATGGTCATCGGGCAACCCATCAAGCGAATGTGCTGCTGAAAATGAAAATTCTTTGCTTATTTTGTACATCTTTCTTATTAGTTTATTTTCTTATTAGTTGCTTTGCTGCTTCGCAGATCGAAATTCATGCTCACATCATCAGCTTTTTCATGGGTCATTCCAGTTTCAGAGAGGTTCTGAGTGGATAATGATCTGAAAACTTAATCTTATCGACCTTTGTTTTGAATGCCTTGATGTTTTTGCTGTGCATGATGTGATCGATCCGAAACAAAAAAAGATCCTCGTGATAGGTGATGCCGGGGCCAAAAGCGGTGGAAACATAGGCATCCTTTAAGCCCTTCTTCATTTGACTATAAGCATATGAAATGGGCGTATCGTTAAAGTCACCACAGATAATCGTCCCTTTTGTCTGTTGCTTGTCGACGTATTGTTTTACTTTTTCTACTTGGCGTGCCCGCATCCGGTAGGCTCCTCCCAGCCGGGTCCGGATGTTGGTTGTTATTGCTTCCAGCTTTACCGAATCGGAGTTTTGAATGAAATCGCTATAGAGCTTTTTATCTTCCGCTTTGATGCTATTCGACTCCAGATGTATGTTGGCGACTGTATATTTTTCTCCCGCTATGTTGATAGTGTAAACTGCCGCTCCGTTGTAGGAGGACTCAAATACCACCTCATACGTCTTTTCGATTGGGAATTTTGAGAAGCATGCCAGTCCGAAGATATGATATTTTCCCGAAGATTCCAAACCGGTGACGGAACGGTAGGGGTACTTGTTGAGTATCCGGTTCACATCTCGTTGTGAAAAGATGGATTGGCCGGTCTTGCTCACCAGGTATTCTTGCAGACAGACTATGTCGGCATCGGTGCTGGCAATATAATCGAGAATGGGATGTTCCGCAGAATTTTTATCCCGTTCTTCCGGAAATCCTTGTACATTGTATGTCAGAATCTTCACTGTCCCATCAGGAGCCTCATCAGGGAAGAGATGCATCGGAAAAAAAGTGCTGACAGGCTTGTAACACAACAGGAGGGACACCAATGAGACCAATGCCAGCTTCCATTTTGAAACAAGTATCCAGAAAACCAGGTAACATACATTCAACAGGAGTATCAACCCAAAACCCAGGCCTATGTATGAGAAAAGGTTGGTTTCTAGCGGAGAGATTTTCCAGGATAAGAAAGAACAGAAAAGCAGGATAATGGCTGCTACATTGGTCGCAAAGATTATCCATATGACGATGTCGCGGAATCTTATTTTTTTATTTTTTGCTCGCATCAAAAAGCTTCTTTTTTTCGTCTGCTGAAAGACTGCTATATCCCGATTGTTTCAGTTTATCGAGAATCGCATCAATCTCTTCCTGCTCACTATGCCTGCGTTTGTTATAGTCCCAGTCGGTCTCATTGCGTGCATGTTCAACCCTCATTTTCGACTTCTTTTGATGCGGTTTGAACATCCCCACAAAACCATCAATTAATTTGCTCATCCAGTGGGTAATGTCTCTCCCATTTTTGTACTGTATGGCAAACATATATCCCAACAGAGCGCCACCAATGTGTGCCACGTGACCGCCCGGATTGGTGGCGTCGCCTAAGGAGAGAAAATCAAGTACAAAGGCAAAAATGGCAATGTAAACAATTTTTACCGGACCCAACAGAAGGAGGTGCAGCTGTACATCGGGACGGTAAAAGGCTGCTCCCATCACGATGGCCATCACCGATGCCGAGGCACCGATCATCCATCCTCGTCCCATGTCCATGTAATAGGGAATTGTATTGAAGGCAATCACGTAGAGCAATGCCCCGGCCAGACCACCCAACAGGTAGAGACTACCCAGCGAGCGACCGGAGAAATACTGCAGGAAGATCTGTCCGAACCAATAGAGCCAGAGCATGTTAAAGAGAAGGTGTAGAAACCCCTCATGCACGAACATATAGGTAATGAGTGACCATAGGTGGCTTAGTAGCAGCGGAATATCTGAGGGTATTCCCAGGAAGACTATAAGATCGAGGCTGCTGATGTTAAACAGGGTGAATATCACACCGATAATCTTCAGAATGACAAAAATGGCCGTGTTGATAAAGATGAGCCTGGTCATTACACTGCCCGTCTTATATTTATATTTGAGTGTGTCAATAATACCTGCCATACCTTTTGTCCCTTTTTTTCCAGTACAAAATCAAGAATATACCGAAGAGCATTCCCCCCAAATGGGCGAAATGTGCTACATTATCACCCGATCTGTTGGCTACGCCGAAAATAAGTTCCAGCAGACCGTATCCTACTACAAACCATTTAGCTTTGATGGGGAACGGGAACGGGATAATAAAAAGCTCCGCATTGGGGAACAACATTCCAAATGCCAGCAATATGCCAAAAACTGCACCTGATGCACCTACCGTGACGCTGCTGATCAACGGGAACATTTCTTGTGGCATCACAGCCTGTGCGCGGATGAAAATAATCAGCAGCTGTATGAGCCCCGCACCGATGCCGGTAATCAGGTAATAAGTAAGAAAACGCTTTGGTCCCCAAACCTGTTCGAGTGTTCGACCGAACATGAAAACTGCAAACATATTAAAGAAAACGTGCGAAAAGGAGGAGGGGTCGTGCAAGAACATATAGGTGACCAGCTGATAGATGCGAAAATTGGGAGAGGCGGGAAAGTGAAGACCGAGAAATCGTGACAGGTCGACGCCTCCTCTACTTAACAGTACAAACTGTGCCAGCCAAATAATCCCGTTGATGATGATGATATTTTTGGTGACCAGAGGCAATACACCGGTAAAGCTGTTTCTATAATTGTTCATTGTTATAATCAGATGTTGAGGCGCAAAAATACGGATTATTTCGCAGCTGGTGAGGTTTTTTGACCCATAAAAAGGTTTTTTTTTAGAAAATCAAATACTTTTTATCTTTTTTCTTGATTGTTTTCGATTTATCACTTATATTTGACGGCAAAACAGGGCTGAGCCTTGACTTATATGTATGTTTAATTTTTTTATTTACGTTTCTTATGAATAAATCAGAACTAATTAGTGCTATTGCTGAACAATCAGGCCTTAGCAAAGTGGATGCCAAGAAAGCATTGGACGCTACACTTGAAACCATCTCTGCAGAAGTGAAAGCCGGTGGAAAAGTGGTTTTGGTTGGGTTTGGCACATTCTCTGTGTCAGAAAGAAGTGCCAGAAAAGGCATCAATCCCCGTACAAAGAAGCCCATCAACATTCCTGCAAAGAAAACAGCCAAGTTCAAAGCCGGATCTGAACTGTCAAATCTCTAAGGGCGTAGTTGTGGAATAAAAAGAGGAACAAATTTTTCAGGTTTGTTCCTTTTTTATTTCCAAAATATACGTACCTTTGTGCCTTTAAAAATGACTCCGTAGCTCAGTTGGTAGAGCAATTGACTCTTAATCAATGGGTCGAGGGTTCGA
>DHTF01000007.1:8526-11054 GCA_002411515.1 Proteiniphilum sp. UBA5267 | reverse complement strand
GAATGGCAGATAAAACATCCAAAGCATGCCCAAAACGACTGGACAAATGCAGCCTTTTATGCAGGAATGTTTGCCACATGGGAAGCCACAAAATCTCAAACGATTTACGAAGCCATGATGGTCATGGGAGAGGACTCCACGCAATGGCTACCTTACAGGCGCTGGTATCATGCGGACGACATTGCCATTTGTCAAACCTATGTCGACCTCTACCGGATTGAAAAACGGGAAGACATGCTCCGCCCCACCCTGGATACGCTTGAGATATTATTGAACAATCCCTATCCCTACAAAGGCATACAGGTCATCAAATGGTGGTGGTGCGATGCGCTATTTATGGGTCCCCCGGTACTTGTGAAGATGGCCAATGTGACAGGCGATGACAAGTATGCAAAAGCGAACGACACCTACTTTAAGGAATGCTATAACTTATTATATAACAAAGAGGAGAAGCTTTTTGCCCGTGACCTGAATTATGTGATTAAAGGCGACGGGAACGACCGTTGGGAAGCAAACGGAAAACGCATCTTCTGGTCTCGTGGCAATGGTTGGGTCATGGGAGGACTGGCTCGAATATTACAGGAATTGCCGGCCGATTATCCGGAACGTCCATTTTATGAGACTCTTTTCAAAGAGATGGCCGAACGCATTCTGTCCCTTCAACAGGAAGATGGTTTGTGGCGTGCCAGTTTGCTCGACCCTCGATCGTATCCGGGAGGTGAAGTGAGCGGGTCGGGTTTTTTCTGTTACGCTTTCGCATGGGGTATCAACAACGGTTTGCTGGATAGAGAAACATATAAACCGGCTGTGGAAAAATGCTGGACTGCATTGAACAGATGCGTCAACGAAGAGGGGCGTGTAGGATGGGTGCAACCAATTGGTGCCGATCCACGAAAGAACTTCAGCGAGGATAGCTGGGAAGTATATGGTACGGGAGCCTTCCTCTTGGCAGGAAGCGAAATGCTTAAATTAAAGTAATCATGAACAGGTTATATCTGCTGATATGGTGTCAACTTTTTTTTCTGATTGCTTTCGGACAGGAAAAAGGAAATCCACAAAGCGATAACGTGGCAGTGGCACGTTTGCTGGAGAACTTGGATATCGAAAGAACATCGATTAGCAGCATTCAAAAAATTACAGACAGCGCAAAGCAGGAAGAAGCACTGTTGGCCTACTTCCGGTCGAGAGAAAATGTGTACCACCGAATTAAGAGGGACGACAAAGCTCATAGTCTGGGAAACATCGCATCTAAAGCAGATTTTGCATTGGCAGATGACGCACTGAAACACATCTTTGTTGGACAACCGGCATATCCTCGTTTTTTCTGCGGAGACGACATTGATTGGGGAACACGCCCTGTTCCCGATAACGAATGGGTCTGGCAATTAAACAGGATGAATTTCTGGAATGCCATGGGGAGGGTTTACTGGCATACCGCCGATGAGCAATATGCGAAGGCCTGGGGTGAGCAACTGATCGACTGGGTGAAAAAAAATCCCAACGATGAAACGCACAGATATGCCTGGCGCTCCATTGAAGCAGGTATACGAGGGAACAGCTGGTGCGAACTGTATCAGCGATTTATTGATTCACCCTCATTTACCCCGCAAGTGTTGATTACTTTTCTGAATAGCCTGCATGATCATGCCTCGTTTCTGATGACCAAATACACCACCAACAGCAACTGGGCCTTGATGGAAGCAGAGGGGCTGGCAGCCATTGCCATACTCTTTCCTGAATTCAAGGAGGCAAAATCATGGAGAGAAGAAGCTTTCAGAAGATTCAATATCGAAATTGACAAACAAGTGTATTCTGACGGACATCAGCGAGAGCTGGCGATGGGATATCATGTGGGATGCATCAGCTGGTTCATGAAGAGCTATGAACTGGCCAGGATGAACGGGATAGAGGATGCTTTTCAGCGTAGTTACGTGGAAAAAATAGAAAAAATGTGTGAGGTACCGATGAAACTGTGCCATCCGGATGGTACTATAGTACAGTTTGGAGATGCCTGGACCGGAAATCCGGGACAATATAATGATCAATTTATGACCTGGTCGAAGCTTTTCAACAGAGAAGACTTTTTATACATGGCAACCAACGGGACCAACGGGAAAGCTCCCGATGAAACAGCTTTTGCCCTCCCCGAAAGCGGGTTATACTCGATGAGAAGCGGATGGAGTCCGGATGCCATCTTCCTGGCTCTGAAATGCGGGCCCAATGGAGGAGGACATTCTCAACCTGACAATGGGACTTTTGGTCTGTATGCAGGCGGAAGAATTCTGATGCCTGATGCTGGTAGTTATATTTACAGCGGTAACCCGGAAGGAAGAGCCTGGTTCAGGCAGACAAAGGTACATCAGACCATTACGTTAAACGACCGGAACTCAGCATATGCACCTACACTTCTCTACTGGGACACCAATAAGAATCTGGATATTTTGGTCGTCGAGAACAAAAGCTACGATGACCTGACGCATCGACGTTCTCTGTTGTTTGTCGATAAGCGTTATTTTGTGATGATCGAT
>DHTF01000007.1:4148-8476 GCA_002411515.1 Proteiniphilum sp. UBA5267 | reverse complement strand
GACGTAGGATTACATTTCCAGCTAGCTCCGTGTAAACCACTTACTGACAAGAAGAACTTCTCGGTAGAGACCAATTATCAGGAAGGGTGGAACCTGTATTTGCAAACCACTAACAACCAGAACAAAATGGATTTTCGGGAAGAAGAAGGATGGGTCTCACATGAATATACCCTCAAAGAATCCCGGCCTGCCTTTTGTTTCAATGTCAAGAAAACCAGCAATAACCCGTTAATACGGTATGTCTCTATATTGGTTCCCTATAAAAACGGAAAACCTGATATAAAAGTAAGAATTATCGGTGAGTCAGAAAATAAACCTTTATCTGAGGTGATGCTGGAAATAACTGAGAATAATCACAAAAAAATGATACAATATAATCTTTAAACAACCGTCGTATGAAAACATATCTTTACCCTAAACTGCTCGCAGTACTCATTGTATTTCTGTGCATCTGGCAGGGAAACGCTACGATGCTTACCGCACAACAAACAAAAGGGGATAGCATACCCAAACTGGAGAACCCGTTTAACCGAAGGTATCTGCAGCAAAATTTAAGAAAATCACACCCAAGGCTGGTGTTGAATACATCCATTGAAAAGGATCTCAAGAAAAAAATAAAATCCGATCCGGTGGTCAGAAATATGTACGAGGCCATTAAGCTAAATGCAGCATCCATTCACAATAAACCGTTGCTCGAAAGAATTCAAATCGGTAAGAGACTGCTCAGCGTTTCCCGCGAAATGCTGTACAGGGTAAATATGCTGGGTATGGTTTATCGCATGGAAAAAGATCCAGCAGTGTTGAAGAGGCTGAACGATGAGATGGTGGCCGTTTGTAATTTCAAGGATTGGAATCCCTCTCACTATCTCGATGTGGCAGAGATGTCCCTGGCCGTAGCACTGGCACTCGACTGGACAATGGGCGATTTGCCAAAAACAACCGAGGAGCTGGCGATACAATCTCTGATCGAAAAAGGAATCAAACCCAGTTGGCCCAAAAATGGAAAAAATCCGAGCTGGGCTTACGGTAACAACAACTGGAACCAGGTTTGTAACGGAGGTATGATTGCCGCCTCCATCGCAATTGCTGAGAGAGATCCCGAGCTGGCAAGCAAAACTATCTCAAGGGCATTGGACGGGATTCCTCATTCTCTGGTTGAATATATGCCCGACGGGGTCTATCCGGAAGGATCTACCTACTGGGGATATGGTACCAGCTTTTCGGTCATTACCATTGCCATGCTGGAGAGTGCTTTTGGAACGGATTTTGGACACAGTGATTATCCTGGATTTAAAGAAAGTGCCCTGTTCCGGGTATTGAGCAACGCTCCTTCGGGTTGGTATTATAATTTTGCCGACTGCGGCGATAAAAGAGGAGCGAATGGTGACGCCACACTCGCCTGGTTTGCCAGTAAGACGGGAAACAAAGCTTTTTTCGAGAAAGAGCGATTTCTGATGCCTGTTGATCAAATGAGCAGACTGGGTCGTCTGGACGGATCGGCCCTGGTATGGATTTCACAATACAGAGAAAAAGAAGACATACAGATCCCTTCTTCCTGGAAAGGAGAGGGAGCAAATCCGGTCGTGATTTTCACCGGCGAAAGCAATGATCCGCATCAGTATTATTTTGGCGGAAAAGGTGGTCGGGGTACTGTAAACCACGGCAACATGGATGGAGGATCATTTATTTTCGAACTGAACGGCGTCCGCTGGGTTGTTGATCCGGGCAACCAGGATTACAACGAACTGGAACAGACAGGATTTGATTTGTGGGGCAAATGTCAGGAATGTGAACGATGGACTTTGCTGACCAAAAACAACTTTGGTCACAGTACACTCACCGTAAATGATGAACTTCACGCAGTAGACGGATTAGCCACCATAACGGATTTCAAAAACGGAAATAATCCAGAAGCAACCTTCGAACTAACGCCGGCGTTCCATGGCCTGCTCAAGAGTGCACAAAGAAAATTCAGGAAAGATTCACCGGTTTCTCTTACCGTGGAAGATATGATTGAAGCGTCGGATTCCGCAAAGCTTATCACCTGGCAATTGATGACTACGGCCGATGTTGAACTAACAAAAGAGGGAGCCATTCTCAGACAAGACAACAAAAGTCTGAAGATAGAAAATCTCTCACACCCCGGTTTATCCATGTCCGTGGTCTCACTCGATCCGGCGCCTTTAAAGTTAGACAGACAAATAGCAGGTTTAAAACGGATTGAATTAAGAATACCTGCCTGGACCATAGAAAATAACAAAACCAGCATCCGGATAAGACTGTCAGAAAATTAAACAAGAATAAACAAGAAAAATCAAAAACAAGAAAAATGAAAAAATTACTATCTCTGTGCATTTTAACTATTTCCATCCTGTTTACAACGCAATCTTGCACAAACGCCCAACAAAAAAATCAGGACAGCGCTCTTTTCATGGAAGAAAATATTTCTTTTGCTGCAGAACAGTATGGGTTGATGCTCGATAAAGTGGAAGACTCGGCAAGTATCGTCAATCCCAAATCATTTATTGAGGGGAAAATGAAATATATCCGTCCACAGGAATGGACTTCGGGCTTCTTTCCGGGAAGTCTCTGGTATATCTACGAATTAACAGGTGATGAGAAATGGAAAACAATGGCCGTAAAATATACAGAAGCACTGGATACAATTCAATACTTTACAGGCAACCATGATGTGGGATTTATGATCTACTGCAGCTATGGGAACGGTCTTCGTCTAGCCGGAACAGAAGAATACAAGGATGTTATTTTAAATGCAGCCAAATCACTCTCAACCCGCTATATCCCCGAAGCTGGTATTATCCAGTCATGGAATGCCAACAAATCGAAAGACTGGGAGTGCCCGGTGATTATCGATAACATGATGAACCTGGAACTTCTGTTCGAAGCAACAAAACTCTCCGGCGACTCCTCTTTTTATCACATCGCTGTTACCCATGCCGACAATACCATCAAGAACCATTACCGTCCTGATTACAGTACCTGGCACGTGATCGATTACAGCAAAAGTGACGGTAGCGTCAGACACAGAAATACCCATCAGGGATATTCCGATGAGAGTGCCTGGGCTAGAGGCCAATCTTGGGGCATTTATGGGTACATTCTCTGCTATAGGGAAACAAAAGACCAGAAATATCTGGATCAGGCAGAGAATGCACTAAATCTTATCGCCAATCATCCCAATTATCCCGAAGATGGTGTTCCCTATTGGGATTATGATGCACCCGATATCCCGGATACATACCGCGATGCTTCTGCTGGAGCTATCCTGGCTTCTGCCCTGTATGAACTGTCAACCTATTCCGATAAAATGGATTATAAGGCATGGGCCGACACAATTGTCGCTTCGCTTGCAAGCCCGGCATACCGTGCTCCACTGGGCGAAAACGGTGATTTCCTGCTGATGCATTCTGTTGGGAGCCTGCCACACAACTCTGAGGTTGATGTCCCCCTGAACTACGCAGACTATTATTTCCTCGAAGCATTGAAACGCAAGAGAGATCTGGAATAAATTGATCTGCAATGAAAACCCGGTTATCCCTTATTTTACTCTTTTTGTGGAGTATCGCAACTATCGTCCACAGCCAGTCAAATTTTAATAACACAAAATTTGACGGATACAAAGGCATCTGGTTTGAACTCAATCAAAAATATGAAGACGGCGATAAATACTCGGGGGCTTTATCTACCTACACTGCCAAACACATGCCTTTGGCAGTGTATTCCGCCAAAGCCAACAAGACCTTCTTCGTATATGGTGGTACCACTGGCGAAACAGAACGTTATCTGCTTTGCATGATCGGATATTTCGACCATAAAACCGGCATGGTAGCAAGACCTACTGTAGTATATGACAAGAAGGGAGTGAATGATCCACACGATAATCCTTCCTTGATGATAGACGATGAGGGGTATATCTGGGTATTCATCAGCGGGCGCGGACAGAAGCGCCCCGGATTCAAATACAGGAGCAAACTCCCGTACAATATCGATAGCTTCGACGAAATAAGCACAGAAGAGATGACCTATCCACAGCCCTGGAACACAGGTCTGGGCTATTTCCACTTTTTCACAAAGTATAAGGGAAACAGATTACTTTACTTCGAGACTAGTACCGATGGCATTCACTGGTCGGAAGATCAGCTGCTTGCTGCCATACCGCAAAAAGGAGGAGAACAGGCGGGCCATTACCAGGTGAGTGGACTTTATCATAACCGGAAGTTGGGTACTTTCTTCAATCGCCATCCCAACGGAAACGTAGACAAAAGAACAGATCTCTATTATATAGAGACCTCCGATCTGGGTAAGAC
>DHTF01000007.1:0-3881 GCA_002411515.1 Proteiniphilum sp. UBA5267 | reverse complement strand
AATGTGTATGTGAAAGATATGGATTTCGATAAAAAAGGAAATCCAATCTGTCTCTATATCAGAAGTAACGGCCATGAACCGGGACCTGTAAGTGCTCCCTACGAATGGTGCATCACACACTGGAATGGCAAAGAATGGCGTACTCATCTGATCACAGAATCTGATCACAACTACGACATGGGTAGTTTGTATATTTCAAACAACGAATGGAATATTGTAGCACCCACCGCTACCGGCCCGCAAAATTGGGGCGTCGGCGGAGAGGTGGAGATCTGGTCTTCCACAGATAAAGGTATTAGCTGGAGAAAGAAGAGAACAGTCACTTCAGAAAGTCGCTTCAACCACTCATATATACGTCGCCCCTTACACTTCAAAGCTCCTTTCTGTTTCTTCTGGTCAGACGGTGATGCTCATCATTTCAGTAAGTCACAACTTTACTTTGGTGATTTCAAAGGAAATGTATGGCAACTCCCGTATGAGATGAAAAACGATTTCGAAAAACCTATTCAGATTAATTAGTCATGAGAAAAACCTTATTGTTACTTATATCCCTCCTATTTCTGACTGTCTCAGGAAAAGTATATGCTCAGGGTTGGCGCGATATTAAAACAGTGGAAGATGTCTGCATTGCGTATCCCGAAGAGATGAAAAAAATGCTGGGAGAGCTGAATCTCAATTACCCAGGCATGGAACAGGTAAAAGAAGCCGTTGCATCGAAAAATATTCCAGCAGCTTGTACCCTCCTCCTGGAATATTATCAAAAGAGTATTCATGCGCAGCATTTAAGGAAAAAAATGCCGACTCTCTCCGAAAAGACGGAGGCTGAAGCCGATTCCGTTCTCAATAATATTTTTGTCATACAGAATGTAAGGGGTGTTGTCCCTTGGGGAGAAGACGGCCACCGTGACTGGCATTACAAGGGCCCGAATAACGATCGGGAATGGGCATGGCTTTCTAATCGGCACAGCCAGTTAAATCATGTCTTTGACGTTTATCTCGAGACCGGTAATCCCAAATATGCCATCTATGTGGACGAGTTCCTGCGTGATTTTATCATCAAAAGCATGCCTTACCCCGGCGTGAAGGGAAGTGACGCTGTGTGGAGAGGCCTTGAAGTGAGTTTTCGTTCAAAGGTCTGGTCCCGGATTTTCTATGGTTTGCTGCACAGTGAATACCTGCAACCCTCAACCCGTCTGTTGATGTTAAGCAGCATTCCCGATCACGCACACTACAATCGTCATTTTCACGGCGGCAACAACTGGCTTACCATGGAAATATCGGCGTTGGCGACCGTCGCTACAAACTTTCCGGAGTACAAAGATGCAGCGGAATGGCTGAATTACTCCATCGATGTCATGGCGGAAAGTATGAAAAATCAGGTTTACCCCGATGGCGTACAAACCGAGCTGGCATCTCATTATCACAATGTTTCACTGAGCAATTTTGAACTGTTCAAAGAGATATGTGATCGGGCCGGAAAACCCCTGCCTCTCTTTTTTAACAGGACTATTGAAGCGATGTATGCATATATCGCCCATGCCGTACGACCCGATGGTAACCGGATTCTGAATAATGACGGCGACCTGGGTAGCGATCGGTCCCTGATCCTGAAAGGAGCTCAAACATATAATAATCCAGAATGGGAATATATCGTAACTAATGGGATATCAGGAATAAAACCCACTGACGGCCCTTCTTACCTCTTCCCGTGGGCAGGGCAGTTGATCTCCCGGAGCGGATTTGACAAAGATGCACATTGGTCGTTTTTCGACATCGGCCCGTGGGGAAGTGGCCATCAGCACAAAGACAAGCTTCATATCTCCGTTTCTGCCTATGGACGCGATCTCCTTGTGGATGCAGGCCGATTTGCTTATACAGGAGAAGTAGCGGACAAATTCACTCCCTACGCACGGGGAAGTCAGGGACACAACGTCCTTCTTTTCGACCAAAAAGGACAAGGAGCAGGTCCGCTACTTGCTGAAGAACCTCTTTCTACAGAACAGTGGAAAATAACAGATTCCTATGACTATGCCAAAGGATCGTTCGACACTTTTCCGGGACTCGAAGGCAAACTGAAACACACACGCCACCTTTACTATTCACGTGGTGACTTTTGGATTGTAGTCGATGAAATTAAAACTGACAGGCCCCGGAAGATAGAGGCACTATGGCACTGGCACCCAACCTGCAAGGTGGCTGTAAATGGAAATAACGTATACACCGAAAATGACAGGGGTAACCTGCAAATTGTCCCTGTCGGTAGTCAGAAATGGGAGATTAATTTTATTGAAGGGCAGGAAAAGCCTGAAATTCAGGGATGGTACAGCAAAGAATACAATAAGTTTGAACCCAATGTGGCTTCCGTGTATACAACGCAGATCAAATCAGATAGTAGGCTTGTATGGCTTTTATTCCCTTCCGAAAAGGTTGAAACAGGTATACGGGCTGAAATCACTTCTGAATCCCCAGAAGGAATTAAAGTGAGCGTAACAGATCAAAAGGGAAAAAAGTGGAATGTAATTGTTCCGCTCTAAGAATGCTCGTCATTCATGAATGAACCATGTATAGAAAAACTTAAATATGAATAAGATGAAAAAAGAACTGTTCTTGGTAATGGTAATGGTATTGGTTATCTCAACCCATGCTTTTTCTTATGAAAAAAGAGATATCCTCCAGGCAGAATCTAAAAAAATTGGATTGTCGGAGGCCCTTATAAAGGATTTCTCAGAAATTGGATTTCCTGATTACGCCGATAGAAAATTTTGGAACAATCTTCCCGCTACCATCAGGCAGCAATATATTGAAGCTGCAGAGAAATATCTGGATTACAACTGGCCAGCAGTAAAAGCGACCGATTATCTGGAGATTATCAGATCGGGCGACCGCAGACAAGGGGCATACTCAGCACCCAGCGGGGCTCTCCAGGCACTGGTAATGGGTGAACTGGCAGAAGGAAAAGGAAGGTTCACCGACCAGATTGTGAATGGTGTCTGGTATTACAGTGAACAGACATGGTGGGGTTGGTCAGCTCACCTGACAGCCCAAAAAGCAAAACACGGCCTACCCGATGTGAACGAACCGGTGATTGACCTGGGTGTGGGTGAAATTGCCAATGTACTATCCTGGACATGGTTTCTTTTCAAAGATGAGTTTGATAAAATACATCCCTTAATATCACAACGACTGAAGCAGGAGATCATGAACAAGGCAGTAATTCCGTATTATGAGCGGGAAGACTTCTGGTGGATGGGATTTGGTTCACGGTCGGTAAACAACTGGAATCCATGGACCAACCACAATATGCTCACAGCCATACTGATTTTGGAAGATGATCAGCAAAAGAAAATCAAAAATGTGGAAAAGGTGATCCGTTCGCTTGATGTCTTTGTCAATGGCTATCCCAACGATGGTGGATGTGATGAAGGTCCCTCCTACTGGGGAAGAGCGGGAGCATCGTTGTATCAATGTCTCGACTTGTTGAAGAGAGCGACTGGCGGAAAGTTTGATGTATATAATAATCAATTGATTAAAAACATGGGAAGCTATATTTACAAAGCATATATTGCATATCCCTATTTCATCAATTTTGCCGATGCGGATGCAACAACCGGAGGAAGAGCTTCTATAATTTACCACTACGGTAAAGACACAGGTGATCCGGTGATGCAGAAATTTGGCGCCTTCCTTGCAAACAAACAGGGATGGGGAGAGAAAAAACCAGGAGAGAAACCCGATGAACAGATCATGCAGCTTCTTTATCTGGATGAGATTAAAAATGCAGAGGCTGAGGAAGCGCTGGTTGGTGATTTTTGGTTGCCCGAAACCGAAGTTGCAGGAGGAAGAGACAAAGCAGGTAGCTCCGATGGATTCTTTTTTGCAGC
>DHTF01000029.1:67804-138986 GCA_002411515.1 Proteiniphilum sp. UBA5267 | reverse complement strand
TTATGCAAATTTTATATCGATTAATTTGCTGATTTTCAGCATAAATATCAATTATTCAGCAGACCCTAATTACAATTGTTGATGTATATGAATTCCGACTAATTTTCAAATAAGACATTTTCAATGAAAAAGAAAACGATTAACGAAAAAGGGTTGCCTTACCAAAGTAAAACAACCCTTACATTTAATTGAAACTTTATGCTGGATTAATTATCTTCCGGCATACCCGTATAACGATACCCTCCTATTACATAAACCTCATCCATAGAAGGATCGTGTGTAGCAGATGTAAAGCGCCATCTGAATTCAGGAACTTTTGGATCAGCTCTTAAAGCTTCGGCAATTTCGTAACTTGTATATGTTGCGGTACCACTGTAAAGTTTAATCTTGATATATAAACTATCAGAAACATTTCCACCGACGCTTGTAGCTGCGCCAGGAATAATTTTTCCCTCAAGTAGTGTTGCTTTTATGTACCACTTTTCGTCCTCCGTTACCGTTTGACCTGTTGCAGTGGGAGCAGGAGAAGGCAAATCTTCAGTTGAATAAATGTTATTATCCAATGTTGCGAAATCGTCTGATGAAGATTTAAATGATGTAGCATCACCTGTTAATTGAAATTTACTTTTCAATGGAAACATATCTTCATGATCATCCAGCCAAATCACATTCTGCACGTTGTCTGCGGTATTGTAAATTTGGATTTCGCTACCCTCAGCATACGTATCTTGCATATCCTCACTCATAAGTTTATAAATAAACCGGCCGGAATATTCAAATGTTTCACTGTTCCAGCTGTCTAATTCTTTCATACATGAAGAAAATATCAGTATTAGTGAGGATAGTGTGATATATAATCCTATTTTTTTCATATTTAATCGTATTATTGTTTCGTTAAAATAACATTAAAACTAAATCCATCTTGATATGTAGCATGTGTGAATACATTTGTTGCAGGATTGTATAAACCATTTTGCACTTCCCAGGGACCCCAAGGTGAATTCGTAGATAAAGCCACGACTTCATTTTCTGGTGTGATATAAAAATAGGTCAACAATCTATATGCAGATCCGTAACCATTTACTATATTATAAAAACCACCGAAAAAATCGGTTGCTTTAAATACACCGTTAGAAAGAGAGGTGATTACACAAGCGTCTGCCGATTCTGCACGACCTACACGCTGTCCCTTGTATGTGCCAGTAACATCTGCATTTGAAGCATCAGCGGGAACAACAATTACTAAACGATTGACTGTCTTTGTAAAGCCGTCTAAATTAGTAGCTACATATGATAACCTGTATGCTCCAGGAGTGCTCGTATCAACAGTTCCATTTACTTGAACTTTATCAGTAACATCCTCGTCGTTCTCGATTGCTATGTATCCTGGTTCAATGTATGTTTCACCCTGTTTTACAGACATTTCTGCAGAACCTTCTAATTGAAGGTCTGTATAAAATGTGACACGGGATATCCCTTCCGTTTCCTTTTCGCAAGCAAAGAGGAATAAAACGGAAATCAAAATCAAACTATATTTATATATCTTCATAATCTCTTTTTTAAAAAGTTTTTATTGTTTTACTTGCCTGTCTTTACATTCCACCATACCTTCTGTCCAACATTTGCTTTTTGATCAGGAGCATTTGTATTTCTGAAAATATAAGAACTGGGATATAAAGGGGAAGCCGGTAAATTACCATTCAATAAAGCTCTACCCTTAACAGAAATAGTTAAGTCACCAACAGGGAAATTCTCGAATGCTGTTTTTCTATTGGCTTCAATATTAATTTCGTTTACTGCAGGATATTTTGTTCTGTTTCTTTCCAGGAAAGACTCAATATGTTGATAATTGGCATTTGCGACCCATTTTTGCATGGCTATCTGCTTGATATTCTGCTCTATTGTTCCACTATTCCATGCAGCATAACCGGTTTCAATAATTTCAGTATCGGAAATGCCGTGTTGATTCAAAGACGCTGTTACACCTCTTTCATAAAATACTTCTGCCTGACTATTTTGGGCTCGTGCATAAACTTCAGCAATATAAAAGTTAACTTCCCAATCAGACATCAACATTAAATCCATGTCTCCCTTGAAAAGAGCTCTTGCGTAGGTTTCTTTGTCATCAGTAGTACCATTGGAATCAGAATCTTCTTTTGAATCAAAATCTCCGTAAAACGCACCCTTGGTTCCAGTAAATAATTTAGCTAAACGAGGATCTGAATTGATATTTAAGTAATCGATGAAATTTTTAGAAGCAATAACATTCGTTGAGAAATAGTTTGCTCCTCCGGCTTCAAATTCTCTCATCGGATGGCGTTTACCCTCCATTTCATCGTCCCAAACAGATCCAGGTATTTTTGCACTGGTTGTGAGTAAATCTGCTCCTTGGATATAACTCAAAACAGCAGCATTATCATATTGGGGAGTTTCTGATAAGCGAAGCATCAGTTTTAATTTTAATGAACTAGCAAATCGATACCACTCATCAAGATCTCCTTCATATATGTAATCAAATTTTGAATCTATAGAAGATTCACTTAAATCAATTGCAAGTAACGCATTGACACGTGTCATTAAATCAGCATAAATATCCTGACCTTTGTCCTGTACCGGATGCAAAATACCTTCATCAGCTCTTAAAGCCTCTGTATAAGGCATATCTCCCCAGACATCTGTAATTAGTTGCCAGGTAAAAATTGACAATGCTTCCGCAATAAAATAATAACCCTTATTTTCATCTTCTGCAGTCATCGTTTTAATACGCTTCAAATCAGTTAATGGTTCTCTCATTAACGATTGGTAAGTTGTGTTAAATTCTTGAGGAAGATATTCTGTCAACGTTTTAAATTGAGAAGCAGTATATGATTGCGTCCAATACTCTACCCAGAATGCACCGGCAAAACCAAAATCCCATCCCATCAGGTTGTTTGCAATTCCAATTTCGGCAGCGGGTAACAAAACTTTGGCATCAGGAATTTGCTCCAATGCATTGGGATCATGGTTCACATCAAGCCAGTCACTGCAACTAACAGCAGTGAAAAACATGATAGTAGCAGAAAATATTATTAATAATTTACTCTTCATAATTCTAATATTTATTGGTAATTAAAATGAAATGTTTAAACCAAATACATATGTCTGATAAGGTGGCGTCGTACCAAATTCGCCAAACCTTGCTGCAATATTATTTCCAAAAGTTGTAATTTCCGGATCGATGTATTGATTTTCAGCTGGTGTCCAAAGCAATATATTAGAGGCAGTAAATGAAGCTCGCACACTATTAACTTTAAGACTCTTCGCAAAGCGCTGAGGCAATTGATATGCCAAGCTCACGTTTCTCAACTTTAAGGATGAACGATCAATAACTGCAAAATCGGTATAATCAAACCCTCCATTGCTGTAAAATGTATGGAGTGCAGTAGGATCCACTGGGATAGTATTTTCACGATACGTTCCGTCTCCATTTGCAATAACAGAATTTGGGATGATGAACGGATTACGATCATTGTATACTGTTTCTGGCCCGCTACCGACCCAGTGCATATAATCTTTTGTATAACTATAGATATACCCGCCGTATCGGAAATCGAATGTTCCTGAGAGTGAAAGACCTTTATAAGTAAAGGTATTCGTTAAACCCATACGGTATTTCTCATTGATATCTTTATTCAAAAATACATCATCAGGCGTGGGTTGGGGATTACCTGTACCATCAACAACTGTACTTTCAACTCCATCAACCTCGACTTTAAGCGCTTTTTGCGACTTAAATTGGCCAATAGACTCTCCCTCAACAGCGTAAATACCTATACCACCATATCCACCCAAAAACACTTCCGGAACATCTAATCGTTCAACTTTGTTGTAGTTTTTTGTGAAGTTGTATGAAATATCCCATGTAAAATCTTCTGTTTTAACCGGAACAAAATTCAACAGCAATTCAACCCCTTGGTTTCTAACATCTCCCAAGTTTGCAACTTGTGCGGTATATCCAGTTGTAGGGTCAATCGGTAAGGTGGCAATTAAACCATTCGTAAATTTATTGTAGTATGAAAACTCCATACCCACACGATGATCAAAGAATGATAGATCTGCACCAACTTCAAATTCATCCGTCAACTCGGGCGCTAAATTGATATTTCCAGCCGTATTCGACACAGTGTATGAATTGATACCACCTAAAGGAAAAACTAAATTATCAATACTGGGATATCCGGCATTTGTTATTTCAGCGGCTGTTAACCGATCATAAACTGCATATAAACCGGCATCCTTACCTGTACGTCCGTATGATAATCTTATCTTTGCAAAATCAAGAACCCCAGTATCTATATCTCTTGTTTTCAAGAAATCCGTGGCAATAAAGCTTAACATAGCACTCGGATAGAAATATGAGTTCTTACCCTTGGGTAGTGTGGAAGAGTAATCATTTCTTCCGGTAAGGGTTAAATAAAGATAGTCACGAAATCCGAGGTCAGCATTCAAATACATACCCCACAAACGATATAAACTTGATGCTTGAGACGCAGTTGGAGGAGTTAGAGAATTTGTAAAGTCATAAAAACCAGGTATATCTATCGAAGTAATTTCACCTCCAATAGCATTGTAGGATTGTTCATTTGTATTTGCCCCAGCTATTGCATTCAAAGAAAAATCTCCAAATCTTTCATTATAATTTAAAATCAAATCATGGTTTACTTGAATTCTCTGTCTTCTGGTTTGATTATAAGAGCCTGGACTTGCATTAGAAGAACCATCATTGGGTGAGCCTGGAGTAAAAACAATGGCGTCAAAATGAGTGTCCGCAATTGTTTGTTCATAATCACCACCAAAACGATAGGTCAATTTCAAGTTTTCTAAAAAGTCATAGTCCAATTGAAATTTACCAAAGAACTTGTACTTATTCTGAACAGCTTCTTTAATATCCAAAATGTGATAAGGATTCATTCCATAAGGAGTGAAATAATTATCCACATTATTAAACTTATTATTGAGGTCTTTCAGATCTACAATTGAAACGTCAGTCGCAATTTCGTTCAAGGAACGATAAATTGAATTATCCTGACCAGTGGGAGACGCTTCATTTTTCTCAGAGCTAAAATTAATAGACGTGCTTATTAATAATTTATTTGCCTTATGTGAGGCATTGGATGCTATTGTATAACGTTTGTATGAGTCATCATCTGTTGGAATAGGACCATCAACGCTATTTTGAGATACAGATGCGTGGAATTTAGTGTTCTCATTTCCACCTGTTAAAGATACTGCGTTATTATAACCAATACCGTAATCATAAAAGTCACGAATACGATTATTTAAATAAACATATGGTTTGAGTTGTTGGCTATTATCAACGATATGCCCCCATACGCGTTCTTTGCCATCGAAACGGGCACCCCAGTTACCATTTTCATCTAACGCTCTATCACCACTCCATCCTTGTCCAAACAGCTCCTGTTCAGTAGGAATACGTCCAACTTCCTGTACTGTTACACTTCCGTCGTAGGCAATATTTAGTTTACCATTTGTATCTTTTCCTGACTTTGTTGTGATCATAATGACACCTTGGGCTGCGCGAGATCCGTATAAAGCAGAAGCAGCCGAGCCCTTCAATACAGTAATATTCTCGATATCATTTGGGTTGAGGGCATTAATACCTGAACCAAAATCGACTTGTGAGTTCAGATCACTACCAGAGCGGTTTTGAGCATTCGTGATAGGTACACCATCAACAACGTACAATGGCTGGTTATTTCCAAATGAACTGAAACCACGTATTGCCACGTTTTGTGTACCTCCAGGATTTGGAGCAGCAGACACATCCAATCCAGCCACCTTACCTTGCAAGGCAGACATGGGATTAACTGTCTGAGCATTTGAGATTTCATCACCGGAAACGGATGTCACCCCATAACCCAAAGTCTTCTTTTCTCTTGTCAATCCTAATGCGGTTACTACCACCTCATCGAGTAATTCTGTGTCTTCGCTTAAGACGACTCTGACGTTTGCACTTACAGGTACCTCCTGTGCAGCATATCCGACATATGAAATAACAAGCGTCCCATTTGCAGGTGCTGACAATGAAAAATTACCATCAATATCAGAGACTGTCCCCTGGGATGTGCCTTTCACTTGGATTGTTGCACCAATCACAGGTTCACCTGCATCGTCTACCACAATACCCCTTACCTGGGTCTGAGCAGATATAATCCCTATCCCAAGAAAGAACAGGGTCAAAAACATTGTTAGTTTTCTTTTCATAAACTCTACTTTTTAATTAATCACTTTCATTATATATATTGTTCTATTCCAAAAATAGCGGGGAATGTGGTTTGTCATAAAAATTGCATTCAGAATAAATCAAATTCCCTATATTCAACTCAAATCAATTAACATTTGTATAGGAACGACTCCAGTACACAAATATATATCAATTATTTTAAAAACTTTTTTTTTTGCATTTTTTTTTTCAAAAAAACGCCAATTTGAGTAATATATATCCTATTTTATTATAAAATCCCTTTATAGCTTACAGAACTGCAAAAAAAAACCAGCTCTGATCCTCTTTATATTTAACAAATAATAAACCTAAACAATCTTTCCTTCTCAATATAAGGGCAAAGATAGCTTTTATACAATCATTTTGCAACATTCTACCCACTTTTTCGCTTATTATTAACACAAAATCGACAAATTCAATGCAAAATAGTCAGATTAAATGGGAGTAGAAGCACCTAAAGATAAAACAAAGAGGCCGTCTTATCATAAAACATGAGACGGCCATTCTTTGATACTTCGCTGGTATCCCTCCCTTATCCCTCCGTTATCCCTCCGTTATCCCTCCGTACATGTATAAGGAGATAACGACCCATTACCCTTCTATTACCCTTCTATTATCCGTGCAAGAAGCTATTTCTTTTGTATTTCAGGTTGCCAAAGGAGGGTTACACATCCTGGGGCCTTCGACTGCGATGCCTCAACTCCTGCCCGGAGAGCAACTTCTCTTTCCTTCACTTTTTCGCTGCTGATATCCTCGGGCAGTAAAGTGGCCTCCTGAAGCAAATTCGTGGTTTGAAAGTGAGAACATCCCGTTCTTTTTTTTGTAAGTATTTTGTGGGTGTTAAAAAATGCGGCAAGTTCTCACTTTCACAATGAGAACTTGCCAGTTGCCTGAAGACATCAATGCCTCCAATGTGTCGCGGATAGTGGAAAGGATAGATGAAACTCTCCGAAAATCCTCCTTCTATGGAAAATATTAAACTGAAAAGAGGCTGTCTCAAAACAATTTTTGAGACAACCTCTTTTTTAAAATACATGCCTGTTTGCTGATTCTTTTTCTTTTACTTCTCTATTCCCAGCAGCTCTACGTCGAAAATAAGATTGGAGAAAGGTTTGATGGTACCTCTGTCGGCAGAACCGTAAGCAAGATTATAAGGAATATACAATCTCCACTTTGAACCAACAGGCATCAGCTTCAAAGCTTCTGTCCAACCGGCAATCACCTGGGTAACACCAAATGTGGCAGGTTCACCCCGGTCTACGCTGCTATCGAACACCGTACCATCGATCAATGTACCGTGGTAGTGCACTTTCACCCTGTCGGTATCTGTAGGAACAGCTCCTGTTCCTGCACGAACTATCTCATACTGCAGACCGCTGGGCAAAGTAACCACGCCCTCTTTTTTGGCATTTTCAGCCATAAAAGCATCTCCTGCTGCGATATCATTTTGATATTGGGCTTTTGCACTTTCTTCCTGACGTGCTGTTTCGGCTGCCTGAGCTTTCTCCACCTCACTTTGAATCAGGGCATTGGCATCCACTTTTGCAATTGCAAGCTCTTGATTCTTTAAAACTGAAATAAGGCCGGCCAGTATCTGATCATTGTTAACCTTCTTGGTTGAATCGGTACCGAAAAGCATGCTGTTGAATTGGGGAAGCATCTGCTGTGAAAACTGAATACCGATGCTGAGACCATTTGCGTAAGCCGACTTCTCTTTCTGATTCATTCCTTCGATCATACCCTTGACAAAGTCGTTGAGCTTGGGTGCATTGATCTTGTTCACTGAGTCTACTTTGGCTGCCAACTCCTTTTGAAGCGCCTCTTTTTGCGTAGAGTCGGCCGCAGCTATCTTCATTTGATATTCATATTCAATGTTGGAAGCGTTTACCAATACCCCCGATTGCTCCAGGAACTGCACCAGTCCCTGATCGGCCATGCTTACTCCATAAGCATAGGAAACACTGTCTACTGAATTCTTCAGAGATGCTTTGGGAGTGGAGGCTCCGCCACAGGAAACCATTGTGATGGCCATGATAGCCACAACGCTGAACGTAGTCAAAACTGTTTTTTTCATTTTACTTTCTATTAAAATTAATGATGTGTTTATAAATGTCTCTTTCTTTTTTGCGATCGTTTGCGTAGGGATAATAAGGTCATACAATCTCTAACAGTTCTACATCGAAGATGAGCGTTGCATTGGGTTCAATAGAGCCACCTGCACCTTGTTCCCCATAAGCCAATTCTGAAGGGATGAACAAACGCCACTTCGACCCCTCAGACATCAGTTGCAGTGCTTCCACCCAACCTTTGATCACCTGGTTTACACCAAAAACAGCTGGCTGACCGCGTTCCACTGAACTGTCGAAGACGGTACCATTGAGCAAGGTGCCGTGATAATGGCATTTCACTTTGTCGGTAGCTTTGGGCATTGCACCGTTGCCTTCAACCAGCACCTCGTATTGCAAACCACTGGGAAGCGAGATAACCTGCTCCTTTTTTCCGTTTTCCTCCAGAAAAGCCCTGCCGGCATCCAAATTCCGACTAAGCATCTCGTCTTGTTGTTTGCTGAAATAATCCTGAATCACCTGATTTGCTTCCCGGGGACTCATCGAAGGGGTTGTGTTATTCATTGTTTCTGTAAAGGCTTTCACAAAAGATTGCACATCCAATTGCTGCAAACCTGAGTTCATGAGGTTAGAGGCCATGCTCATCCCCAACGCGTAACTTAATTTATCCATTCACTTTCTTCTTTTTCAATTTGGGAACAAAAGTACGATTTTAATATGAAATAAATTCGACTTCTACCAATAAAAAACTATATTTGTCTGATATAAACGAAATAAGAGTTGCCGATGAAGAAAAGGATGGTGGTACTTACAGGAGCAGGCATGAGTGCCGAAAGCGGGATCGCGACTTTCCGGGATTCCGGGGGCCTATGGGAACAATATCCAGTAGAACAGGTGGCTACACCTGAAGGGTTTGAAGCAAACCCGGAACTGGTATTGAACTTCTACAATATGCGCCGCCGGGAACTGCTGCAAGCAAAACCCAACGCAGGTCATCTGGGACTCGCAGAAATGGAGAACGATTACGACCTGCAGATCATCACACAAAATATCGACAACCTCCATGAAAAGGCAGGAAGTACCCGCGTACTGCACCTTCATGGTGAGCTCATGAAAGCACGCTCAACAGGCGACCCTTCGCTGATCTACGAGTTGGATTCTTCAAAATGCGACATTCACCTGGGCGACTTGTGTGAGAAAGGGTTTCAGTTGCGTCCGCACATTGTTTGGTTTGGAGAAGCGGTTCCCATGATAGAGGAGGCGGAGGAAATTACCCGCAGGGCAGACCTGTTTGTGATCATCGGCACCTCCATGAATGTGTATCCCGCGGCAGGGCTGCTGCACGATGTTCGGAAAAATGTGCCTGTATACTTGATCGACCCCAAAGATGTGCACACCATGCGATATGACATCCACCACATACACAAAGGAGCTTCGGAAGGAGTGAAGGAGTTGCGAAAACTTCTTTTCCAAGATACATCTGCATAAAAAACAACTGCATGCCCTACTTCAGGAATCACTTTTCAGTTTGCGGATTGAAGAACACTTTTTGAAAGTCCTGTTTTTTTTGTAATTTCGCTTCTTTATTAGTTTAAGTTTCGCATGATGTGTATACAGCTAAATTCTCGACTGACAATGTTTTGTGACCCATATTTGTCCTCTTTCCACTAAAAGAGCAGAACTTTCTACGCCTCGAACAGCTGCTCTTTTTACGTTACTCGAGGTCAATGGGTCCCCACAAAACATTGATAGGTCTCATCTTTAGCTGTAAATACCCCAATTTATAAACATGCGAAACTTAAGTTATTAATATTCCACGTGGATATTTACATACGTGCGGTAAACTGATTGACATGTGCGAAAATTGAGTTCTTAATTACAAACAGAGAGGAAATCCGTGGGAAAAATTGCAGAAACGCCAATGATGAAACAGTTTATCGAGATAAAAAAGAAACATCCCGATGCCATCCTGCTGTTTCGCGTGGGTGATTTTTATGAAACTTTTTCGGACGATGCCATCGTGGCGTCCGAGATATTGGGGATCACCCTGACGCGAAGGGCGAATGGAGCTGCTCAATTTGTGGAACTGGCCGGCTTTCCGCACCATGCACTCGATACCTACCTGCCCAAACTGGTCCGCGCCGGCAAACGGGTGGCCATCTGCGATCAACTGGAAGATCCCAAGCTGACCAAGACACTGGTGAAAAGGGGTATCACCGAACTGGTGACACCGGGTGTCTCTTTTAATGACACAGTACTGAACCACAAGGAAAACAACTTCCTTTGTGCTCTGCATTTCGCCAAAAACGACCAGTACGGCATCTCCTTTCTTGACATCTCCACAGGTGAATTTCTCACTTCCGAAGGCAGCAGGAACGACATCGACAAACTCCTCTCCAACTTCACTCCCAAGGAGCTGCTTATTGAACGGGGCCACAAAAAGAGGATGGAAGAAGCTTTTGGCAACAGTTGGCTTTTCTCGGAGTTAGATGACTGGATCTTTACCACCGATGCGGCAACCGACAGGCTCTTGTCTCACTTTCAGACTAACACCCTAAAAGGGTTCGGTGTGGAAAATATGCCGCTGGGAATCATCGCATCGGGGGTTATACTTCATTATCTCGACATCACTCAACACCACAACAGGGCACATATTGTCTCGCTCAGGCGCATTGAAGAGGAGCGTTTTGTTCGACTCGACAAGTTCACGGTGCGCAGCCTGGAACTTATCTCCACCATGAACGAGGGAGGGAAAACACTGCTCGACATTCTCGATAAGACAGTATCTCCCATGGGATCGCGTCTGCTGCGCCGGTGGATTGTATTTCCACTGAAAGAGGTCAAACCCATTGAAGAGCGGCTGGATGTTGTGGAAGACTTTTTCCGTGAGCCGGAACTGAAGAAACTGCTTGAACAACAACTGCTGCTTATTGGTGACCTGGAACGAATCATTTCCAAAGCTGCCGTGGGACGCATCAACCCGCGCGAGGTAGTACAGCTGAAAGTGGCGCTCACGGCCATTGAACCTATTAAAGAAGCATTCCTTGTTGCAGAGAATCAGAGCCTCCGGGAAATGGGAGAGAAACTGGATCCCTGCATCGATATCCGCGACCGCATTGCAAGGGAGATCATGCCCGATCCGCCAGTGCTCACCGGCAAGGGGGGCTACATCTGTAACCAGGTCAGCAAGGAACTCGACGAACTGCGCCAAATTGCCTATTCCGGAAAAGATTACCTGTTGCAGCTACAGCAAAGGGAGAGTGAAAGCACGGGTATTCCTTCGCTGAAAGTAGCTTACAACAATGTGTTTGGTTATTACATAGAGGTACGCAACACACACAAGGACAAGGTTCCACCCGAATGGACACGAAAACAGACCCTGGTGAGTGCCGAGCGGTACATTACCCAGGAACTGAAAGAATATGAAGAGAAGATACTGGGTGCCGAAGAAAAAATCATCGTACTGGAAGATCAGATCTATGCTGCCCTGGTGCAGAGCCTGATGGATTTCATCCCGGCCATACAGGTCAATGCCGCCATCATTGCACGGGCCGACTGTCTCCTTTCCTTTGCACATGTGGCGCAACAAAACAACTATATCCGTCCCGAAGTCAACAACTCCGATGTCATCGACATAAAAAACGGCCGTCATCCTGTTATTGAAAGACAGCTGCCACCCGACCAGCCTTTTATCGCAAACGATGTCTATCTGGACAACAATACCCAACAGATCATCATCATCACCGGGCCCAACATGGCGGGTAAGTCGGCTCTACTCAGGCAAACAGCATTGATCACGCTCATGGCGCAGATAGGTTGTTTTGTGCCGGCTGACGCTGCAAAGATCGGGCTGGTGGATAAGATCTTCACCCGCGTGGGTGCATCCGACAATATCTCTCAGGGTGAATCGACCTTCATGGTGGAAATGAACGAGGCAGCCAACATTCTCAACAATCTGTCGGATCGCAGCCTTGTTCTCTTCGATGAACTGGGAAGGGGCACCAGCACCTACGACGGCATCTCCATTGCCTGGGCCATCGTGGAATACATCCACGAGCATCCGAAAATACATGCCAAGACGCTTTTCGCTACGCATTACCACGAGTTGAACGAGATGGAGAAATCGTTCAAACGAATCAAAAACTACAACGTCTCGGTGAAAGAGATCGACAACAAAGTGATCTTCCTGCGTAAGCTGACGCCGGGCGGTAGTGAACACAGCTTTGGTATCCATGTGGCCAGAATGGCCGGGATGCCACAGAGTATTACCAAACGCGCCGATGCCATCCTCGCCACCATGGAATCGACCAATCGCAAAGAGGGTATCCGAAAACCCATTAAAGACTTCATCGAAAAAAGAGAGGGCTATCAACTTAGCTTCTTTCAGCTCGATGACCCCATCCTCAGCCAGGTACGTGACGAGATCCTGAACCTCGATGTCAACAACCTGACTCCCATGGACGCCCTCAATAAACTAAACGACATAAAGAAGATTGTAAAAGGAAAATAAAACATAACGGCCTCGTGTTGCAGGAACACTCTTGCTACGAGCCAGGCACACTAAAGAAATGTACAACGAACATTCCCCCAATGAACCTTGCCGCGCCGGACGCATCGAAGTGATCTGCGGATCCATGTTCTCCGGTAAAACTGAAGAACTGCTGCGCCGCCTACGCCGTGCAATGATCGCACAACAAAGTGTGGAGATATTTAAACCCTCACTCGATACCCGCTACTCCGAAGACGAAGTGGTATCGCACGACAGAAACGCAATCCTTTCCACACCGGTGGAACATTCCAGCAACATCCTCCTGCTTTCTTCGGAAGTAGAAGTGGTGGGGGTCGACGAAGCCCAGTTTTTCGATGACGGGCTGGTTGCAGTCTGCCAACAATTAGCCGATCAGGGTATTCGGGTGATTGTCGCCGGACTCGACATGGACTTCAAACGGGTTCCTTTCGGGCCAATACCGGCGTTGTGTGCGATCGCCGACGATGTGACCAAAGTGCATGCCATATGCGTGAAGTGCGGCAACCTGGCCAATTATTCACACCGGCTGGTAAAAAACGACAAGCAGATTATGCTTGGAGAAACAGAAGAGTATCAGCCACTTTGTAGAATTTGCTACAACAAAATCTGACCCGGTCGCGTTACTTTTTGGTTTCACAAAAAACAATCCAGGGGAATTGTTTGTTATCATGTTGATTGAACCAAAACATTTAATCAGGATAACAACTATTCACTTAAAAATGAATTTATGAAGCTAAAAAAATTATTTTTCGCATTCCTTTTGATTGCAGCATTTACTACTTCGCTGAATGCACAGCAGTACAATACCGCTTTTGGAGTTAGACTGGGTTACGATAGCGGATTGACACTGAAACACTTCTTTGCACCCGCCAGCGCCGCAGAATTTATCCTCTCGGCTTCACCCAACTACTTCCAGCTGACAGGTTTGTATGAATATCAACAACCTGTGGCAGGGGCGCCTAACCTCGACTGGTATGTGGGACTGGGTGCACACCTTGGTGGTATCCACAAGAACAGGGATGCCTATAGTAATGCTTTTCTGCTCGGTGCCGATCTGATCGCCGGACTGGAATATGTTTTTCCACAGGCACCTTTTAATGTGTCACTCGACTGGAAACCCTCTTTCAACTTCACCAACGATTACAACGATTATTGGTATAGCGGATTCGCACTCAGCTTGCGCTACACGTTCCGATAACCAGTTTGTGAAAAAGATACAAAAGCCGCTTTCAGCCGAAAGCGGTTTTTTTATGCCATTCAAGCAGAAATGTCTACTTTTGTACCTATGCAAAAAACAGGAAAAGAAAATGCGTCGGTGCTGCTCGAACAACTCAACGAAGCACAGCGTGCCGCCGTGGAATTTTGTGATGGTCCCTCACTTGTGATTGCCGGTGCGGGATCGGGCAAGACACGTGTGCTCACCTACAAAATTGCGTACCTGCTCGAACAGGGTCTTCCCCCTTTCTACATCCTGGCGCTCACCTTCACCAATAAGGCGGCACGTGAAATGAAATTGCGTATCGCGGAGCTGGTGGGCGAAAAAAGAGCCCGCAGCCTCTGGATGGGCACCTTTCACGCTATCTTCTCCCGCATACTCCGGAACGAAGCGGAAGCCATCGGTTTCCGCTCCAACTTTACGATCTTCGACTCGTCGGACTCGAACAATCTGATCAGGCTCATCATCAAGGAGATGAACCTCGACGACAAGCTCTACCGGCCGGGGGCGGTGCATGGACAGATATCCCGTGCCAAAAACAGCCTGATCACCCCGGCTATGTATGCCGCCAACGACGAGATTCTGCAGTACGACCGCATGGCCAAACGACCCCATCTGTTTGAAATATACCAGCGCTACCAGAACAGGCTCCGCGCAGGTAACAGCATGGATTTCGACGACTTGTTGATGTATACCAACATCCTGTTTCGCGACCACGCAGAGATTCTGGAGAAGTATCGCAACCAGTTCCAGTACATCCTGGTGGACGAGTACCAGGATACCAACTTCGCACAACACCTCATCGTGAAGCAACTTGCCGACATACACCACCGCGTGTGTGTGGTGGGCGACGATGCGCAGAGCATCTACTCCTTCCGTGGCGCCAATATCGACAACATCCTGAAGTTTAAATCGAACTTCAATGAGACACAGATATTCAAACTGGAGCAGAATTACCGTTCCACACAAAATATCGTGAACGCCGCCAACAGCCTGATCAAAAAAAACAGCGAACAGATTTTCAAAGATGTGTTTTCGGAAAACGAACCGGGTGAAAAGATTGAGATCAGAAGTGCTTTCTCCGATTTTGAAGAGGGACTCATCGTTTCCAACAAGATTGCCCGGATGAGGATGGAAGAACATGCTTCTTATGGTGATTTTGCGATTCTCTACCGTACAAATGCACAATCACGTATCTTTGAAGAATCATTGCGCAAAAACAACATTCCATACCGGATCTATGGTGGCCTCTCTTTTTACCAACGCAAAGAGATCAAAGATGTGATCAGCTACTTCCGTTTGATTGTGAATCCCAGCGACGAAGAAGCATTCCGCCGGATCATCAATTACCCCACCCGGGGCATCGGCGACGTCACCGTCGGCAAGATCTCGGCAACCGCTGCATTGCATCAGGTCAGCCTATGGCAGGTACTGGACTCACCCGCGGCATACAACCTGGATGTCAATGCGGGCACAGCAAAAAAACTGACTGTCTTTCAATCGCTCATGGCCGATCTCATTGATAAAAACAGCCGCATGAATGCTTTCGAGCTGGCACAGGAGGTCATAAAGAATAGCGGGATTGCCAAAGAAGCTTACGAAGACATGACGCCCGAAGGAATGAGCCGTACCCAAAATATCCAGGAGCTGCTCAATGCCATGAATGAGTTTGTGGCTACAAGGCAGGAACAGGGAGAGGAAAACAACCAGCTGGTCGATTTTTTGTCGGAAGTCTCGCTGCTCACCGACCAGGATACCGACAAAGAGGGGGAAAACGAAAAGGTCACCCTGATGACGGTACATTCAGCCAAAGGACTGGAATTCGATCACGTGTTCGTAGTGGGAATGGAAGAGGATCTGTTTCCTTCGGCAATGGCCAAATCGGAGATGCGGGGACTGGAAGAGGAGCGTCGTCTCTTTTATGTGGCCATCACCCGGGCAAAGAAAACCTGTACCATCACGCATGCGCGGAGCCGCTTCAAAAATGGTGTGACCAATGCGGCTGTGGGAAGCCGCTTTCTGAAGGACATCGATCCCGCATTCCTTTCACCGGACAGCCAACTCGAAGGTGGAGCATCCTATCCTCCACAGGCAGATGATTTTTGGGGATCAATGCGGACTGAACGGCTACAAAAACAGGAAAGGCGCATCAGTTTGCCCAACAAGGTCACGCCCATACAACAGGCTACCACAACCCTCCCGCTGTCGAAAGAGGCGAAAGAGCTAGAGGTAGGTCATATCATTGAACATGAACGATTTGGACGCGGCGTAGTTACCTCCATTGAAATGAGTGGGAACGACCGACGCGCCTTCGTAGAGTTTGAATCGGCCGGGAAGAAACAGCTTTTATTGAAATTCGCTAAATTTACCATCGTCGGGAGCACCGGCAACGACCGGTGATATCCTCCATTACCGACATCCGGGTTCAATCCGGCTATTGCTATATCTCAAGCAGGCTCTTTTCGCTGCTGCCGCTGCCAAACAACATTTCTGCCGGGTTTTCCAGCAGCTGCTTCACCCGTAACAGGAAACCGACCGAATCTTTACCGTCTATCACGCGGTGATCGTAAGACAGCGCAACATACATCATCGGCCGAATCACCACCTGACCCTCGAGGGCTACAGGTCTGTCCAGAATATTGTGCATGCCGAGAATAGCAGACTGCGGCGGATTAATCAGCGGGGTAGACATCATGGAACCAAAGACACCACCGTTGGTGATGGTGAACGTGCCACCGGTCATCTCCGGGATGGAAAGTTTTCCTTTGCGCGCTTTTTCGGCCACATCGGCAAGGGCCTTCTCAATCTCTGCCAGTCCCAGGCTCTCCACATTTCGCACCACCGGCACCATCAGGCCCTTGGGTGTGCTCACCGCCACGGAGATGTCGGCATAATCGAAGGTCACCAGGTTCTCCCCATCAAGCATGGCATTCACATTGGGAAACTCCTGCAGCGCGATGGCGCTGGCTTTCATAAAGAAAGACATCATACCCAGCTTGATGCCATGTTTCTCTACAAACGCATTTTGATGCTTCTTGCGCAGATCCATGATTGGCTTCATATTCACCTCGTTGAAAGTGGTCAGCATGGCCGTCTCGTTCTTCACCGACACCAGCCGTTCACTCAATTTCCGTCGCAACTGGCTCAGCTTCGAAGAGGTGGCATTGCGGGTAGCGTTTTTTTTCAGGCTGCCGTGGGCTTCACTGTTCTGGGACACAATCGCTTCCACATCTTCACGCCTGAGGCGCCTGAGGCCCTTGATGACATCGTCTACCGACAGGTCGTTCATCTCCATCACTTTCTTCGCAAGCGGGGTTAACCTCACCATGTCGTATGCATCCTGCTTCGGATCAGCAGGACCTTTTGCCGCAGCTTCGGTCGCAATATTATCCGAAGACAAACTTTTCCCTTTTTCTGTGGCTGTAGCTATTTCTGGTTGCAGCTTTCTCTCAGTTGGCAGCACTGCCTCCGGTTTCTTTGATTTCTGCTCGTTCAATAATTCTTCTTGTTTCAAAGATTCCTTGGGTTTCGTTGATTCCTCCGGTTGCACGGAAGTATCAATGGTACAGGCCACTGCACCCACCGCAAGCATCTCACCCTCGGTAGCTTTGAAACTGATTTTACCGGATTCTTCGGCCACCAGCATCAATGTAGCCTTGTCGGACTCCAGCTCGGCGATTTCGGTCTCTTTTTTCACAACAGCTCCATCTTCCACCAACCAATGAAAAAGCTCGACCTGTGTGATGGACTCCCCGGGGCTCGGGATTTTTATCTCTATCAATGCCATAATATGTTGTAATTACAGGGTAAATGATTTCTCAATAATGAGCGCCTGATTGACCTTGTGCAGGGCTGTTAATCCCTCGGCTGTGACTCCGCTGGCGGGCCGGCTGATCACCTGCAGTGACAAATCGCTCAACCGCTCTCGCACGAAAGATGCGGCGCCCATATTTATTGGTTCCTCCTGCACCCAGACAAGTTCCAGGTTGGCGGCATAACGACCCAGTAGACTGCGAAGCTGTCTGTCGGGAAAAGGATAAAGCTGTTCGACCCGAATAATCGATACTTCCTCGGTTTGAGCTTCTGCACGAGCTGCCTCCAGCTCGTAATATATCTTGCCGCTGCAGAGCAGGACTCTCTTCACCTTTGTGTAATCACTGAGTAACGCATCCTCCATTACCTCTCGAAATCCTCCTTCTGTAAAATCATCCAGTGAAGAGATGCAGGCGGGATGACGCAGCAGGCTCTTGGGGGTAAAAACAATCAACGGCACCCTGATATCGCGATGCAGTTGACGACGCAGTACATGAAAGAAGTTGGCGGGTGTGGTGCAATTTACGACTTGCATATTTAGATTGGCACACAAGCTCAGGAAACGCTCCAGGCGTCCACTTGAGTGCTCTGCTCCCTGCCCCTCGTAGCCGTGGGGCAACAACATGACCAGTCCCGATTTCAATCCCCATTTTTCCTGTGCTGCTGAGATATACTGATCTACAATCACCTGGCCGACGTTATAGAAGTCGCCGAACTGTGCCTCCCACACGGTGAGTCCGTTGGGGTGCGCCAGCGAATAGCCATATTCAAAGCCCAATATCCCATATTCGTTGAGCGGTGAGTTGTAGACCCGTACGGGCTCCTGTTCCCCACCCAGGCTCTTTAAGGGGAAATATTTGTCTTTGCCATCCTCGGTCACAATTTCTGCATGACGGTGAGAGAAGGTGCCCCGCTCAGAATCTTGTCCGCTCAGTCGCACACTGTGCTTCTCCCAGGCCAGAGAGGCATAAGCCATTAGCTCACCCATTGCCCAATCGTAGGTGTCAGCCTCGATCATTGCCGAGCGCTGCTGAAATAAACGGATGGTTTTGTTGAAAAACTTTTTATCATCCGGCAGCGATGTAATGCTTTTTGCCAATTGCAGAAAAAGATCTTTAGAAATAGCAGTATTGGCAACTGTATCAAAATCGGCCGCTTCCGGCAGACGAATTTGAGGAAATCGATCGGCTAGAAAGAGATGCAGATTCAGCAAGTCGGTCTCCAGCGATTCCTCGTGTGCCTTCTCCAGCAGCTGATGAAAACCGGACACTTTTGCATCAAGATCTTGTGGTGTGATTACTCCTTCTGCCAGCAGCTTTTGGGCGTAGATGTCACGTGGATTCTGATGCTTGGCGATGATATCATACAACTCAGGCTGGGTGAAACGAGGTTCATCGCCTTCGTTATGCCCGTACTTGCGGTAAGATAAGAGGTCGATGAATACATCGATATGAAATTGCTGTCGGAACGCAAGTGCCAGCTTGGCCACGTACACCATGGCCTCGATATCGTCGCCGTTCACATGGAATACCGGCGACTGCGTAACCTTGGCCACATCGGTGCAATAGGTACTGGATCGGGCCTGCAGATAGTTGGTGGTAAAGCCTACCTGGTTATTGATCACGATGTGGATGGTACCCCCTGTTTTATACCCCTCGAGCTTAGAGAACTGAATGGTTTCATACACGACACCCTGCCCTGCAATGGCGGCATCACCATGCACCAGAATGGGCAATACTTCATGGTAGTGATAAGCATGCTCATTCTCGAGCTTAGCACGGGCAATACCCTCCATCACCGGCCCCACGGCCTCGAGATGAGAAGGATTGGGCGCCAGGCTCACCGAGAGAGAACGGCCTTCGTAATCGATGGTACTGTTGTATCCCAGATGATATTTTACATCGCCATATTTGATCTCCTCCTTGTAATTGTGGGCATTGAACTCACGAAAAACCTGCGCATAAGGTTTTCTCATGATGTTGGTGAGCACGTTCAATCGTCCCCTGTGCGCCATACCGATCACAATCTCGTTCACATCATAATCTTTGCCATGCGCAATGATTGCATCCAATGCAGGGATAATCGACTCCGAACCCTCAAGGGAGAAACGCTTCTGCCCCACAAACTTCTTGTGCAGGTAATCCTCAAAGCCGGAAGCCTCTATCAGCCGGTCCAGGATACGCAACTTTTTTTCTTTGGAGTATGATTCCTGATTTCGTGAACCTTCCATTTTCTCCTGCAGCCATCGCACGACCTCGGGTTTGGTCATATACCGGTATTCAACCCCGATGGATTTACAATAGGTTTCATCGAGATGCGCCACAATGTCTCTCAGGGTTGCTCTGCCAATGCCAATCTCCTTACCTGCTTCGAAAACAGTATCCAGATCATCCTTTGTCAGGTCGAAATTTTCTATCTCCAACGTAGGGGTATAGCTGCGCCGGGTACGTACCGGATTGGTTTTGGTAAAAAGGTGGCCACGACGCCTGTATGCCGTGATCAGCCGCATGACGGACAACTCTTTGGGAGAATGCTCCAAAGTAGCTTTTCCATCCATAGGCTTTATCGGAAAGTGTGACGTGGCTAAATCAAATCCCTGAAAAAAGTAGCGGAAGCTTTCATCTACACCATCCGGATTTTCTTTATATTTTTGGTATAAAGCCTCGATGGCTTCCATATCCATTGCACTGAATTTGTTTTGGGCATTCATCGGTCAATTCTTCATCATTTTGATATAAATCGAAAAGACAGCTAAATTGTTCATTCAATCCCATACTTTTCGTTGAAATGAGTATATTTACAGTTTGCTTCATTTCTCTATGTCCCGAAAAAATGTTATTTTTGATGCCCAAATTGAATGATCTGCATTAACAGAAACAAATCATCATAAAAATCAACTCTATGACAAAAAGCGCTTTACAGGTTGCACGGGCAAGCTATGAACCCAAAGTACCCGCAGGATTGAATGGCAATGTGAAAATTGAAGAGGGAACCGCCACCGAATCGGTACGCGACCAGCAGGAAATCCAACGGCTCTTTCCCAACACATACGGAATGCCCATTGTGAAGTTCACCGAAACAACCGGCATACCCGGAATGGATAAACCGATGAACGTGGGCGTGATCCTATCGGGCGGTCAAGCTCCCGGCGGACACAATGTAATTTCCGGGATCTATGATGGCGTGAAACGGCTTCACCCAGACGGTAAACTCTATGGTTTTATTCTGGGTCCCGCCGGTCTCATCAACCACGAGTACAAGGAACTCACTGGTGACATCATCGACGAATACCGCAATACGGGTGGATTCGATATCATTGGCTCAGGCAGAACCAAACTGGAAACAAAGGAACAGTTCGACAAGGGACTGGAAATATTGAAAGAGCTCGACATCAAGGCTCTGGTGATCATCGGCGGTGATGACTCCAATACAAACGCTTGTGTGCTGGCAGAATATTATGCCGCCATCAATGCCGGCGTACAGGTTATCGGATGCCCTAAAACCATTGACGGGGATCTCAAGAATGAGCAGATCGAAACTTCATTCGGTTTCGATACTGCCTGTAAGGTCTATTCCGAACTCATCGGTAACATTCAACGCGACTGCAACTCGGCCCGCAAATACTGGCACTTCATCAAGGTGATGGGCCGCTCCGCATCGCACATCGCTTTGGAATGTGCCCTGCAAACACACCCCAACATCTGCCTCGTCTCGGAAGAGGTGGCTGCTAAAGAACAATCACTCGACGGCATCATCGATTACATCGCAGGCGTCATTAGCCAAAGAGCCGAAAAAGGATTGAATTTCGGCACGGTGATTATTCCCGAGGGACTCATCGAGTTCATTCCTGCCATGAAGAAGCTGATCAGCGAACTGAACGATTTCCTCGCACACAATCAGGAAGAGTTCGACCTGGTACGCCGCTCCGGGAAACGCGATTACATCATCAGCAAGCTCTCCCAAGAGAATGCCGACATCTATGCCAGCCTCCCCGAAACGGTGGCCCGTCAGCTTACGCTCGACCGCGACCCGCATGGCAACGTACAGGTGTCACTGATTGAAACTGAAAAGCTGCTGGCTGAGATGGTAAAGAATCGGCTCGACCAATGGGCCAAAGAGGGCAAGTACAAAGGCAAATTTGCCACCATCACCCATTTCTTCGGATATGAAGGTCGTTGTGCTGCCCCGTCGAACTATGACGCCGACTACTGTTATTCAATAGGCTACACAGCATCTATGCTCATTGCTGCCGGCAAGACCGGCTATATGTCCTCGGTACAGAATACTACCCGCCCTGCAGCCGAATGGATCGCTGGTGGCATACCCATCACCATGATGATGAACATGGAGCGTCGCCACGGCGAGATGAAACCGGTCATTCAGAAGGCACTTGTGGAACTGGATGGAGCTCCCTTCCGGTACTTCGAAAGCCAGCGTGAGAAATGGGCCATTGAAACCGATTATGTATACCCCGGCCCTATCCAGTACTTCGGGCCTACGGAAGTGTGCGACCAGCCAAGCAGAACATTGCAGCTGGAACAAAACGGCACAATCGGGTGGTAACGATCACTTGAACCAAAAATAAGTAAAGAGGTTGTCCCTGCATAAAAAAGAGACAACCTCTCTTTTTTATTCCCTGTTTAATGTGCGACAGGCATACTCCACATTTTTTTAATCCAAACGCCAAAAGAGGTGACTTCACAGTTGTGAGGTCACCTCTTTTCTATACTAACTACGGACAAAGATTGGGAGGAGGATCAGAAGAATTTAAAACGATTGTCTTCCACACCAAGCTTATCTTTTAACACTTCAATAGATTGCATCTGCAGCCGATAAGCATTGTTGTTGAGCATGCTCATCTTCTGTGTTTTGGCATCGTATGTTTCCGTTCCCTCTGTGCGATTCACTACCTGGGTCACATAAACGCCCATATTCCCTTTCATGGGGCCAATCACCTTATTGAGGGGTGCAGTGGCAGATACGGCGTTCAAAACGGGTTCAACACCCAAACCGGTGATGTTGCGAGTGGTGAAGTTGACAAAACGAACGGTATCTGTGGTACCCTTCATGGCGGCTGCATATGTATCGAGCGACGTCAGGTTTTGTGCCTGCAGATCGGTGATTATTTTTCCTGCTTTCTTCTCATTCAGCAACTGCGTACGGATGCCAGGGGAGACCTCAGACAACGGCGCGGTACCTGCCGGAATGAGCTGCTCCGTACGTGCGATGACACGCAGGTTGGTGAGATCGAATTTCTTCACCGCTCCACGGTTTTTTTCGTTGGCTGCCCAAGTAATGATCTGGCGCGATCCGGGTATCTGAAGTAACGAGAAGTCGTTGGCCGACACCGTGACATTCGGCATCACCATGTATCCTTTTTCCGATGCCAGCTCGTTGAATTTTGTTTCCACATCGGGTGCAGAGACAAATTGATTCAATTCGTTATCGATGTTGTTGGAGGTTTTCTCGCTGGCAACTACCGGCATGTTAATCAGTGCTACTTTGTATTTATTGACTGGTGTTGTTCGCTCTTCCACCTGCAGGATCAGTTGCTGCCCCGGAACAGAGACCTTCACTGGTTGTCCCACCGGTGTATTGAAAGCAGCCTGCACCAAACCCGCACCCATTTGACTAAGATCGATCTCGCGGGCCCAGCCTACTTCGCCACCGTTGGAGTTCGGATTGAGACTGTTTGCCACCTCGGCAAAAGCACTTCCGCTCTGCAGCAGGCCATAAATGCTGTCCACAAAATTGGTAACGACAGAATCTTGTCCCACCATGGAGGCATCGGGTATGGCCATCATACGGAGCCGGACTGAGTCAGGAGCAACCGTCTTGTCGATGAGTTTGATGATCTGAAAAGCATCGCCTTCACGTTTGGGACCGGCGATCTCGTTGAGGGCAGCATTCCGTACAAACTCAATCTGAGAGGGAGTCAGCATGAACTCACTCACAAACACATCACGGTAAGGTGTATCGGAATAATCAGCTACCACACTCATCGGGTTGTTTGCATTTTGCAATTCGGTGAAGGCTTTTCTTGATTCAGCTTCCACGTCAGCAAAATCTTCGCTGCTGGGAACAATTTCTTTGGAGAAGTAGGACAACTTCACCAGAGGTGCTTCCAGCTTGAATGATGCTTTGTGCGCATTATAGTAATCCTGTATCTCTTTATCGGTTACGGTTACAGAAGAATCTGGAATGCTAAAATAACTTTGCATGGCATAGGCTATATCGGCATTCTGCTGTGAAAGGTCGAAGGAAGTCTTGGCCTCCGTATCGTTTACAATCAACGCGTTAGAGAGCATTGAGATATATTTTTCTTCCAGTCTTTGCGTACGTACCATCTCCTCCATGAACAACCAGAGCTTCTTATACCGGTTGACCAATTCCTGTTCCTGCGGACCGGGGCTTGGCATGTTGATGGTATTGATGAACTCGATCAATGCGCTGCGGCTAAACATGCCGGTTTGCGGATCAAGGAAGAAGGGGAGTTGCTGCAATACCGGCGAGATATTTTCACCATGCACCAGGTCGTTCAGTTCTGCCTTGGTCACTGTGAGACCCAGTTCTTTTGTCTGATCATCGAGCAACCGTTGGCGCACCATCTGCTGGTATACCGCTTCGCGAATTTGCGAAGTGGTGTTCTCATCGAGTGAGGACTGGCCGCTGATCATCTTCTGGAATTCTTCGAATTCAGTAATCTTATCGGCATATTGCTGCGTAGATATCACTTCGCCGTTTACCACGAATGCCTTGTCGCGTGCTTTTCCAAACAACGTGGTACCTGAAGTGAACAAGTCTCCCAAAACAAAGGCCAGCAGTGCCGCGCCAATAACGATCACCAGCAGTGTCCCTTTGTCTCTAATCTTCTGTAAAGTAGCCATTTAACTATTTTTTAGTTCTGTTTAAACGTTAAAAAGTAAATCGATTCAAATAAGGGCACGAAGTTAGTAAAAATAAAGCAGATAAAGATATTTTTTTGGGGAAAAGTATGGTCATGCCATGTTAAAACCAGCAGTGCTACACCGTGGCTTGCTGCACGATGAGACGCACGACCTCTATCTTTCGTGCAGTAACTTTCAGTATTTTAAAGGTATATTTCCCGATGATTACCGTTTCATAAGTTTTTGGGAAACGTTGGGTGTGGTGGAGCAGGTAACCGGCAACGGTAGAGTAATCATCCGATTCGGGAATATCAAGACCATAAACTTCGTTCAGATGGTCTATTTCTACGCGCCCCGAAAGCACGTACTCACCTTCTCCTTCCGGCTTAACGAATTTCGATTCCACGTCATATTCATCCTCAATCTCCCCGAATATTTCTTCCACCAGATCTTCCATGGTCACAATGCCCGAGGTACCGCCAAACTCATCGACCACCACAGCTATGCTTTTTCGTTGCTGCATCAGGTCGCTCATAAGCTGGTTTGCAGGCATGCTCTCAGGGACAAATGAAATGGTGGCGACATTTTGGGTCCAGTCGCTTGGTTTATTGAATATTTCCCACATGTGAATATAACCCACGATGTTGTCGATGTCATTTTTGAATACCAGAATCCTTGAGATGCCGGTCTCAATAAACTTCTCTTTCAGGATATCGAGGCTGGTATCGATACTTACAGCCACAATGTCGGCGCGTGGCACCATGCAGTCCCTTATTTTCGTGGAGGAGAAGTCGAGCGCATTGCGGAAAATTTTCATTTCCGAATCCACCTCGCTCTCCTTCGACATATCATCCAGACTTTGCCTCACATAGGTATCCAGATCAATTCTACTGAATATTTCTTTGTCGTTACGCTGATCGTGGAGACCAAACAGTTGGAGTATACCTTTCGATACCCACAAAAACAACCTTGCTACGGGATACATCAGGATGTAACAGATGAAGGCGGGAATCACAAACAGGCTTACCCAAAAATTGGCATTCTTTTGAAAAAAAATGCGAGGCAAAAATTCATCCATCAACAGCATCAGTAAGCTCAATGTCACGATGAAAATCAACATCACCAGCAACTCACTCTCCAGACGCATCGAGAGTTGAGGAGAGATTATCAGATAGGAGAGATAGACAAACAGCACCAGCAGAGTCACTTTCCAAACCATTAGGGTCCCCAGGAACTGACGTGGATGGCCATAAATGCTGTTCAGCATGTAGTGATAGCCTCCAGTGGATTTCTTCCGGACAGCATACTGTAGTTTATCGGAAGAAACAAACGCCACTTCTGTGCCTGAAAAAAAAACAGACAAAAACAAAGTAATCCACCATCCTATCAGTACTGAGTCTGACATGTTTTGCTTTGAATTATGTTTTAGAAGCGGGTAAAAGCACTTTCTTTCCGGCATCTGGCAAGGAATCGTTCTGCAGCGAATCAGACTCTACCTCGTCGGAAAAAGGTAACTTGCCGTCATGTGGTCTGAAAATGCGGTAATCGGTCATAGCCTGATTCGATTCAAAACCATATCCTTTTATTTCGGTCACCCCTCTTTTAATTTCGATATACTTGTCGGAGTAAACGCGTTCTTTCTTCTGGTCCCAAAAAATCTCGTCGCTATCGAATACCTCCCCCTTCATGTTTTCGATATGCACATTCTTTTTAAGTCGCCACAGATCTTTATTGCTGAAATACCAGGCGGTATCGGCAAAAACTGTGGCCTCAATGTTGAAATCGGAAGTAAATCGTTCCAGATGGATTCCTTCAGGAAAGAACCAGTAGGGTTCCTTTGCTTTGTCGAAGACCTTCCATACATCGGTCATCAGCTTGTAGCGTGTAATACCAGAGTCGGATATCAGAGTGGTTACCGTGTCGGTGATCATCGTAGGCACAACCTCGGGATCGTAGGCAATGGCCACCAGATTTTTGTTCTTATCGCGGCACGATAGAAAAAAAAGAAACATAACCACCACGAACGTGGTCGTTATGTTTCTTGCAATAGATATGTTGTGTTGTTTTTTCAACACGATTCGGTTCAATTATTATCGTAAACGGATTGTCGTATTTTCACCAATCCATCCTGGGATAAATACCGATTCTCCCGCTTTGAATCCCATCATAAAGGCGGTCTCCGTGTCCATAAAAGCAGCAGAATAACGGTTGATCAGGCTGTTTGCCTTTGCAGCTACACTGGGGTCTACGGCCCTTGCTTTCTGTAGTTTGTCTACGGCTGCCAGGTACACCAATCCTGCTTTCTCAGGTTCAGAGAAAATGTTGTTTGCTGAGCTGGCATAGAGCTGCGCGATAAGTATGTAAGCTTCTCCATTGGCTGGATTATAATTCAGTGCATCATTGGCAGCCTCTCTTGCTTTGGCAAAATTACGTTGGTTGGAGAAGATACCTGCCAACTGCATCATGTAGTCAGAAGCCTTACTTTTGTCAGTCTCCAATTCCGCAGCTTGTTCATAATACTTCAATGCGGTTTCGTAATCCTTATCTCTGAGGCTCTTGTTTGCCAAACCAATGGCTGCACCAGCAGAAGGCTCAAGGTGGTAAAGATACTCAGAAGCGGTAAAATAAAGATCGGTTTCAGAGCAACCTACAGAGCCCAAGGCGTTGATCACTTCATTCAGAAACTCTTTATTTGCTTTGTTTGGTTCCACCTGGTCGGCATAATACTCGGTCAGTGTCTTGCAGTCACCGGCGCCGCTGTTGACAAAGCCCTTGACAATACCATCTTTCACCATACCCAGGTAATCGGCATTGGCCTGATCGTTGGCGCTCTTTGCTTGAGCTATTGCCAGATCAACATAACCAACAACCGTAAAATAGTCTTTTAGGTATTGATCTTTTTTGCTGTTATCGTTCAGGTACTGACTCAGCGAAGCCACCATGTAATAGGAATAAGCATCGAGTGGGCTCATGTTCCCTTTCATTTCATTGATCGCTTCACCCAACCATTGGTATACGACCGACTGATCGGTTTTTTCACCCATCAGCTCCATGTAATCATAAACTTTGTATGCCAGGATAGTTCCTCTTGCATCATCTTCACCAAAATACTTGAGCCGGGTGTCGTAAATTTCCAGGGTTTTGTCGAGATACTCTTTCTTCTTGGCTGCATCTGTAGCCGTTCCGTAGAGTGCCTTGAAGATGCGCGGTCCGTAGATGTAGATATTCTTGCTTGATGCCGGACAATTCTCGTAAACATCCATCCAGGGTTTGAGCGCACTGTCATATGCTTCAGCTTTGGCCGAAGTCTGCATAAGACTTAAATTGAGCCGACAGTTTACACTGTCCTCACCATGTCCGAAGGGTGCTTTCACAGGATCATAGCCGGACTTCTGGGCGTTGACACCAACGACCATTGCGATAGCCATGAATCCCGATAACAATAATTTTTTCATATTCGCTGATGTTTAATTGGTTCATTTCAATTGGTGTGATTTGGACAGATTGTTAAAACAAAAGTTTAATCTGGTTGCATTTTATTCATGCCACACCTGTTATCCGATTAATTAAATTGCCGCTTAAAGAACCAGAACTCATTGATATTCATATTCACAGATATCTTAAACATATCCTGGCTGATCATAAAATCGTGATCGGGATGTTGTCTTGAATAGCCCAATCCGATGTTAAGCATTGATACATGTCCCGTCATATAATCGTGAAAAGGTAATCCCACGCCAATATTTACGCCATATTCCTTGAAACTGCCTATGACTGCGCTACTGACATCATCATCAGGGGGGGTTACACTGAAATTGGTATAGGAGTTGGCAAACGAAAGACCTCCCCTGAAACGGATGCGATGAAAAAAGTTCTGGCTCAACGGGTCAATCACATACTCCATACCTGCATTCAGACGATAGACATTATTGAACCGGCTTTCGGGAGTAAGGTCATCGAGCAGGGCAGGATAATCCAACTCTTTCCAAAGCTGATAGGTTCCGTCGAGGCCGATCAGGAACTTGTCGGTACTGTAGGTGAAACCTGCACCAAAGGTATGAGGCAATTGAAAAGAGGCGCCTTGCAGGGTGTCTGTTTTCAATATCTGGGAAGGCGATAGCCAGGGATTCTCATAAGGATCTCCCGTATAGAGCATTTCTGTTGGATTCACATCGGCACGAGCATTCAGTTGTGGCGTATACACTGCACCGAAAGTCACAGAGCGTTTCTTGTCGATTGGAAGCGTAAACTGGAGTCCCATGTCATATTTCAACTCACGAAAAGCATAGCTGTACTTGGTCTCTCCTGTCAGCGCCGAAGTAGAGACAGGCGTCACCACACTGCTGTGTGAAAAGCTACCAAACAGATAGTGTATGTTTGCACCCAAGGAAATATTTTTAACTGGCTCCCATGCCAATCCGGCATATATCTGGGTCAAGCCGCCCGTACCGCGGTAGGTTTCCAGATATTGGATATTGGAAAGTGAACGTGCAGCGCTGAAATTGTATCCGGTCTTTGAGAAAGGGAGTAACCCCACACTTGCCCCAAAATTCCGAATCAAGGGAAACTGTATAGCCACATAATCAAGATTGCCGTTGTAGAAATCTCTTTTATTCTCCCCATCGTTTAGACGAGCCATATGCCCAGAGACTCCAAAGTCGAAAATAAAAGTAAGTGAATCGAGTTCAGAGTACGAAGCGGGATTGCCGGGATTAACCTGCTGACTGCGACGCAAACCATAACTAATCCCTCCCATCGCTTCGGAAGCGCCAAGAGCAGGATTCGATAAAAGACCGTATCCATATCTGCTGTAAGGCGAATTGGAGCCTACCTGTTGGGCAAAAGTTACTACGGTAATCGTTAGGAGAGCGATCAACAAAAAGAAACGTTTTTTCCTAATATTCATCTGTTTCTATATAATAAACCAGCTCATAGCCGCCTTATTCATAAATATAATTGAGAGTGCAAAGATGACATATTTTTGCGATGTCACCAACAAAAGATCGAAAACATCGTGTTAAAAAGATTAAAGTTTAATGATTCTATACGATTCATTCTCTCTTCACTGTGTGTTTTTTACTTTATTTTGGACGTCGCTCCTGTAACCGTTATAAGAAACTACTTCCGACAGTGGTTTGCGTTTTTTTGGTCTGAGAGGCTGCGCACCATAACCAATGGCAATATCCAGCCAGACTCTTTTGGTGTCGGGAATGGAAAGTAATTCCCGTATTCTGGGCTCATTGAACCAACCTAATATACAGGATCCCAGTCCTTCGGCGTGGGCGGCAAGCACAATGTGGGCGGCAAGTACACCCATGTCCATTTGTGCATAATCTTTCTGTTTCACCCACCCTCCCAAACCGGAAGTGAGATTCACTTTCTCCTCCACAAGCAAGATATGCACCGGAGCTTGTTTGGTGAAATGATTCATACCCAAGGCACGTGCAGAGGTAGCGTCGGCTACCCTGTTCTTCAGCTCCGGATCATCCACCACAATGAGATGCCATGGCTGGGCATTGCATGCCGAAGGAGAAAGGCGCGCCGCCGAGAGGATGCGTTCAATTTTATCTTTCTCCACCTGTCGTTCGACGTCAAAAGCACGCGTACTTTGTCGGGTGGAAACAAAATCAAGAAAATCCATAATCAAGCATTTAATGCGGTTATGCGACTGATATATTTGCCGATGATATCAAACTCAAGATTCACAACGCCTCCCTCTTTAATCTGATGAAAATTGGTAAAGGCATAGGTATAGGGTATGATGGCCACTTTAAAGCTATTCTCGGTTGGCTCCACCACGGTAAGGCTGACACCGTTCACGGTTACCGAGCCTTTATCTACCGTGAGATACCCTTTCTTTGCCATCTCCTTATCAAACGCATAGACAAAGGTGTAATACCAACTGCCACCTGCTTCCTTCACTTCCTTGCACACTGCAGTTTGATCCACATGTCCCTGTACAATATGTCCGTCGAGACGACCGTTCAGCGGCATGCTGCGCTCGAGGTTCACCTTGCTACCGATCTCCAGCAGGCCGAGGTTCGATCGTTCCAACGTTTCCCTTATGGCAGTCACCTGATAGGTATCCCCATCGATGGAAACCACTGTCAGGCAGACGCCATTGTGCGACACGCTCTGGTCGATTTTCAACTCTCCAGTGAAAGAGCACTTTAGCGTGATGTGGAGATTATCCTGCTCCTTGTTGAGTGCCACTACTGTGGCTGCTTCTTCTACGATACCTGAAAACATATAACTGTGATGTGTTTGATTCGATGATTTGGTGCTCACCAGATAGATGCGCGTGACTCTTTTGGAAGATACATGGGGTCGGAAGGCTGAATATGGAATGCTTCGTACCATGCATCGATGTGAGGTAGCGCACCATTCACGCGCCATTTGCCGAGAGAGTGGGGATCGATCTTCGTCAGGCGGAGAATTTCAGCATCTCGCACGTTTCCAGCCCAGAGGGTGGCGTAGCTCAGGAAGAAACGCTGTGTAGGGGTAAACCCGCCTAAAGGCTCTCCCGACTGAGCTTGTGTCGTTTTCTGAAATGCCTGATAAGATACCTGCAGGCCACCTTGATCGGCAATATTTTCACCCAGGGTGAAGGTGCCGTTGGCATGGACTGTATCGAGAACCACAATGTGATCGAAGTGATCGACCAGAACACTAGCCCTTTCTTCAAACCTTTGTGCATCGCCGGCCGTCCACCAGTCGGAAAGATTCCCAGCTTTGTCAAATTTCCTCCCCTGGTCGTCAAAGCCATGAGTCATTTCGTGACCGATAACCACGCCAATGCCGCCATAATTGATGGCATCATCTCCATTCATGTAGAAAAAAGGCGGCTGTAGGATTCCGGCGGGGAAGCATATCTCGTTGGAGGAGGGGTTGTAGTAGGCATTCACCGTCTGTGGCGACATGTACCACTTTGTTTTGTCCACCGGCTTACCCAATTCTGCAATCATCTCCTCATATTCAAATTCCGAAGCACGCACCATATTCTGCCAGTAGGAGTCGTCCTTGATATCGAGTGAGGAATAGTCTTTCCATTTATCGGGATATCCAATCTTCACAATAAAGGCATCCAACTTTTCTTGTGCTTTGCTTTTTGTTTCTTCCTCCATCCATTCGAGCTGGCTGATGCGCTCACCCAGAGCCGATTTTAGGTTATCCACAAGATTAAGCATTCGTTCCTTGGCCTGGGCAGGGAAATATTTGTCCACATATAGCTGCCCCACCGCTTCGCCCAACGCACCATTGACGGCATCTATCGTCCTTCGCCATCGGGGACGGAGTTCCTTGCTCCCGCTCATGGTCTTTCCATAAAATGCAAAATTGGCCTGTACAAAATCATCACTCAGGTAATCAGCTGCCGAGTTAATCACTTTCCAGCTCAGGTAATCCTGCAGAACCGCTACCGGCTCATCTCTGATAAGGGCCACGGCTGCCTTCACCGGCTCAATCTGAGACACGTTGAGACTGTCGAACGCCGTAACTCCCAGAGCATCAAAGTAAAGTTCCCACTCAAAAGCACCCACTTGCGTGTTAAGGTCACTCACGAGCATCTTGTGATAATTCAGTTCTGGCAGGCGACGCATTTCTTTGGTAACATGTGCCTGTGCCAGTGCCGTTTCAATTCTCATCACATTGGCAGCGGCCTGCTTGGCATCCGCCTCAGCATATCCCGCATGCTGGAACTGGGTTTCTATCAGCGCAGCATATTCATCTCGCAACTTCTTGGAATGGTCATCGGCAAGAAGGTAATAATCTCTGTCCCCCATGCCGATACCCGACTGAAAAATGTGGGCGATGTTCATCTCGCTGTTTTTGTCATCCGGTCCCACTGCAAATCCAAAGAAGGGATTGGAAGCATAGCGGCTCACTTTGGCCATCAACCGAACAATATCTTTTTGATCTTTCGCCGCAGCGATCTCTTCCAGCTGAGCTCGAATGGGAGCTGAACCCTCTTGGTTCAACTTCACACTATCCATACCCTGCAAATAAAGGTCACCCACCTTCTGTGCATTGGTGCCGACAGGGTTCTCCTGTGTGCCCAGCTCCGTAATTAGGCTCTGGATCTGCACCTGATTCTCCTCCCTCAGCTTGTCGAAGGAGCCATAGCGTGCATATTCATCGGGGATGGGGTTGGCCATTTGCCAGCCACCCGTGGCATATTGATAAAAACTCTTTCCTGGAAGAGCGGTGGTATCCATATTGGCAGGATCGAGACCATCTACGGATGACGTTCCCTTTTTTTCGGTACAACTTGAGGCATTTATTCCAGCTAATAAAATCATGAGTAAATAAAAAAATAGTTTCATCTGGTTGTGTATTTAGACCTGTAAAACGAATTTGGAGTACAGATACAAAAGTACAAAAATATTTATCGCACAGCAACAATCCGAAACAGTGAAAGTATCTTTTGAAGATTTCCCCCAAAACAGCCTCCCTCTGCAAATAAAATGACAGGGCATGGATCACTCCCGGCCCTGTCTGTTGTCCCTTCAATTGGTTCAAATTTTGTAGAGTTTATGTATTATTGAAAGGATTTATCTGTAATGTTTACGAGTTAATCTAATTCCATCCTCCATTTGTTGATACGTAGCCGCTACGGTTGCCCTTCCAGCCTACTTTGCTTCTTTCACTTTTTTCTATTGTACTGTGGGTATGATACTAACCAGCAACCCATAATTAGAAGCAACAGGAGTTGTAGCATATGGTAATGCGAAAAACACCAAAAGCTCGTGCAGACCCAGCGCCCTCAGAAAGCTCAATTACCCGACTATTATGCAGGGAACCATAACTAGAAATTATGATCGTAGAATGACATGACTGGAAGAAATAAAGGATATTGAGAAAGAGTGAAAAAGAAAAGAAGGAAGTAAAAACAGGCCAAAAGGTTACAAGAGCAGCAAAGAGGGGGTGGAACTCCAGTAAAATTAACTTTATTCTTATTTATGAAAAATGGGTTTGCAGGCCTCTTACGCAACATATTTTTTGCCTTTTTATTTAAAATAGAAAGACAAAAATAGGAATATAATTTTAATTTGCAATTAGATTGCAGTGAATTCAACGAAATTAACAGATAAGATCAATATGAATAGAGTTTAAACATACATAATAATATTCAAATGGCATGACTCTATTTATAAAACCTTAACAGGAAGGAATGGTTACACGATCCAAATTAGCTGAATCTGCCAAGCTCTTCTTTGATCTCCAGCATAGTTTTTTCACTTACCGGAACCAGCGGCAGCCGCAATATATTTTCTATCATCCCCTTGAGGTGGAGGATGCATTTCACTCCAGCGGGGTTACCTTCCACAAATATCAAATGAAAAAGACGGTTGAAATCCCGCTCCATCTTGTTGCGGGCATCCAGGGCATTGCCTTTGAGTGCACTTTCCACAAGCCAGGCCATCTCTTTTGGAAAAGCATTTCCAAAAACCGAGATTACGCCAATCCCGCCCATTTGAATGACAGCGGTAGTAATGCCATCGTCTCCCGAGATAAGATGAAAACCCTGCGGTGCACCGTCAATAATCGCCTTAATCTGATCCAGATTCCCCGAGGCTTCCTTCACAGCAACAACATTCTTACAACTGCGTGCAATGCGGAGCGTGGTTTCTGCTGTCATGTTCACGCCGGTCCTCCCAGGCACATTATACAGAATAATCGGGAGCGGAGAGGCCTGAGAGAGTGCATGGTAATGCTGAAAAAGCCCTTCCTGGGTTGGTTTGTTGTAGTAGGGCGTAACGGAGAGCACGGCACTGATACCGGTAAAATCGGCACTCCGGAGATCATCGACCACATCGGCCGTGTTATTCCCGCCCACACCCATTACCACGGGGATCCTGCCATCCACTTTTTCAACGATAAAGCGAACCACTGCTGCCCGCTCCTTCTTGGTGAGGGTGGGCGTTTCAGCCGTGGTACCCAGCGCCACAATATAATCGATTCCGCTCCCCAGCTGATAATCCAACAATTGTGAAAGCGCATCAAAAGCAATGGATCCATCGCTGCAGAAAGGAGTTATCAATGCAACTCCCAGACCTTGAAAGTGAATATTTGACATAAAATGGCTGTTTTTACTTACAGTTTATCTCCATAGAGCACCTTTATATCAAAAAATGCTCTCAAACCACAAAGGTACATAATTTTCAAAATACCGACCCACACCCAACGAAAAAACCTTTACACCGGACAATATCACCATCTACCAAAATAGGAAAAAGACATCTTAAAAGGTTGAAAATATGAATTAATCCCTATCTTTGCATTGCTGCCTCTGTGATTTCATGCATACGTTACGACATTTTGTTTGGATGAGATCTTGAAACAGTTTTTAATTGCTGACCGATATGCAATTTAAACCTGAAACATACCGCTTTCACGACGTCCCCATGCAGCCGTTTATTGACACGGACGAGATATGGGGGTATTTGAATCATGCCTCCTCGACAACTAAAAAGGTACAGGAAATCGTCACCAAATCACTCGGCAAACAAAGACTAACCCTCGAAGAGACTGCCACCCTGATCAATGCGGCCGACGAAGAATCGGTGCAACTCATCAAAGAGGGTGCCAAAGAACTCAAAAAGAGAATTTACGGAAACAGAATTGTCCTCTTTGCCCCACTCTATGTAGGAAACAAATGTTCCAATAACTGTACCTACTGCGGATTCAGGTCCACAAACAAGGAACAAGTACGCAAAACGCTTACCCATGACGAACTGGTGAAAGAGGTTGAGGCACTGGAAGAGAACGGTCAGAAACGTTTGATACTGGTCTTTGGAGAACATGCCCAATACAACCCCGGGTTCATCGCTGAGACGGTCAGAACAATCTACAGCGTAAAAAAGGGAAATGGAGAGATCCGCCGGGTCAACATCAACGCTGCCCCACTAGAGATTAACGGTTTCCGCACCGTGAAGGATGCAGGCATCGGCACCTACCAGATATTTCAGGAAACATACCACCGTGAAGCATATCAAACGTACCATCTTAGCGGGAAAAAAGCAGATTTCGATTACCGTCTCACGGCACTCGACCGCGCACAGGAAGCAGGTATCGATGATGTGGGTATAGGGGCGCTGTTCGGACTTTACGACTGGCGATTTGAGGTGATGGGACTGGTGCGGCACACCAACCATCTGGAAGCATGTTACAACGTGGGTCCACATACCATCTCCTTTCCCAGGGTAAAAGATGCCTCAAGGATGCAGTTGGGCAGCAGTTACTTTGTATCCGACGAAGATTTCGCCCGCCTGGTGGCCATCCTTCGTCTTGCCGTACCCTATACTGGTATGATCCTCACAGCCCGTGAGCCAGCGGATCTACGTAACGAACTGATACAATACGGTGTGTCGCAGATCGATGGAGGTACAAAAATTGAGATGGGGAGCTATGTCAGCAAAGAACAAAATCACAATCTGCACAAAGGGCAGTTTCGAATTAATGACGACCGATCACTCAACGAGATCATCGATGAGCTACTTGCACAGGAGATGCTCCCCTCGTTCTGTACCGCCTGTTACCGTCTGGAAAGAACCGGTGAACATTTTATGGAGTTCTCCGTGCCCGGCTTCATTAAACGGTTCTGCACACCCAATGCCATCCTCACCCTGGCAGAGTACCTGGAGGACTATGCCCCCGGGGCAACCGCCGAAAAGGGGTGGCAGGTGATTGAAAACAACATGACTGAACTGAGCGGCAACGTACAGAGAGAGTTGCATAACAGGTTAATAAAAATAAAAGAAGGAGAAAGGGATTTATATATTTAACAATGAAAGAAAGCAATTTACATATCGGTATATTCGGTCGCAGAAATACGGGGAAAAGTTCTTTGATCAACCTGCTCACTGGGCAGGACGTCTCCATTGTATCGGACTTTCCGGGAACAACCACAGATCCGGTAAAGAAGTCGGTGGAGATTCTCGGCATTGGGCCGGCTATACTGATTGATACCGCCGGGATAGACGACCTGGGGGAGATCGGATCCAAGAAGATTCAGAAATCAAAGGAAGTAATCCGGCTGGTCGATTGTGCGCTGCTATTGATTGCAGGCAATCAGTTTGGCGACTATGAGGTGCAGCTGATTCAACAGTTTCAGAAGTATGAGGTACCCTACCTCATCGCCCACAACAAAAGTGACATCGACAAAATTGTAGACATTACCAGAATCGCAATCAAGCGATACTCCAAGGCAGAGACCATCGACTTCAGTACGATCAACCCGGCAGACAAGGAGCGACTGATTACCGCTGTGAAACGAATAATACCGGAACCTGCCTTTCAGATAAGTTCGCTGATAGGAGACCTCATCAAACCGAAGGATGTGGTGCTGCTCATAACTCCCCTCGACAGCGAAGCGCCCGAAGGACGGCTGATACTTCCACAAAACCAAACCATTCGCGACGCACTGGACCATCACTGCATCACAGTGGTGGTAAAAGAGAGTGAAATCACCGACTTCCTGAAACTGGGCGTCACTCCGGCAATGGTCATCACCGACAGCTCGATATTCGGTGCGGTGAGCGCAATCATTCCGGAAGAGATTCCTTTGACCAGCTTCAGCATCCTTTTTGCCCGTCTGAAAGGCAACTTCGATGCCTTCAGGAAAGGCACCCCCCACATTTCAAATCTTTCAGAAGGCGACTCCGTGCTGATTCTGGAGAGCTGTACACACCAGACCAGCTGTGAAGACATTGGACGGATAAAAATACCCATGCTGCTGCAGCAATTCACAGGAAAGAAACTGCATTTCACCATGATTGCGGGCCTCTCGGAGCTTCCTCGGAATGTGAGTGACTATTCCATCGTGATTCAATGCGGTGGCTGCATGGTCACACGCAAGCAATTGATAAACAGAATCAATTCTTTTATCGGTGCGGGTGTACCGGTGACCAACTACGGCATGACACTGGCCTATCTGCATGGGATTTTTGAAAGAGCCACCGCCATTTTCGGCGAAGCAGACGACCAACTAACCACATCGGATGTTTGATACTTTGCAAAACAGCCTCCTCACAAAAGAGGATATCATCAAGCTGCTCTCTCTGACCGGTGAAGAGCAGCAGCGGCTGTGCGACGATGCCTGCGCAATCAAACTACAGCACGTGGGCAATAAGGTCTGGCTGCGTGGATTGATTGAACTTTCCAACCTGTGCGAAAAGGATTGCTACTACTGCGGCATCAGGCGATCCAACGACCCTGTCCATCGCTATATCCTCAGCCACAATGAGGTGATGCAGGCGGTGAACGATGCCTACGCAAAAGGGTATGGCTCTGTGGCAATACAATCGGGCGAAATATCAACGAAAGCATTCATCGATACCGTTGACAAAATCGTGAAGGAGATCAAAAAGAATACCCACGGGACAATGGGTGTCACCCTCTCCTGCGGCGAACAGACGAAAGAAACGTACCGTCGTTGGTTTGAAAGCGGTGCAGACCGCTATCTGCTGCGCATTGAAACTTCATCGGCAGAATTATACCAAAAAGTGCATCCCCATAATGAAAAACACAGCCACAGTCAACGGATCAATGCGTTGCAGGCGTTGCGCCGAACAGGATATCAGGTAGGCACGGGAGTAATGATCGGATTGCCTTTTCAAACGACGGAACAATTAGCCGACGATCTGCTCTTTATGAAACAGCTCGATATCGACATGTGTGGCATGGGACCCTATATAGAAAATAGCCACACACCGCTCTTTGCACAGAGGAACCAACTCCTTCCGCTCACGGAAAGGTTCAACTTGAGTCTGAAGATGGTGGCTGTCTTGCGCCTCCTGATGCCGGACATCAACATTGCCGCCACCACAGCTTTGCAGGCTATTCACAAGGGAGGGCGAGAAAAGGCTATCAGCGCGGGCGCCAACGTACTGATGCCCAACATCACACCGAAACAATACCGTGACAGTTACTTTCTGTACGACGGAAAGCCCCTCTCTGTCCACAACAACGAAGATGAACTTGCCTTGCTGGAGCAGCGCCTGCGCGAGACAGATCATGAGATCGGCTATTTCCAGCAGGGCAACTCACTGCACTACAAGACAAGAATACAATAGTGTCCAAATGCTGGCCTATGCTTATTTTTTATACTCGCCGATAATGGCCTTCACCCCATCGGGAGATACACGTCCATATACTTTCTCCCCCACCAGAACCACCGGCGCCAGGCCGCAGGCTCCCACACAACGCAGGCAGTTAATGGAAAACTTGCCATCGGCACTGGTCTCACCCACTTTCAACTGCAGCTCTTTTTTAAACTCCTCGAGCACCTTCTCTGCACCACGCACATAACATGCCGTACCGGTACAAATGGAGATGGGATGCTCCCCTTTGGGAATCATCGAAAAAAAGGAGTAGAACGTCACCACAGCATACACCTGCGCCACTGAAAGATGCAGGTTGTGTGCAATCACATCCTGCACCTCAGCGGGCAGATAACCAAAAGCATGTTGTGTCTCGTGCAGCACATTGATCAGTTCTCCCGCATCGTTGTTGAAGCTGTTGCAGATCTGGTTGATTTTTTCGATCTTTTCTTTTGAGAGATTGACCCTCACCGCCACACCATCGGTGCCGGTCACATGCTCCATATAAGCAAATACTTCGGGCGCAATATTCAATTTTTGACTCATCTCTTTCCTGTTTTACTGACCATTATGACCGTTTAAATGTATTGAAACCTCGTTGCTTTTCGGGAAATACTCGGTATGCAACAAGTTGTGCGCTTTTTGACTACCTGGATGACCCAGGAATTCATCGTAGAGCCTTACAATGGATGGGTTCTGGTGCGACTTGCGAATGGTTTTGCGTTCATCCTCTGTATAGAGCGCAGCCGCGCGCTGTGCAAGGATCTCGCTGTGGCCATGATGGTAAGGTTGTCCGCCGCCACCGATGCATCCACCCGGGCAAGCCATAATCTCGATGGCATGATATTGCGAGGTGCCGGCTCTCACTTCATCCAACAGCTTGCGGGCGTTGCCCAACCCATGGGCAATGCCGATGTTGAGCTGTAAACCGTCGAAATCGACGGTAGCCGACCGGATACCCTCCATCCCGCGCAAGGCATGGAAATCAACTTTCTCCAGACTCCTGCCCGTGTGCAGTTCATAGGCGGTGCGGCAGGCCGCTTCTATCACCCCGCCAGTATTGCCGAAAATGACTCCAGCTCCGGTGGATTCACCCATGGGATCATCGAAATCCTCATCCGGAAGGTTCAGAAAATCGATATTCGCCTGTTTGATGAATGCAGCCAGCTCTCTTGTTGAGATAGAGAAATCCACATCGGGGTTACCGTCGGTTTTAAACTCGTCGCGCTGACACTCATACTTCTTTGCCAGGCAGGGCATGATGGAGACCACCACCAGATCCTTGCGGTCTACACCGATCTTTTCTGCGAACCAGGATTTGGCAATCGCACCAAACATCTGCTGGGGCGACTTGGCGGTGGAAGGCACATCCAGCAGATCGGGAAAGTTATGCTCAAAGAAATTCACCCATCCTGGACAACAGGAGGTGAGAATAGGCAGACGCACGGTGCTGTCACCTGCCAGATGGCGCCGGATGCGTTGCAGCAACTCGGTACCCTCTTCCATGATGGTGAGGTCGGCACTGAAATCAGTATCAAAGACGTAGTCGAAACCCAGCTCCCGCAGCGCCGCTGTCATTTTCCCGGTGACGAGTGCACCCGGTGGCAGACCGAACTCCTCTCCCAAAGCAGCCCGCACGGCAGGGGCTGTCTGCACGACCACCGTTTTGGTTGGATCACTCAGGGCCCGGATAATGTCGTTGGTGTGATCCACTTCGGTGAGAGCACCGGTGGGACAGACCGACACACATTGTCCGCAATAGGTACAGGGAGAATCCACAAGATTCATCTCGAAGGCAGGCGCCACCACCGACATAAACCCGCGGTTCACGGCCGCAAGCGCACCCACCGTCTGCACATCATTGCACATCATCTCACAGCGGCGGCACATGATACATTTGTCTACATCCCGGATGATGGAGGGAGAGGTATCTTTTCGGTAATGTGATTGTTCCCCTTCATAAGGAAGGCTGCGAATGCCAAACTGGGTGGCAAGACTTTGTAGTTCGCACTCTCCCGACTTGGCACACACCAGGCAGTCGAAAGGATGGTCTGAGATAATCAGTTTCAACACCGTGGTGCGGGCATTCAACACCCTGACGTTGTGGGTTTTTATGACCATCCCCTCTTGTACTTCTGTGATGCAGGAGGGTTGCAGGTTCCTGCGTCCCTCTACCTCCACTACGCAAATGCGGCATCCGCCGGGTTTGTTCTCGATACCCATGTCGCACAACTCAAAGTGGCACAAAGTAGGTATCTCTACACCTACTTGGCGGGCAGCTTTCAATATCGTTGTTCCCGGTTCTACCCGTACTTTCTTCTTGTCTATGGTTAACTCGATCATAATTCAATGGTTATTAGATTATTGCAGTCACCTTGGGGTAATCATTCTGCAGATGTATCGCATCGAATTGACACTTTTCCATGCAGGCTCCGCATTTGATGCATATCTCCTGATTGATTTGGTGCACCTCTTTCTTCTCTCCGCTAATGGCATGGGTGGGACACACCCTTTTACATGCCATACATCCAATACACTCCTCCTCCGATATCACATAATAGAGTAAGCTGCGACATTTGCCGGAACGACATTTTTTTTCATAAACGTGCTCATGGTACTCCTCCATGAAATTATTCAGCGTGGAGAGTACCGGGTTGGGTGATGTTTGCCCCAATCCACACAAGGAGGTATCTTTGATTACACTACAGAGGTTTTTCAACTTTTCTATGTCCTCCGGTTTGCCCTTCCCCACAGTGATTCTGTCGAGCGTCTCGTAGAGCCTCTTGTTGCCGATGCGACAGGGAACACACTTTCCACAGGACTCTTCCACAATGAAATCGAGATAAAACTTGGCTACCGAGACCATGCAGTCATCCTCATCGAGCACAATCATGCCTCCCGATCCCATCATGGAGCCTGCAGCAGCAAGACTTTCATAGTCGATGGGAGTATCAAGGTGTTTCTCCGTCAAACATCCTCCCGAAGGGCCTCCTGTTTGAACAGCCTTGAACTTTTTACCGTTCTTGATGCCACCTCCAATTTCGTAAATGATCTCCCGCAGGGTGGTACCCATGGGCACTTCAATGAGTCCCACGTTGTTGATCTTTCCGGCGAGGGCAAACACTTTGGTCCCTTTCGACTTGGCCGTTCCAATTGAAGAGAACCAATCGGCACCCTTGAGGATGATCACCGGCACGTTGGCAAAAGTCTCCACGTTGTTCACGCAGGTGGGTTTCCCCAGATAGCCACTTTGTGCCGGATAGGGAGGTTTATTGGAAGGTTCTCCCCGCTTGCCTTCCATGGAATGAATCAAAGCCGTCTCCTCACCACAGACAAAAGCACCGGCACCATACTTCAGCGTGATGTCAAAGCTGAAATCGCTGTCAAAAATGCGCTCGCCCATTAACCCATATTCCTTTGCCTGCGAGATGGCGATTTTGAGTCGCTTGATTGCCATGGGATACTCTGCCCGAATGTATATCAATCCCTTGTTGGCACCAATACAAAAGCCGCAGATGGCCATCGCTTCGAGGATGACATGCGGATCTCCTTCGAGGATGGAGCGATCCATGAATGCACCCGGGTCACCCTCGTCGGCATTGCAGACCACATACTTCTGGGTGGACTCATTCCGGGCGGTGAGTTCCCATTTCAGTCCGGTGGAAAATCCGGCACCGCCGCGTCCGCGCAAACCAGACTGCTTGATCACGTCAATGGTCTCCTGCGGTGTATATTCCAGAAGCACCTTTCCGAGAGCCTGATACGCATCTCTTGCGATGGATTCATCGATGTTTTCCGGGTCGATGGCACCACAGTTGCGCAATGCCACCCGCAGCTGCTTCTTGTAGAAACTCATCTGCGTTGAGTTGAGAATAGGGCTATTGGTCTCCGGATCGGCATAAAGCAACCGCGTTACTTTGCGTCCCTTGATGACATGTTCATCGATGATCTCCCGCGCGTCTGTCGGCTTCACCTGGGTGTAAAAGGTATTGTCGGGCAGGATCTTCAGGATGGGGCCCTTTTCGCAGAAGCCGAAACAACCGGTACGGATAATCTGGACAGTCTTGTCCAATCCTTTTCTCATGACCTCATCGCGCAGCATCTCATAAACCAGATTGCTCTCCGATGAATGGCATCCGGTACCTGCACAAACGAGCAGATGTGTGTTGTATTTGCTCATATTCCGCTTATTTAAATGGTATTGTAATTGCGGGGGATGATGCCGTCTACCAGTTCTCCCTCTTTGATGTAACGTTCGATGATCTCATCGGCTTTCCGGGCGTTGACATATCCGAAGACCATGGGCTCTTTTCCGGGCAGGGTAATCTCCACAGTTGGTTCAGCAAAACAATAGCCCATACATCCTGTCTGCGTCACTACCGCATCGATTCTCCGCTTATCGAGCTCCTCCACGAAATATTCCATCACCTCCTTGGCACCCGAGGCAATGCCGCAGGTGGCCATTGCCACCTTCACCTGCACCAGGGAGTCTGGGTTCTCGGCCCTGTTCCTGAGGTCGATGCGTGACTTCACCTCCTCCTGTTTTCTCTTGAGGTCGGCCAGTGTTTTTATTCCATTCATAGTGTGCATCATTTAAAGTTATTTATTTTTTTACCACGTCGTGTTCAACCGTCCCTAGTCAGCACAAAAGGCTTTCCGGCGGTCTCTTCCTGTATATCTCATTCAGGTTTTCCTGTATAAATTCTTTCAGTGCTGTCAGCATCTCCGGGTACCGCAGGTCGATTCCCTCTTCTTTCAGTTCATCGGAATCTACGACAAAGTGTTCATCTTCTGTGCGATAAGAAAAACGTATGTGCAACTCCCAGTTCGCCTTCAGCAGCAAAGCAGCATAGCCTGCCACGTCGCCCAAGGGTAAACAGTCGGGGTTATCTGTCCTATAAAATGCTTCTACGGTAGTTCCTACACCCTCTTCTGAAAATAGGCTCAGGGATCCTCCCGCCTGTTCGCAGGTCATTTTCAGAAAGGGAATACCGAGCCCCACCTTGCGACTTGTACGCGTAGTAAAGAAAGGATCGGTCAGTTTTTTCAGTGTCGGCTCATCCATTCCACGCCCGTCATCTTCTACCCGGAATGTAAGCTTGTTGTGCCGGCTATCTTCAAAAAAATAGATGCCAATTTCTTTTGCTTCTCCCCGGATGGAATTCTGCACGATATCCATCATGTGCATTGCCATGTCAATCATAGAAATATCCGATAAAAGAATCCTTATTCCCTGTATGGTCGAAGGCGGCTTTAAAACAGTCCCAGCTGAGCTGCTCCATATAAAAACGGTTATACACAGCGGCAATATCTTTCAGATAGTGGGCATCGGAGTTGTGCAGGAACAGTTCCTCCGCAAGCTCCGGATGCTTTTGCACAAATGCGGATGGTGTGGTAGCCCTTGACATCTCCAACGCATCATGTGACAGCCCGAAAGGAACAAAACCGAGCTGGCTCAACAGACTGTTTGAGCGCCTGTCTATGTGTGCCGGCACAAAAACACCTCCCAACCGGTGTACCTCAGCAGCGACCCCTTCAATCTCGGCATCGATACCCACAAACAAAGAGCGCTTCTCCTCATAGAGAATCCGGTCGTTGGCATCTACTGCGACCTGATACCCAAACCGGTCGGGATCATTTGGCAAAGAAGTCATCCGCCCCTCCAAATAGAGTTGAAAGACTTGCAACGCATGCAGATGAGGAAAGTAACAGAGACAGTGTACCTCCTCGCACGTGTTCACTTCGCAACCCGCTATTACATAAATCCCTTCCCGGCGACCTATCTCCATGGTTACAACCACATTCAGCGTGCTGTTGTGATCGGTTATGGCAATCATGTGCAGCCCTCTCTCCCTGGCAGTGCGGATGATGTTCCGCGGACTCATCTCCAGATCACCACAGGGTGAAAGACAGGTGTGAATATGTAAATCGGCATGGAAACAGTTCATGGTTCTCTTATTCGCATTCTACAATTTCCAAATCACAAGCACGGCAGGTGTCTTTTTATCAGTCCGACTTTAATTGCGCATACAACCTTCCGGCAGTCTCAAAAGCGGGCATTCCCGAAGAAAGAATCACCACCCCTTCCTTCTCGGCTTGTGCCAATACATCCGGATCTATCTGCCGCTCATTCACCACGATGATGGCGGCCACTTCCTTGAGTGCGGCCACGGCCACAATATTCGAGTGTACCTGCGAGGTGATCCATACCATCCCGGGCTGTGCCTTACCCATTACATCACTTAACAGATCCGACACGTAACCCCAATGCACCATTCTGTCGGTCCGCACCTGTCCTGCCAGACACCGGTAACCCAACACCTCAATAAGCTGTATTAGACTCTTTTCCATCTGAATCACTGTATTTATTGAGTCTGTTTCTGCCCCATATCTTTTCAATAACCACAAAGGCCTGATCAGGACTCAACTTGTAATTTTTCTCCATTACTCGCTGCACAAACAAACAATGTGAGATGCTTGCTTTTCCCCGCACAATATCTTCGGCCAGATTCCTGCAACCGGGCGCACCACAGGCTCCACAATCGAAACCCGGGAAATAGGTCATCAATCTCTCAATACGTTGAAGCTTGAGCAATGCTTTCTCCATATCTTCATCCAGCAGCAGCCCCTCCCGCGGCAATACGGGCGCAACGCCCGAAAAATGCCGCAACTCCTCCCGATATGTCATCAAGGGATTTCGAACCTGACCGTGATTGGCTTTTTTTAGCTTCTTTAGTCTTTTCTGTCGCTGCTCCAATCTCTCTACCGTCAGAAACCGGTTACCGGGACAGAGGATTCCCCCGGCACAACCCTGGTCACAGGCACGCAGTTCCAGAAAATCAATCGGAGAGAGGTGCCCCGACTCCAGCTTCTCCATGAACTCAATCACATTGTCCATCCCATCAATGGCGAGGCTTCTTCCCGGGAAGTATTTTTTTTCGGTCCCCGACAACGACCAATTGACCGAATCGGGACTCATGTTGGCACATGTCTTGTATAACCCTGCATTGCTCTTTGCGTGCAATATTTTCGATACCAGATTATAGACTTCGGTAATGCTGATGGCGGCATCGATGGGCGATTCCGACTCACCAACAGGGGCACGGGCTGCTACGATCTTTGCAGCACAAGGCGTGATGTAATAAATAGCTATTTTTTGAGGATCCTTTCCTTCCTGCTCTTTCCATTTTCGCAAATAGAGTGCAGCCATGTCGTGTGGGGCTTTTAGTTGCATGATGTGACTGGTGAAGGAGGGATACAGCACCTGAATAAGTCGGACCACTGCAGGACAAAAAGAGCTGATAATGGGGCGTGGAAACTCCGCCGCCGCAAGTGATTGATAGGCTTCCTTCATGAAGTCGATCGCCTGCTCCACCTCAAACACCTCATCGAAGCCAATCTGTTTCACGGCATCCAGCACCCTGGAAGCAGAATATTCGGAAGAGAACTGGCCGATGAAAACCGACGGTACCAGCGCAATGTGGTACCTGTCCCTGCTCAAGGAAGCAACGCCATCATCCTTCGCATAAATGGCACGCTGGGGACAAACACGATAACATTCACCGCAATCGACACATCTCTCCGGTTGTATGTTCGCATATCCCTCCACGATGCGGATAGCCTGCGTGGAACAAACACGCATACAATGGGAGCACCCGATACATTTCGTCGTATCGATCTGTATGGAATGTATGTAATTCCTGCCGTCCATGCTGTGAAGACTTTCGGAGTATGGTTTGTCGACTTAAAAAGCGTTGAAATATACTTTAATTTCTATACGGGTACCTCTGCCAGGGGTAGAGGAGAGATGCATCTCATCGCAATTTTTGCGAATGTTGGGCAATCCCATACCAGCGCCAAACCCCATCTGACGGACTGCCTCACTGGCAGTAGAATACCCCTCTTCCATGGCTTTGTCAATGTCTTCGATACCGGGCCCTTCATCCTCCACCACCACGTGGATATCCTCAGGTGTAAGTTCCACGCTCATGGTCCCTCTCCATGCATGTGCCACCACGTTTACCTCTGCTTCATAAAGAGCCACGGCAATCCTGCGGACAACTACAGGCGATATATTGAACTGTTTCAGCGTTTTTTTCACCTCCGAACTTGCTCGCCCTGCAGCACTAAAATTGCCTCCCTCTATGTGATACTGCATCTTCATATGGCACCGGTTTCAGTCCGTTTTGATAAAGTTTTCCAGCTATCTCAAAGATGGTGGAGCCAGATACAATGATGGAAATCTGATGTTCCTCGGCCAGCGCCAGCATGTCGGGTGTCACCTGCTTTCCACGGCCAAAGATGATGCAGGGAACATTGATGATCTCGGCTGTACGGATCGCCTGCACGGTACACAGCCCTGTAATAAGCACGGCGTTTTCCATCTGATACCGCAATACGTCGCTCATCAAATCAGAAGCGAAAGCATGTGCATATTCGCGTTGTGGGTTACAACCAAGTTGAATGGCACCGTTAATTATCTCATTTACCCTTTGTAAATTCATTTTGCTTTACAAACAATGCACAACAACGATCATTGTGTCTTCCATACATGTCAGTTTGCTAGAATTCAATTCTTGGAAGGCTTGACCCCTTCCATAAACGTTGACAAAAGGAACACCTTAAAGTTAAAAAAACATCTACAGCAGTTTGAATATTAAATAATTAATTCATATTCGCACATACACCACAAAGTAAGACATTATTTTTTAATTAATGAAATTTTTCAGCAATGAAATATGGCCTATTTCTCAACCTTATTTGCATTCTTTCTTCTTCCTGTATTACATGAGTATATGAAACATCTTTTGAGCGTTTTACTGCATCGTAAAGTGAAGAAAAAGTAGGCATTCGCAAATATATTTTGTACTTTTGTCCAAAATTTGGGTATCACTCCCCCGAACTACTATCAGAACATGCAAAATTTAGAACTTAGCGAACAGGAGATTATCCGCCGGCAGAGCCTCGACGAATTAAGGTCGTTGGGCGTGGAGCCTTATCCTGCCGCACTGTACAATGTGGACGCCTGGTCCACAGAAATAAAAGACGCATTCAAGGACGACGCGGAACGTCGCCACGTAAGCATAGCAGGCCGCATCATGACGCGCCGTATCATGGGAAAGGCCTCTTTTATTGAACTGATGGACGCCAAAGGGCGTATTCAGGTTTACATAACCCGCGACGACATTTGTCCGGGAGAAAACAAGGATCTTTACAACATCATTTTTAAGAAACTGACCGATATAGGTGATTTCGTAGGAATTACCGGTTTTGTTTTTCGCACCCAAACGGGCGAGATCTCTATACATGCGGAAACACTCACCATCTTATCCAAGTCACTCAGGCCACTGCCGGTGGTAAAGATAAAGGATGGTGTGGCTTACGATAAGCTTTCCGATCCGGAGCTACGCTATCGACAACGATATGTGGACCTGCTGGTAAACGAAGATGTAAGGGATATTTTCGTGAAACGTACCCGCATCTTCGATGCAATGCGCTCCTACTTCAACAACATGGGTTATCTCGAAGTGGATACCCCCGTACTCCAAAGCATCCCCGGAGGAGCTGCAGCACGTCCTTTCATCACCCACATGAATGCGCTCGACATCGACCTCTACCTGCGTATAGCAAACGAGCTCTATTTGAAGAGACTCATTGTTGGCGGATTTGAAGGGGTTTATGAGTTTTCCCGCAACTTCCGGAACGAAGGAATGGATCGGACACACAATCCCGAATTCACCGTGATGGAAATTTACGTGTCTTACAAAGACTACCGCTGGATGATGGAATTCACCGAGCAAATGTTGGAGCAGGTGGCACTCAAGGTCCTCGGCACCACCAAAGTAACGGTCGGCGAACATGAAATAGACTTCAAGGCACCCTACAAAAGGGTGACCATGATCGATGCCATCAAGGAACATACCGGTATCGACATCAACGGAATGGATGAAAATCAGCTTCGTGATGTCTGCAGGCAACTGGATGTGGAGCAGGATGAGACAATGGGGAAAGGAAAGCTGATTGACGAGATCTTCGGTGAGAAAGCCGAAGGAAAATACATACAACCCACCTTCATCATTGATTATCCCATTGAGATGTCGCCCCTTTGCAAACGTCACCGCGACAACCCGGAGCTGACAGAGCGCTTTGAGCTGATGGTCAATGGAAAGGAACTTGCCAATGCTTACTCTGAGCTGAACGACCCCATCGACCAGCGCGCACGCTTCGAAGAGCAATTGCGCCTCTCCGAGAAGGGCGACGACGAGGCGATGTTCATAGACCAGGATTTTCTGCGTGCCCTCGAATATGGCATGCCACCCACCTCTGGCATGGGGATAGGAATGGATCGACTGACCATGCTGCTCACCGGGCAGACCACCATTCAGGAGGTGCTACTCTTCCCGTTGATGCGTCCTGAAAAGAAAACGAAAAAAGATAGCGTGGCAGACTATGCACAACTCGGTATTCCGGAGGAATGGGTTGCCGTGATCCAAAAAGCAGGATATCTGCAAGTTAAAGCACTGCAGGAAGTGAATCCCAACAAATTCCACCAGGAGATTTGCGGACTGAACAAAAAATTCAAAATGGGATTGAACAATCCCTCACCCGAAGAGGTTAAAACATGGATAGCCAACGCATCTATGTAATCGTCATCCCTCTTTAAAGCACCATTATGACGGATTCAATCGGAAAGGTCTGTATTTTGGGAGGCGGTACCTGGGGTACAGCACTGGCCAAAATAGTGCTGATGAACCAAAAGCAGATGAACTGGTTCATCCGTCGTGACGACCAGATTGAAGGGTTCTACAAACTGGGCCATAATCCCAATTATCTGACCAATGTAAAATTCAACCTGGCCCAGATTACCTTTTACTCCAACATTGAGAAGGCGATCAAAGAGTCTGATACCATCATCATAGCCATTCCTTCTCCTTTTGTGAAACAATATTTCCGCAGAATATGGAGCAGCACCTTCCGCGACAAATTCATGGTGTCGGCACTTAAGGGGATTATACCCAATGACAACATGGTGATGAGCGAGTTTCTCGCATCCAATTACAAGATCCCAACAGAAAACATCGGCGTCATCTCCGGACCTTGCCATGCCGAAGAGGTGGCTCTGGAACGTTTGTCGTTCCTCACCGTCGCCAGCAGCGACCAGAACAAAGCAACGTTACTCTCCGAAGCAATTACCTCACGCCTGTTGAAGGTTCGTTTATCGAACGATGTAGTGGGCATTGAACTTGCCGCTGTCTTGAAAAATATATATGCCATCGCCGCCGGCATTTGCCAGGGTTTGCAGTATGGCGATAATTTCCAGGCCGTGCTGATGAGCAATTGTGCCCGGGAGATGGAGCACTTCCTTGAAGGTGTCGTTCCCCTGGAACGCAACATCACCGAGCAGCATTATCTGGGTGATATGCTCGTCACCGGATATTCGCAGTTCAGCCGTAACCGGACCCTTGGTACCATGATCGGGAAAGGCTATTCGGTCAAAACGGCACAACTGGAAATGGAGATGGTTACCGAAGGGTATTATGGGGCAAAATGCATCCATGAGCTCAACAGTCGCTTTCGGGTGAACATGCCCATCGCCTGGACGGTGTACCAGGTTCTCTATGAGAAACTGCCGCCCCAGACAGCAATCAACAAGCTGATCGAATTTTTTTAAACGTATAAGGGAATCTATATATCACACCGATTTAATAGCATATACAATGGATAGCATTCAATTAAACATCAAACAGGTTCTCGGTTTTCTCCAGGAAGAGGAGATTCTGAATCAGGCACCACATGCCACAGCCTGCAACCAGGCATTACACGACGGCTCACGTGAAGGTAGCGATTTTCTGGGATGGGTAGATCTACCCTCCTCCATTACCGAAGAAGTTTTCAGAGAAATAGAAGATGCCGCAACCGTGTTGCGTACACGTTGCGACGCCGTAGTGGTGGTAGGCATCGGCGGTAGCTACCTAGGTGCCCGGGCGGTGATCGATGCCCTCTCAAGCTCATTCGACTGGCTCCAGGATGGGCATGCACGTAAAAACCCGGTGATCCTTTACGCAGGAAACAACATCGGCGAAGATTACCTGTATGAGTTAACGGACTGGCTGAAAGAGAGAGAGTTCGGTATCATCAACATCTCCAAATCGGGAACAACAACCGAACCGGCTATTGCCTTCCGTCTATTGAAAGATCAGTTGGAAAGCAGGGTGGGCAAAGAAGAAGCTCGCCAACGGATTGTAGCCATCACCGACGCAGCAAAAGGTGCTCTTCGTTCCCTGGCCACCACCGAAGGATACAAGACCTTTGTCATCCCCGACAATGTAGGAGGCCGCTACTCAGTTCTGACCCCGGTGGGGTTGCTGCCCATCGCCGTGGCCGGCATCGACATCCGTAAGCTGGTGCAAGGTGCCGTGGAAATTGAAAAAGCTACTGCACCCTCTGTCTCGTTCGATTACAACCTGCCGGCTATCTACGCCGTGATACGCAACCTGCTTTACAGACAAGGCAAAAAAATAGAGATCCTGGTGAATTACCATCCCAAACTCCACTTTCTTGCAGAATGGTGGAAACAGCTCTATGGGGAAAGCGAAGGAAAAGATAACCTGGGCATCTTCCCGGCAGCAGTGGACTTCACCACCGACCTGCATTCCATGGGACAATGGATACAGGAAGGTGAGCGCACCATCTTTGAGACGGTGATTTCGGTGAAAAGCCCAAACAAGAAAGTACAAATACCGTACGACGAAAGAGATCTCGACGGATTAAACTTCCTGAAGGACAGACGCGTGGATGAGGTGAATAAAATGGCCGAACTGGGTACCCGCATTGCACATGTGGACGGAGATGTGCCCAATTTGCTGATCGAACTTCCCGAGCTGAATGAAAAATATATCGGACAGCTGATTTACTTCTTTGAAAAAGCCTGCGGAATCAGTGGATATCTACTGGGAATCAATCCTTTCAACCAGCCTGGCGTGGAAGCTTATAAGAAGAACATGTTCGCGTTACTGGAGAAACCGGGATACGAAGCAGAAACAAAAGCGATCAAACAACGTATCTGACATCGGTACGAAGAAAAAAAATCACCGGTCACCCAAAAGGTAACCGGTGATTTTCATGATTTATCACACTATAAAACCAATCAATGAAACAAATACTCACCACATATTTACAACAACATGCATTTACGCACTTCGATCTGAAATCGGTCATTTTTGACATGGATGGGGTGCTGTATGATTCCATGCCGGCGCATGACAAATCGTGGCGGGAGACAATAGAAGAGTTCAACCTGCAGCACTTGCCAAACGAGTTTTATATGCAGGAGGGAAGAATAGGCAAATCAACCATCGATGCTATTTTCCAGAGAAACCTGCATCGCAATTCAACCGAAGAGGAGGAACAAAAAATTTATGCCCGTAAAACGGAGTTATTCCAGTTATACAACAGCGGGGCAACCATACCGGGTTCAAAAGAGGTGTTGGACTACGTAAAAAAGGAGGGGCTTACCCCAGTATTGGTAACAGGCTCCGGCCAACCCTCTCTGCTCAATAAACTGGACACTCATTTTCCGGGAATCTTCACCACCGCCACCATGGTTACCGCCTTCGACGTTGTTCATGGCAAGCCACACCCTGAACCATTTTTGATGGGGTTACAAAAAGGAGGCAACCTGATGCCCAACCAGGCCATCGTAATCGAGAATGCCCCGTTAGGCATTGAAGCAGCAGTGGGAGCCGGAATCTTCACCATTGCCGTAAACACCGGTCCCCTGCCCGATGCCATACTGCGTGATGCAGGCGCCTCGCTGGTATTCGACTCCGTGATTGCCCTGTTTGAAGCCTTGCCAGGAATACTGGAGCTCTTGCGAGACACCCGGATTTAATTCGGTACAATCGTTTTGCATTGCATCATTCCCAATTTATTTGTTTATTTTTGTAGGCAAAGCATCCAGGTGGAATGAAACAGAAATTTGTCATCTCACTCATCCTGCTATCTCTGCAGGTTACAATGAGTTTCTCACAGCGTACCACAACTTTCACCGAAAGAGAGCTGGAGATCATCGGCCATGAAACGGGAGAAAGTGTATTCCGCATTCTTCAGACAACCGACCCGGTAGATTCGCTGATACTGCGGATGCCATCCACTGATATGGCGGATCCCGATTCAATTGCGGATGATAAAAACCTGCAGTTACTCATCGAACGCCTGCGCATCACCATGGAGCAGGCCGGCGGAGTGGGCATCGCAGCTCCCCAGGTGGGCGTGCTGAAGAATGTTTTTCTGTTTATGCGGGTAGACCTTCCCGGGAAACCGCTACAGGTAGTGATCAATCCCCGCATGGTGGCACACTCGGCGGAAACGGTTTGTTTTGAGCGCGACGGATGTCTCTCCATTCCCGATACAAGTGGCAACTCGATACGATACCCATGGATAGAAGTGGAATTTTGGGATGAAAAGGGTGATTTCCATCGGGAACGCCTAGAGGGATACCAGAGAGGTGACAACTTTGCGGCAGTAATTTTCCAGCATGAATTTGATCATCTGCAAGGGATCTTTTTTACGGATAAGAATTGTCTTTTGGAGGAAGAAATATGGAAATAAACGATTTTGGCTTTTTACGCGTGGCTGCTGCTTCACCTGCACTGAAGGTAGCCGATTGTGATTACAACATCGGGGAAATAAAATCCCTTCTGGAACATGCCTACCGGGAAAGTGTTCAGATTGTCTGCTTTCCCGAACTATCCATCACGGGATATAGCTGCGGCGACCTCTTCTTTCAGGAAACATTGCAACGCAGAGCGGTTGGTGCACTGACAGAGCTTGTCACATTCATGAAAGAGAAACCTTCTCTCATCGCCATCGTGGGACTGCCGCTCCGCATCAAAAGCAGCCTGTTCAATGTGGCTGCCGTCATATCCGCCGAAGGCATTCTGGGTATTGTTCCCAAAACGAACATCCCCAACGACAGGGAATATTACGAGAAAAGATGGTTTGCCGCGGCTGGCGACCTGCCTGACTTTTCGGTAGAGATTGGCGGTGAAGCAGTGCCTATTGCTTCCGAAGGAATGGTTTTTCATACACCCTACGCCCACTTTGCGATTGAGATATGTGAAGATTTATGGACACCCAATCCTCCCTCCTCAAGCCTGGCACTGCAGGGAGCAGATATCCTTTTCAACCTCTCTGCCAGCAACGAGCTGGTAGGCAAACACCAGTACAGGAAGTCGCTTGTACTCCAGCAGTCGGCACGATGCAACGCCGCCTACGTGTACGCCTCAGCGGGGTGTGGCGAATCGACCACCGACCTGGTTTTTTCAGGTGCCTGCCTGATTGCCGAGAACGGATCGCTGCTGGCTGAATCGAAACGTTTCTCGCAGAAGAGTGAACTCACCATTGCCGACATCGACATCGACGCGCTGCGACACGACCGGATCAAAAACACCAACTATCTGACAGCAGCTTCAGGACATATCTCGGAGACAGACTGCTTCCTTCCTCCGGTCACTCCCGATAAATGGTACCGCACCTTCAACCCCCACCCTTTTATCCCTTCAGAAGACAGAGCCGAAGAGTATCTTTCGGAGGTATTTCTTATTCAGACAAACGGGTTGGCGAAGCGCCTGCAGCATACAGGAGTGACCACAGCGGTCATCGGCATTTCGGGCGGCCTCGATTCCACCCTGGCCCTTCTCGCAACCATCAAGGCATTCGATCTCCTCGGCCTTCCCCGTGAAAATATCCATGGCATCACCATGCCGGGGTTTGGAACCACAAAACGAACCTATCACAACGCTGTTGAACTGATGAAGTCGGCGGGCGTAACCATGAAGGAGATTTCCATTACAGAAGCAGTCACCCAACATTTCAAAGATATCGGGCACGACATTCACCGGCACGACATCACATACGAGAACAGTCAGGCGCGGGAGCGTACCCAGATTCTGATGGATTACGCCAATATGACCGGGGGTCTGGTCGTGGGTACAGGAAACATGTCGGAACTTGCCCTGGGATGGGCTACCTATAATGGCGACCACATGTCGATGTATGCCGTGAATGCAAGTATACCCAAGACACTGGTGGCCCGATTGGTGCAATGGATCGCCGACAACAGGATGGAGGAACCTGCCCGTAGCATCCTGCACGACGTGCTCGATACGCCATTTAGTCCCGAGCTCCTGCCGGCGGATGAAGAGGGAAACATCGCCCAAAAAACGGAACATTTTGTGGGTCCCTATGAGCTGCACGATTTCTTCCTACATCGCATGCTTCGCTACGGTGACGGACCAAAACGTATTTTCTTCCTGGCCTGTCAGGCTTTTAACGAAAAATACACTCCCGACGAAATAGCGCAATGGCTGCGGGTATTTTACAAGCGCTTTTTTGCACAGCAGTTCAAACGCTCCTGCCTACCCGACGGACCCAAGGTGGGCTCTGTGAACCTTTCGCCCCGTGGCGACTGGCGCATGCCGAGCGATGCTTCGGCAGCCGTCTGGTTGAAAGAGCTGGATGATTACTGCAGTCGGTAAAATCCAAAAACATTGAACGCCGAAACGTACAAACCCCGCAACGACGAAACGACGAAACTTTTAAACGCCCAAACTTGGAACATGCAACAACTCATCTCCCTCTTTACAGATCATACCGGAATAGGAAATCCCAATCTGGAGGCACTGCCTTCCTCGGGTTCCAACCGGAAATATTACCGCATACAGCGTGATGGGATATCGCTTATCGGCGTACATGGGGAATCGCGCGATGAGAACCGCGCTTTCATCCGGCTGGCAAAGCATTTTCGCTCTCAGCAATTGAATGTGCCGGAGCTGCTTGCCGTATCGGACGACGGGATGTTTTACCTGCAGGAGGATCTGGGTGACACCCACCTGTTCGATTTAATCAAAGGAGGAAGGCTGACCGGTGTGTTTGATCACGAAGAGAAAGCGCTCCTGCACAGAACCATCTCCTTGTTGGCCGATTTTCAGTACAGAGGGGCTGAGCATCTCGATTTCAGGGTGTGCTACCCCTTGCCTGAATTCAATCGTCGCTCGGTAATGTGGGACCTCAATTATTTCAAATACAGTTTTCTGAAGACGACCGGCTTGGATTTCAGGGAAGATCTTCTGGAAAATGATTTTGAGAAGCTCGCGGAGGTCTTGCTGGAAGAGGAGACCGACACATTTATGTACCGCGATTTTCAGTCACGCAACGTGATGCTGTTGAATGGCAATCCGTTCTTTATCGATTTCCAGGGCGGCAGGAAAGGACCGGTCTATTACGATGTAGCCTCCTTCCTCTGGCAAGCGAAAGCAAACCTCCCTTCCGGACTACGTGAAGAGCTGATCGAGAGTTACATCGCCTCCTTGCAGAAATACCAACCCGTAAATAAGGAAAACTTTTGCTACCGACTGCGTCAGTTTGTTCTTTTCCGCACACTCCAGGTATTGGGGGCTTACGGCTTCAGAGGCTATTTCGAGAAAAAACCTCATTTTATCCAAAGCGTACCCTTTGCGCTGGACAACCTGCGCGAACTGCTTCAGGATGATTTTGCCGAGTATCCCTACCTCTGCAAGCTGTTGAAAGAGATGACCGAATTGAAACAATTCGCCGACTCACGTAAAAGAGAGCTGGAAGTACGGGTTTACAGCTTTGCTTACAAAAAGGGTATCCCCGATGATGCGTCGGGCAACGGAGGAGGATATGTATTCGACTGTCGTGCCATCAACAATCCGGGAAAATACGAACGGTATAACAATGTAACCGGACTCGATGAACCAGTGATTAAGTTTCTGGAAGAGGATGGGGAAATGACCACGTTTCTGGATACCATCTATCCCCTTATCGACAGGCATGTAACCCGTTATATGGAGCGAAAGTTTACCAATCTCATGGTCTCCTTTGGCTGTACGGGCGGTCAGCATCGGTCGGTCTACGCTGCCCAGCATGTAGCAGAACACATCTCAAAGGAATTCGGTGTGCGGGTATCGCTGATTCACCGCGAACAAAACATGGAACAGGAATTCCGGAAAAGATGAAAGCAATGATCTTTGCCGCCGGGCTTGGCACACGCCTGAAGCCCCTGACCGACAACATACCCAAAGCGTTGGTGCCGGTCGCCGGAAAACCCTTGCTGCAGCACACCATTGAAAAACTCAAACAATCTGGTTTTGATGAAATCATCATCAATATTCATCATTTCGGTCAGCAAATTATTGACTTTGTGCAGGAGAACCATCTGTTTGACATCCGGATTGAATTTTCCGATGAAAGAGAACAGTTGCTGGATACCGGTGGAGGCATCAAAAAAGCAGCCTGGTTCTTCGACGACAACGAGCCATTTCTGATTCACAATGTCGACATTTTATCCAACGTCAACCTGCACGATCTGTATCACTTTCACCTGAAGAACTATACGGCTGCAACCCTACTCTGCAGTGAACGCCAGACATCACGCTATCTGCTGTTCGATCACAACAACCACCTGAAGGGCTGGATCAATCATCAAACAGGCGAAGTAAAATCGCCCTTTCGTGATATCGATCCCACCTGCTATCGGCAACTTGCTTTCTCGGGAATTCACATAATCTCCCCATCACTTCTCTCCTATATGAAAGCATACAAGGAGAAATTCTCCATCATCGATTTTTATCTGTCGGTATGTGACAAAGTAGAACTGACGGCATTCATCCCCGACAATCTACAAGTAATCGACGTGGGAAAGATCGACTCTTTAACAGAAGCACGCAATTTCATGATTTGAATCATCCTGATCTCCTTAACCATGTTGCAGAAAAAGGGACTGATCGGGGACACCCGACCTGCCTTTTATTCCTATCATGTTTTATGATGAGACGGTCTTTCTTGCTACCTTGCTCGTATCATGTTCGGTATCCCTCCCTTATCCCTCCGTTATCACTCCGTATATGTATAAGGAGATAACGACCCATTACCCGTGCATTACCCTTCCATTATCCGTGCAAAAGGCTATTATTTCTGCATTTCAGGTTGCCGAAGGAGGGCTCCATTTCCTGAAAAAAAAAGCTGTCTCAAAAAATTTTTTGAGACAGCTTATATCGCAAAGATTGGTCGTTACAGTAGAATTTTCATCACCGGCTGGCCTTCCTGTAGCAAGCTGCCCTGTGTTACATAAATTTTATATACCTTCCCCGCGTAATCGGAGATGATGTCATTTTCCATTTTCATCGACTCCAGCACAAACAGCTTGGCACCTTTGCCGACTACATCACCCTCCTCGGCCACAATCTTCATCATTGTTCCGGGCATGGGACTTAAAACGAGATAACCCTCTGGCTCTTCTTCTGTCTCGATGGTTGTGGACGAAGGTTGCAGGGTGGATCCGGAGACTTCTACCTCAGCCTGGTTCCGTGTAAACTCTTCTTCCCTGATTTTCCTGAGATAATTGGCTGCCACCGAAGGAAATAGTTCAAGCAACAACACTTCTTCCTCATTTTGAGCCAACTGCACATTTCCCCATTCAGGGAGCAGCGGATTCTCCTGCTTTTTGTATTTCGATGTGTCGTAAGGAACCTCCAAAGGTGAGCCTGTAATCTTCTCACGGAATTCCGGATCTACCGGCACAGGCGTTTTGCCGTATTCTCCCTTCACCAAAGCCACAAACTGATTGGAAGCATTGGCATACTTGTCACGTCCGTTCTGCAGGTTCAGCGTAGAACTTACTGCCTGTACACCCACGATCTGACTGGTGGGTGTCACCAACGGGGGCAAGCCTGCATCGAGCCGTACACTCGGAATGAGTTTCATGGCATCTTCCAGAATATCAAGCGCATTGAACTGCTTCAATTGGGCCACCATGTTGGTATACATGCCACCGGGTATTTCGGCATTCTTTACTTTTTCATCGGGCAAAGGGAAATTAAAATATGCTTCAATGGCATGACAAGCAGCCAACAAATCCGATTCCCGGTTATTTTTGGCAGCAAGAATGGCATCATCGAACAGCCGATCGACTTGTGCCGGCAGCACATCGGTGAGCGGATTAAACGCATTGGGAAATTGCTTCACCGTATCAAACGCATCCAACTCTTTGCGAATATGCAGCAACTCGGCATTAATTTTTGCGACGGCCTCCATATTTACATCCAACTCTACGCCCAGTTTCTTGCAGAAGAGATAGACCAGTTCAATGGCGGGAGCCGCTGGGCCACCGGAGAAGTACCATATGTTGGTGTCAACCACATCCACACCGTTTATGATGGACGAAAGCACTGAACCCAGGCCGTACCCCGGTGTACAGTGGGTATGAAAATCGATGGGCACATGCAATTCTTTCTTGAACAGAGAAACAAGTGCTGCCACACGCGATGGTGGAATCAACCCACTCATATCCTTGATGGTGATCATGTCGGCACCCATTGCCTCCATCTCTTTGGCAGTCTGCAAAAAATAAGCATCGGTGAAAACAGGTTTGTGCGCAGGCTGTTCTATCTCCTTTTTTTTGCCTGTTAACCGGGCAAAGAATCCACTCTTCGTTGCGGGCTGTGGAGTCTGTTCGTCATCATATTTGGGATCAATGGTATAACATACCGCACAATCTGCCATACCTCCATATTTTTTGATGGATTTCACACTCGAACGGATGTTGTCCACATCATTCAACGCATCGAATATACGCATGATGTGAAGACCGTTGGAAACAGCGTGCTTAAAAAATCCATCAATAATTTCATCTGGATAGGGAGCATAGCCATAAAGGTTTCTGCCTCTCGACAAAGCGGTCAGGTGCGACGCTCCACCGACACCCTCATAGACCTTTTTGAGCCTGTCCCAGGGATTTTCACCCAGGAAACGCATGACAGAATCGGGGACGGCACCACCCCAGACCTCCATAGCGTAAAAATTGGCATCCTTGTAAAATGGCAATACCCTGTCAACCTGTGATTGGTTCATGCGGGTGGCGAATGCTGACTGTTGCCCGTCTCTTAATGTCAGATCCCTGATTAAAAGTTTGCGTTGCATATTAAGTGGTTTTAGCAAATAGATTGATAAAAAAGCTCAAACAGTTACAGCTAATCATGTGATTTATCTGGCTTGTTTTATTCATTTTTATTTTGATATGCAAAGTAAATAATTAAAAATGAATAAAAGATTGAATTACGGAAATTTTTCATTAATTTATTTTGTTCGCAAAAAAAAGGCATCTCAAAGAAGATGCCATGACAATGAAATAGTCTGAACCGATCAGGGATGAGCCACGTCAGTCAAACATTTTCTTGAACTTATTAAAGACACTTTTGCGTGCAGAGGCTGACGGGACAAAGTTCTCCGACTGCTTCATGTCCTCCATCCATTTTCGTTCTTTTTCATTCAGGTTTTCCGGAACGTAGACATTCACGTTGACCAGTTCATCACCTTTTCCATAGGAATTGACCGAAGGGAGCCCCTTGTTGCGCAACCGGAGTACCTTCCCCGGCTGTGTTCCGGGCTCAATCTTTACCTTGGCCACTCCATCAATGGTCGGCACTTCCACTGTTCCACCCAATGCAGCCATCGGGAAACTGAGAAACAGGTTATAGATCACATCGTTCTCGTCGCGAATCAGGTTTGGATCCTCCTCCTCCTCAATCACGATCAACAAATCACCGTTGACGCCACCCCGGCGGGCAGCATTCCCTTTGCCAGACATGGACAGTTGCATTCCTTCGGCCACGCCGGCAGGTATCCTGATAGGGATAACCTCTTCTTCCCGCAGAATCCCCTCTCCATTGCAGTGAACACATTTTCGGGTGATAGATTTTCCTTCGCCATTGCATGTGGGACAGGTAGAGGAAGTCTGCATTTGCCCCAGGATGGTATTTGCGACCCGTGTCACCACTCCCGAGCCATTGCAGGTAGCACAAGTAGATAGGGATGTGCCGTTCTCAGAACCGTTCCCACTACAATGGGTGCAGGAAACATATTTTTTTACTTTGATCTTCTTCTCTACGCCATTCAGAATTTCCTTCAAATTCAGCTTCACCTTGACGCGCAAGTCGGAACCTCGGTTCACTCTTCGGCCGCGCTGACCGCCACCAAAGCCTCCGAAACCGCCAAAGCCTCCAAAATGGCCACCGAAGATATCTCCAAACTGAGAGAAGATATCGTCCATTGACATGCCACCGCCAAAGCCTCCGCTCGATGCTGCACCTCCCACACCGGCATGGCCAAACTGGTCGTAACGGGCACGTTTGTTCGCATCGCTCAACACCTCATAGGCTTCAGCCGCCTCTTTAAAATTTTCTTCGGCTTCCTTGTCACCCGGATTTTTATCGGGGTGGAACTGAATAGCTTTCTTGCGGTAAGCCTTCTTAATTTCTTCGGCTGAAGCTGTCTTGGCAACTTCCAGTATTTCGTAAAAATCTCTTTTTGCTGCCATTTTATTCTCCCACAATTACTTTTGGAAAACGGATAATTTTATCATTCAAGGCATATCCTTTCATGATACAATCAACGACCGTTCCTTTCTGGGATTCATCCTGAACCGGAATGGTCGTCACTGCCTCGAAACGGTCTGCATCAAACGGTTGACCAATGGCTTCTATTTCCTTCACGCCATGTTGCTTCAGGAAGTTGGTGAACTTGCCATAAATAAGATTCATTCCCTCTAGCATGGCCTCCCTGTCTTCCGCCTCGTGGAGAATAACAAGGGCACGTTCAAAATCGTCCACCAACGAGATGACATCGAGTAACACACGCTCACCTCCACTTTTAATGAGATCGGCTTTTTCTTTCAGCGTACGCTTGCGAAAATTATCGAATTCGGCGTGCAAGCGAAGATAGCTGTTGTTCAGTTCATCATATTTCTGTTGCAGCTCCACCAGCTGTTCCGGCAAATTGGCCGGTTCAGGTTCACCTGTCAATTTGTCTTCCTTTACTTCACCCGAACTCATCTCTTGCTCCGGCGTCGCTTCCTTACTCATCTCCTCATCCCTCTCAAGGGGATCGATATGCTGATTATCCTTCTGTTTCATATTCTTTTTCATTAACCCAGATAGACACTACAAATAGTTTGCCAAAAATGATAATTTCCCCTCAAAACAGATCATTTATAGGAATAACTCACACCATTCATCGAATATTTCGACCTGATGCCAGCCGTGACTGCTGAGATTTTGTCTGATTTTCTTTACCGTCTTCTCTTTCCCGAGCTGCGACTTGGAATAAAACTTATCCGCGAAGCAGATGATTTTCTCCTCCAGGCTTACCGGACGCATGTCTCGATGAGGAATAGGCAGCTTGCGGTTGATGATGGTTTCGAGGCTCAGGCCTGTACCTGTGTGCCTTTCACAAACCAGCCCATGCTTGGGATAACCCTCTACCGTGAGCAGCTCTCGCCCCAGATAACCATGACAAATATAAGGGAAGCTACCCTGGCAAGCAATGTGGGGTGCATTGGTCTGAAAAATGCCAATGTCGTGAAGCATGCCAGCCTCCTCGATAAACCGGACATCCACTGCCAACTCGGGATGATTCCGGGCAATAGAAAGTGCTTTATCCGTCACCTGGCTCACGTGGGTGAAGTAGATATTATACAATTTCGTTCCTTCCTTATAGTATTTTTGAATGACCGACAGTGGCTCCATACCTGAAATTTTCCTGTTGCAAATGTAGCACAAATTTTTAAGATGATAAAAACCTCACGGATTGATGTGTAAGCCCGGCAAACCCAGAAAAAAAATAAGGGATGCTGTGGTTTGCCAAAAAAACATATCTTTGTACCCGGATGAAGTGGAAGAATTATACTCCGACAAGGTGGTTCTGTCTGGTACTGTTTACACTGTACGCAGGGGGAATGTCACTTTTTACCCATACCCACATCATTAACAAGACAACTTACGTGCATTCTCATCCCTTTAAACAGGGAGCGATGCCCACCCATGATCACACCCAGAAAGAACTGCAACTGCTTGATCAGATTTTTAAGACATCACTCACACCGGATATCATTCCAGCTATTGATGTGGTCGGCATTGCCCCTTTGGTTTCTGAATATTATCCCAATTACTACCAACCTGGTCACCTGATCAGAGCAGCTGCTCCCCGGCAACTGAGAGCTCCCCCTATAGCGGCCTGACCCGTTTATTTCTTACGTATCCCTTTCTGAGCCTGAGCGCAGTGAAGCTATCTTCACTTGTGCCCTCCTGCGGATACATTCACCTCAGTTAAATCAATTAAACAGTTAAAATGAAAAATTTTATTTGTATCATCCTCTATATATCTACGCTCTCGTTGTATGCACAGCGCGACGGGAATCATCCGGCACAGAGCGATGCCAATATCTTTGGGCATGTACTGGACCGAAAAACCAAAGAGCACCTGCCCTATGTGACCATCAAATTACAGGGTACCACCATCGGCATCACGACCGATGCGTCGGGACACTATTTTCTGCGTAATCTGCCTACAGGTAACTTCAGGTTGGAAGCATCCATGATTGGCTACAAAACATTCACAAGAGAAGTAACCATTCGACCCAACAGCACGTTGGAGATCGATTTTGAGCTGGAGGAAGAAAATGTATCGCTCGATGCAGTAGTGATCTCAGCCAACCGAAACGAAACCACCCGACGCATGGCACCCTCCCTGGTGAGTGTGCTGAACATGCAAACGCTCAATGTGACCAATTCCAAAACATTGTCCGACGGGTTAAAGTTTCAACCGGGCTTGCGGGTGGAGAACAACTGTCAGAATTGTGGCACCACACAGGTACGCATCAACGGGATGGAGGGCTCTTATTCGCAGATATTGATTGACTCACGCCCCATGGTGGGTGCCCTGTCGGGTGTATACGGTCTGGAGCAGATACCAGCCAACATGATTGAACGCATTGAGGTGGTGCGTGGTGGCGGATCAGCACTCTTTGGTGCAAACGCCATTGGTGGCACCATCAACATCATCACCCGGGAGCCTATCCGCAACACGGGGGAGTTCGCTCATACCCTATCCGGGATACATGATAGTGGAGCTTTGGAAAACAATACCACCTTCAATGCCTCTCTGGTAAACGACTCTCGAAACGCAGGCATCATGGTATACGGACAACACAGACTCCGGGACGGGGTAGATATGGATGAAGATGGCTTTACGGAGCTTCCACTGCTTAAAAACCGCTCCCTCGGTTTCCGCAGCTTTCTGAAGACGGGGGTCTACTCAAGGCTGACACTCGAATACCGCAACCTGCATGAGTTCAGGCGAGGAGGCGACCAACTGAAGTTACAACCATTTGAAAGTTATATCACAGAACAGGTGGAGCATTATATCAACAGTGGATCGCTCAACTTCGACCGCTACTCTGCAGATCAACGGCATAAGTTGACACTTTATGCCGCAGCCAGCCATACCGACAGAGAGAGCTACTATGGTGCCGGCGAACCTTACGATAAAAATATCCCTCCTGCAGAACCGGATATGAATCAGGCCGAACTCGATGAGATCTACAACGCCATCGCAAACAACTTGCTGCGGATTAATTCATTTGGAAACACTGCGGAGCTCACCTATCAGTTAGGGGGACACTATATTCATTCTTTCGACAATTTGGGGTTTATGCCGGCAGACCTGACTGCAGGACTGGAATATACGGGAAGCAACCTCGAAGATGAGAGCGGTTACCGTGCCGTGGACATCGCACAAAATACCCGTACCGCCAGCTCATTCCTGCAAAATGAATGGAAGACAGCGATGTGGAGTTTCCTGATCGGCGGGCGGCTTGATAAGCACAACCTGGTGAAACATGCCATCTTCAGTCCGCGCCTCAATTTACGATATAACCCTACGGAGAACATCAATGTCCGCCTAACCTACAGCGGTGGATTTCGTGCGCCGCAGGTGTTTGATGAAAACCTCCATGTGGACATCGCAGGGGGAAAGCAGGTCATCAGAATCTTGTCGGACGACCTCATTGAGGAGCGTTCAAAAAGCATCAGCGGCTCTGTGGATCTCTATCACCAGTCAGGCGCATCGTTGTTTAACCTCCTGGTGGAAGGATTTTATACGCAGCTCGAAAACCCTTTTACAGAGGTGAAAAGAGGCAATGAGATCATCATCGAAAATGCGGGATACGGAGCAAAGGTATATGGGATGAACCTGGAGGGAAGAGCCGTTTTTGGGAAGCTACTCGATCTGCAAGCGGGAGCTACGATCCAGCGAAGTCTGTATGATGAGGAAAGAAAATGGTGGGAACCCGCCAACGCCCAGGAAGAACCACTCGATGAGGTGACACCCACCCGAAGGATGATGCGTACCCCCGACAACTATGCCTATTTTGTGGCTACACTCACCCCTGTAAACAGACTCTCGGTTTCACTTTCCGGAAACTATACCGGTAGCATGCTGGTACCCCATGAGGCAGGCTTTGGTGTGGAGGGGAAAGATCGGTTTTCACGGGTGAACATCACCGAAGAATCACCCTCCTTCTTTGAGCTTAACACAAAGATAGCCTATACGTTCAACCTCTATTACGATACGCAACTCGAGCTCAATGCTGGGGTGCAGAACATGCTCGATGCCTATCAGAAGGATTTCGACACGGGTGCGGGAAGAGCCTCGAGCTATATCTATGGCCCGGGAATGCCAAGAACCTTCTTCGCGGGTCTTAAAGTGACACTGTAACAGGCTGTTCTACGATTCGACAGGGGCAACGACTGCTGCCCCTGCGTTTTGTGACAACCGGAGACTACAACGGCACCACGTATTTCTTCATGGCTTCGTCCTGAAGCGATCGTGGAATGGCCATCTTCACTTCGTCGATCAGGATGCTGAGCAATCGTTCCCTGAAAAACTCTTTCCGCGTAACCAGACTCACCTCTCGCACGGGAGTACTGTTCTTAAAGGAACGTACATTTTTCATCTGTGTTTCGCTCAGGCTGCTCAGTGCCATCTCGGGAATCACTGTCAGCCCATCGTTCTTATCCACGATGTTGATCAATGTATCGATGCTGCCAGCTTCATAGGAAAAGATAGATTGTTGGTTGCCCCCTCTTCGTTTCTTGAAGTTACAGAGGTGTAAAATCTGCGTCCTGAAACAGTGAACCTCATCCAGCAGCCAGAGTCGCGCAGCGGTGAGATCGCTCTCATCGATCGATGTCTTGGCGTAGATTGTCTTCTCCACAGGTGAAATATAGGCAAAGAACCGCTCATAATAGATGGGATGCTCTTTGATAGCCGGCTCTTTCAGAGGTGTGGCCAGAATGCCGCCATCGAGTGAGTCATTCGAGAGCCCTTTTAATATCTGGTCGGTCGTGAGTTCAGAGATCACAATGCGGATATCGAATTTATTCTCACTATGCACCTGCATGAGCCTGGGAAGAAGGTAGGGTGAAATGGTCGGTATGATCCCCAGTCGGAAAACACCTTTCACTATGCCTTTTTCTTCCTGCACAATTTCCTTGAGCTGGTTCACCTGAGCCACAGCTACCCGCGCCTGATCAATGATCCGTTTTCCTATTTCAGTGGGGTGAACAGGAAGCTGAGAGCGGTCGAAGATTTTCACTCCCAGTTCCTCTTCGAGCTTCTGAATCATCATACTCAAGGTGGGTTGGGTAACGAAAGAGGCTTCAGCAGCTTTGGAGAAATGGCGATAATTATCTACTGCAATAATGTACTCGAGTTGTTGAATATTCATAACCTTACTTGTAATTGGAGAAATATTTCATAAACTGCACTCTTTCGTAGAGGTACGGACTCGAAATATTGGCATAATTTAATTTACCCTTGAATGCTTCCAACCGCTCATAGTTGTTCTGTTGCATCCATTCCTCCATCAAGGTGAGTATTTCTCCAATCACCTCCGGGCCCTGTTCATACAGGACGCTGCAGAGCTGAATTCCTCCGGCCCCGGCAAGGATCCCTTTGATCACATCTTCCCAGTTATGCACACCATAGGAACAGGCAATATCGAAATCGGGGACACGCCCCGACACAATGGCTGTCCACCGCAGGGTGTCGCTGAAATCGGCCTGGTTGCTGAAAACAGGTCCCGCAGTGATTTCCAGTTTTTTGATGTCAATATCGAGTTGATAAAAACGGTTGAATAGCACCACTCCATCGGCGCCCAACGCCTTGAGCTTACCCACCAGGCCGGGCAAATTGCTGATGTTCTTCGCCATCTTGATCACCAACGGGATGCGAAGGGTCTTCTTCAGTTCCCTGACCACATTCACGTATGTATCCTCCAGATAGGAATCATTGAATTCTCCGGCGTTCAACACAAAGAGATTGAGCTCCAATGCATCGGCACCTGCCTGCTGAATGGTTTTGGCGAAATCCACCCATCTGGCCGATTTGTAGCAGTTGATACTGGCTACAATGGGTACCGAGCAGGTTTCCTTGGCAGTACGAATCAGATCGAGATACTTCTCCACGTGATTCATTTCGATGTAGGTGTTGATATAATCGGCTGCCTCGGGATAATCAGAGAGTTGCGACAGTTTCTCGGAATGATTCTCAATCTGCTCCTCGAAAAGCGACTTCAGCACGATGGCGCCGATACCAGCTTCTTCCAGCTCCTGTATCTTTTGAATTGAATTGGTCAGCCCGCTGCTTCCTGCAATAAGCGGGTTCTTCAGTTTTAAACCTGCAAATGTTGTTTCTAAATTAATCATGGGCGAAAAATGTTCTTCAATTTATATGATTAACAAAAATAGATATTTTAATCGATCAAATCGATATGCTATCGGGAAAAAAGCAGACGGAGTTGGGAAACATCGAACCTATCTCGCTCCAAAAATCAGCGTGCCCAAACGGACCATGGTGCTTCCTTCCTCCATGGCCAGGGAATAATCGCCCGACATACCCATCGATATCTCCTTAAAAGCGGTTTCTTCTGCAAAATAGTTTGCCTTAAATTCCTCAAAAAGTGATTTTAGCAGCCTGAATTCCTTCCTGATATGCGCTTCGTCGTCGGTATACGTGGCCATCCCCATTACGCCGGAGATTTGTACATGGGTACACTCCCTCCATGTCCCGCTTGCCAGAAAACTTCGGCACTCATCGGGAGAGAATCCCGATTTGGTTTCCTCCTCGGCTATGTGAAGTTGCAGCAGGCAAGGGATAACCCGTTGGTGAGCGGCACCCTGCTTGTCGATCTCCTGCATGAGCTTTTCACTGTCGAGGCTGTGGATCAGCGAGATAAAGGGTGCGATCTGTTTCACTTTGTTACGCTGCAAGCTGCCGATAAAATGCCACTGAATATCTCCAGGCAACTCCTGCTGCTTGGTTACCAGCTCCTGCACGCGGCTCTCGCCAAAGATACGTTGCCCGCTGTCATACGCTTCCCGGATCATCGCTGAGGGATGAAACTTGGAGACCGCTACAACGGTTACATCTTTTGGAATGCTCTCCTGCAATGCCGCTATATGTGCCTGAATGGTCATGTTGTAGTTTCTGCAGCTTTTCCTCCCGTATAAGGAAATACATCCATGATGGGTGTTTCGTTGACGGCGGCAAAGGTGTAATCGATCATTGTCTTCTTCATCTCCGCCTCCACAATCTCTACCGCCTCTTTCAATTCGGTAGCCTGCACCAGCATGTTGATCGCTGTTTTCTTTTCGGAGCCACTTTTCTCATCGAGGGTGATGAAGTAAAGTTTGGCCTTGAAATAGCGATCGCCTGTCTCGTTGAAGAAAGACTCGGTATATTTTACGCGCTTGATATCGGAAACGGTAAACTCACCGGAGATAAAAGGCTTGATCTCTTCAATAATTCTTGCTTCCGCCTCGGTGAACGACAGTGCGTCTACCAGATAGGGTTCGGTCACTGTTTTCTGCATGCCGGTCTCCAGCATCTTGTCGTATCGTATTTTACATTCAAACCAATTGTACATATCCTGTTATTATAATTTTTCAAGGGTCACAAAGGTACGAATTTTGTGCAAAAACAGTTCTTTTTTCCTTGGAACAAATCTTTGCAGTATTATCTGCGTTTATTTCTCACAATTAATGGGTATTTTTGCCGATTATTGCAATAAATGATGATCGGAACCCTTGTAAATACAGCAGCTGTATTGGGTGGCGGAGTGATCGGGCTCCTGCTTAAAAAGCGGATGCCTGAACGTATCTCCTCCATTTATTTTCAGGCAATTGGCCTTTTCACGCTGGCCATTGGCGCTTCCATGGCCGTGGAGATGAAAAAAATCCTGATCGTGGTGAGCAGCCTTGCCATCGGCTCATTGTTGGGAGAATGGTGGAACCTGGAAAAAGGCGCCGCACAGCTGAGCGACAGCCTGAAGCATCGTTTTCGCATCGGCAGTGAAAAGTTCTCCGAAGGGTTAATCACAGCGTTTCTCTTGTTTTGTGTGGGGTCGATGACCATTCTGGGTACCATCCAGGAAGGCACAGGAGGTTCACCCGACCTGCTCTACACCAAATCGTTGATGGACTTCTTCTCTGCCATTCTGCTGGCATCTGCTTTTGGCGTGGGGGTAATTTTTTCTGCACTACCCCTGTTTATATTTCAGGCATCTCTTACGCTTTTGGCAGGTTATGCAGGGAGTTTCTTCAACAATGAAATCATTCTCGGGCTCACCAGCGTGGGTGGCATCCTGTTGATCGGTCTGGGAATCAATATTCTCGAAATCAAAAAGCTCCGCATCATGAATATGCTCCCATCCCTGGTTATCGTTGTGCTGCTGATCTGGATTTTTGGTTGACAGCAACACTGGGTGCTGGCATTTATTCCATAGAAAATGGCAAAAAAAGAGGAAAAATTGGGTTTGTGGCTACTGGTTTTTGTGGCACTTGGCTCCATGATTGGATCCGGCATTTTCAACTCACCCAAGGATTTGATTCAGGTAGCCAACCCACAAGGCACACTCATTGCCTGGATAGTAGGCGGTCTGGGAGCGTTGATGCTGGCGTTGGTGTTTGTCTACCTTGCTGCACGCAAGCCCGATTTAAAAAGTGGGGTCTATGCCTATGCCCGCGATGGTTTTGGCGATTACATGGGCTTCAACTCGGCCTGGGGCTACTGGTCGGTAGGCTGGCTCGGAAACATCAGCTATCTGGCGCTCTTCTTCAAGACATTGAACGACCTGCTGGGAGAACGGGCGCTCTCTCCCTTCACTGCTTTTCTGATCGGATCGGCGCTGCTCTGGTTCTTCTATGCCATTCTGATGGCCGGCATCCGCGAAGGAGCCATCCTCAACTTTATTGTGACAACAGCAAAGCTGATTCCCATTCTGTTGATTATAATTCTGGGAATCTCTTTGGTACGAAGCGATCTCTTTTTTACGGCCGACTGGCACAACCGGCTAGCTTCTACAGGTGAACCCACGGCTCCCCTATTGCAGGTGAAGGAAGCGATGGCGATTATCCTCTGGTGTTTTGTCGGTATGGAAGCGGCCTCCGTGTTATCGGGACGGGCAAAGAGCCAGAAGACCGTGCGACTGACCATCATTCTTTCCCTACTGATCGTGCTGGCCGTCTATATGCTGATCACTTTTATCGCGATGTCCTCAGTTCCGGCTGAGGAGCTGGCAGCCTCCGACACACCATTGTCACTGGTACTCTCCCGCACAGCCATCGGCGCTGCCGGGGGCATCATTATCAAGCTGGGAATCATGGTCTCGGTACTGGGCGCCAGCCTCTCCTGGATCCTGCTTTCGGTGGAAACGCTTTATGCTGCTGCACAGGATGGGGTGCTGCCCCGCACTTTCCGGAAGGTAAACCGGAAGGGCACACCGGTGAATGCGCTGCTCCTCACGCAGTGCTTCACGCAGCTCTTCCTACTCTCCATCCTCTCACCCCAGCTCAATGAGACCTACCTCGCCGCCATCACCATTGCCACCACGCTGGTGCTCATCCCCTACCTACTTTCATCGCTCTATGCTGTAAAGATTGCGCTGAGTCTCAGAAAAAAAGAATCGCCCCACCATCTTGTGATTGCGTTGCTTGGCACCCTTTATTCTCTCTACGTGATCTACGCTGTGGGCATCAGATACCTTGTCTTATCGATACTCTTCTATGGCATTGGATCGTTGTTGTTCATCCGAGCAAAAAGGGAACAAAAAAAACAGCCCAAGCGCTGGGAATGGGCTGTCATCATTATTTTACTGATCGGATCGGTCATTATTGCCAGCTTGATGCTGAGTGGGAAGATTAAACCTTAGTGTACAGACATCTGACGGGAAGATTACCAATCTGAATTACTCATATATTATATTTTATCTGCTCAAGTTTCGCATGTTTATAAATTGGGGTATATACAGCTAAAGATGAGACCTATCAATGTTTTGTGGGGACCCATTGACCTCGAGGAACGTAAAAAGAGC
>DHTF01000029.1:41129-67609 GCA_002411515.1 Proteiniphilum sp. UBA5267 | reverse complement strand
GGGTCACAAAACATTGTCAGTCGAGAATTTAGCAGTATACATACCATGCTAAACTTATATTATCTGTCAATTGTATAACGCAAGGTGGCTCCCAGTCGGGTGGGATAACCGCGCTGCACAAATTGATTGACCTTTCCGGTGGTCATGTCTGATGCTTCAAAAAGGAACGAATGATAATCGGTGTTAAATAGATTCTTAACCCAGAACTCCAGTGAGAAAGCACCCTTTTCGGCAGCGATGGTCCCATTGACCAGTCCGTAGAAAGGCTGATAAAGTGCAACCGCTTCTTCATTGGCCGCAGGCGTTGTTTTGTTCGACTCTGTCCAATAAATTTTACCGACCCCCGCATATTGAATGTTTGCAATAAGCCTATCGACAAAGGAACCGTAGCCAAATTGATGTACATAGCCAGCTCCCAGACTCAATGTATGCCTTGGAGCAAAGGGAATATAATTTCCCGAGTAATCCACATCTTCTGCTGCCTCATAATCCACAAAACGTGCATCTGCAAAGCCGTAATCGGCGTACAATGAAAAGTTTCTTACGGGGCTATATTTCAGACTTAACTCAAATCCTTTGCTATCTGATGTACCGGCATTCTTTACCGTACGACCGGAAGTACCCTGATCTTCCAACTGTATAATCTGAATGTTGTTGACGCGGGAATAAAACAAAGCGTAGTTAAGTGTCAGCTTGTTACCGAGCATTTCATAGCGCCCGCCCAGTTCATAGCTCCAGCTGGTTTCGGGATCGTAGGAAAGCTGTTCTTCAAGTGTGACCGTTTCGGAGCCATTACTTCCACCGGAGCCTGGCGCACCCCCAGGGAACATTCCGGGAGGCATGCCGCTCATCGCGTTACGCATGATCGATGCAGAGAGTGCGCTTTGGAGTATTTTTGAGAAAGCCTGTTCGTTGTATCCTCCTGTTTTATACCCTTTCGATGCAGAGAGGTAAATGGTGGAAGTGGGTGAAAATGCATACTTGAGTGCAAACTTAGGGAGTACCTTCCAGAAATCCTTGCTGTAGTTCCCTTGCAGCAAAGTGTCTCCTTCAACAAACATGGGAGGCATGGGCCTGTTTGGGATATTGAATACCAGATTTACATCGCCACCATTGCTTTCGGTAGAAAAATCAATACCGGTGTGTTCATAGTCGAGCCGCAAACCGGCCGTTGCCGATAAACCCTCCAATCCGAAAAGATCGGTCAGCGTAGACTGATGGAAGAGTGCAGCCCCACGGGAAGGTTTTGTATAAATACCGGGGAGATCAATCCGGTCGTTGGCATACACAATTCTCAACGGAGCTCCCATTCGCTGCATCGCCACGTCCAAATGTCCTTGCATGGCGACCATGCCATCCTCTTTAATTGCTACAGGGGTATCAATCTCCCTGTGATCGTAAAATCCGAAAACTCCCCATACCCAGCTGTATTTCCTATCTGAATCGGACTTCAAGGTAAATTCCTGACTAACGGAGTGCTGCTTCTGCTTCTGGTTGATTGAAAAGACTGATTTATCTGTATAATCCTGATCCATCTTCATGTCGTCTTTCAGATACTGGAATCCGGTTGTAGAGTGAATGGTATATCCGTCTTTGATCCAGTCGAGCGATAATCCATTCGTGAACAGGTGACGATCGTAGGAGGAGGGTTCGTTAAACCGGGACGCTGTGGAATCCACATGCATATAGGGAAAAGCGCCACCCGACAAATAGTCATAATTGGCAAAGAACATGGCCTTAAAATCAGGTTTTGCCTGCCACTCAAGCTTCACCCGGCCACCCACGTTTTCAGAACCATCCACCTTCTCGTTTCGGTAACTGTTCGTGAAATAACCGTCGTCCCGCTTATAATAAGCTCCTACCGAAAGACCTAAGTGATCGGAAAGCTTGCTGTAGTTGGATCCCTTTACCGAAAACTGTCCATAATTACCGCCACTCAGCGACAGTCGTGTTCCCTGAAAGGTGAGCGGAGACAGCGTATACATGTTCACAATTCCTCCAATGGCATTTCGTCCATAGAGGGTACCTTGTGCGCCACGCAACACCTCTATCCGCTGAATATCCTGAAACTCGAAATCGAATGCCGAAGGGTTGAAACTGGGAACATTGTCCACATACAAACTGACTGTCTGGGCTCCCAACCTGGCCCCGATGCCGCGGATATAGATGGGGGTAGAAACCTTGGAACCATACTGCGGAATAAAGAAATTGGGAATAAATGAACTCAACGCCGGAAGCGATTCAATCTGACTATCCTTAAGCTGCCGCGGTGATATCACGGAAACGGCAGTTGGCAGATTTTTCAGATCATTTGTTTCCTTCACGGAACTGCGAACAACTACCTCATCGAGATAATACACCTTTAAAGTATCCTGAGGGTTTACCCCTTTTTCGGGTGTATTTCCCATTGAAAAAGTCACAAATATATTGCTGAACAGAAAAATACACGCTATCATTAATTGCTTCATCTCGTACCTTTTATTGGATTCATAATTGAAAACAAAGGAACATCTATTTTTTTTTCGTGTCAATCACTACAATTAGTGATATTTTTCATTAATACTCTAAATCATCTTTTTTAATCCCACAAATTGAGAATTCGCTCATTACTCCATGCAGCAAAATATTTGTTTTTTAAGGGCTAATACTTAATTTTTGTTATTTCTTCACTCAATACTTAATATTTTTATTATATGTCTTGCATATTTGAAATTATTGATCTTAATTTGTCGAATAATAAATAATTTTATTATCTGACCCCTTAAATAGCTTCATTATTTAATAATCATTTATGAAAAATCTAAACACTCTTCTTGCTCAATATAAAGGTGAGCTTTTTGACAATGTAATACCATTTTGGCTCAACTTTTCCCAGGATAAAGAATTTGGTGGTTATTTTACATGCCTCGACCGACAGGGTAACGTGTATGACACCGACAAGTTTATCTGGCTCCAGGCAAGGGAAGTATGGCTTTTCTCGATGCTCTACAACAAGGTTGAAAAACGACAGGAATGGCTTGATTGTGCCTTACAGGGGGCTGAATTCCTGAAAAAAAATGGGCATGACGGGCAATATAACTGGTATTTTTCCCTTACACGGGAAGGAAAACCGTTAATTGAACCCTATAATATCTTTTCCTACACATTCGCCACCATGGCATTTGGTCAGTTGAGTCTGGCGACAGGGAACAGTGAATATGCGGAAATAGCAAAAAAAACATTTGACATCATTCTTTCCAAGCAGAACAACCCGAAAGGTAAGTGGAATAAGGTGTCGCCGGGGGGACGCTCATTGAAAGGATTCTCCCTGCCGATGATTCTCTGCAACCTGGCCCTGGAAATCGAGCACTTACTGGAAGAGGACTTCCTGGTGCAGATCATGGAAAAATGCATTCACGAAGTGATGGAGGTCTTCCGCCATCCTGAGATGGGTGGCCTGATTGTGGAGAACTTGAACATCGACGGCTCACTCTCCGACTCCTTCGATGGGAGGCTGATGAATCCCGGCCATGCCATTGAGGCAATGTGGTTTATCATGGATCTCGGTGTAAGGCTACATCGTCCTGAACTGATTAACAAAGCAGTGGAAACCACATTGAAAACACTGGAATATGGTTGGGATAAAAAATATGGCGGCATTTTCTATTTCATGGACCGGAAAGGATTTCCTCCTCAACAGCTGGAGTGGGATCAAAAATTATGGTGGGTGCATATCGAAACATTGATATCCTTGCTGAAAGGATATCAGCTTACTGGCTCTCAGGAATGTCTTTCATGGTTTGAAAAGGTTCACAATTATACCTGGGAGCATTTCAAAGATCCGGAATACCCGGAATGGTGGGGCTACCTCAACCGGCAGGGAGAAGTACTGCTCGACCTGAAAGGTGGAAAATGGAAGGGTTGCTTCCACGTGCCCAGAGGATTGTATCAATGTTGGACTCTTTTGGAAAAAATCGATCAGTTAACGGATGAGCAGATTCTCAAAACAAAGACAACCGTTCGATGAAAAGCAGAAGAAATTTTATCAAAAGTGCAGTTTTGGGATCGGCTGGAGTACTCGCTGCACAATCATTGCACAGTGGCAACTATGCCACAGAAAAAGGGGTGGAGCTTGCTAAAAAAAATGACCTCCTCTCGAACAAAAGGTTTGAAACTCCCGGGATTTTTAAAGGAATGCCCATACATGCCACATTTCTGGATGAAGTGAGCTGGGATATTCCACATCAGAATTGGGGAGTGAAGGAATGGGATCGGGATTTTCAATCGATGAAGGAGATCGGAATCAACACAGTTGTGATGATTCGTTCCGGACTGGGTTGGTGGATCGCCTCTCCCTTTGAATCAATTCTAAAAACGGAAGATGTCTACTATCCACCCGTTGACCTGACAGAAATGTTTCTTACACTTGCCGATAAACACCACATGAACTTCATGTTCGGCATGTATGATTCAGGACGCTATTGGATTGAGGGGCAATTCCAGAAAGAGATTGATCTCAATTTGAGACTGATCGATGAGGTTTGGGCAAAGTATGGCCATCATCCATCTTTTAAAGGATGGTACCTCTCACAAGAGATCAGCAGGCGGACAAAGAACATGTCGAAAATATATGCAGAGGTTGGGAAACATGCAAAAAATGTGTCGGGTAATCTTACCACCTTGGTCTCACCCTATATCCATGGAGTCAAAACAGATCAGGTAATGAGCGGCGACAGCGCAATCTCCGTGCAGGAGCACGAAAAAGAGTGGGATGAGATTCTAACAAATGTGGAAGGCGCCATAGACATTCTTGCATTTCAGGACGGACAGGTCAATTATCATGAACTGGCCGATTATCTGGAAGTGAATAAAAAGTTGGCAGATGCCCATCAAATGCGATGTTGGACAAACATCGAATCATTTGACCGCGATATGCCCATCCGCTTTCTTCCAATCAAATGGGAAAAACTGTTGCTTAAACTTGAAGCTGCAAGATTAGCCGGCATGGAAGACGCCATTACGTTCGAATTTTCACATTTTATGAGTCCTAACTCAACTTATCCACAGGCGAAATTCCTTTATGAAAGATACAGAGAACATTTCACCATCTAAAAATAACAGTAATTACAAAAACAAATGCAAATGAAAAGCAAAAACCGATCTATTAAATGGAGATACAGCTCCTTACGGGGACTGTTCCTTACGCTCTTCATTCTCTCAACACTGATCACTTATGCGCAGGTCAATGTGAGAGGAAAGGTAGTGGATGCGACAGGGGAAACTCTGATTGGCGTAAACGTCGTACTCAAGAATACTCGTCAAGGTACCGTTACAGACATTGACGGTGAATTCAACTTATCAGTACCATCAACAAGCAGCACGCTGCTCTTTTCTTATGTTGGTTTCAAAGAACTGGAAGTTCCCCTTAACGGGAGGAATTTTGTCAATGTAACCATGCAAGCGGATACCGAGCTACTGGATGAGGTCATTGTAGTGGGCTATGGCACACAACGCAGGACCAGTGTAACAGGCGCTGTTTCGACCCTCTCAGATACAGAACTTATCAAGGCTCCCGTGGTGGGTGTAACCAACGTGTTGGGAGCCAGGGTAGCCGGTGTCACCTCCCTGCAACAGTCGGGGCGGACAAGATGGTGCCTCATTGCTCGTAAGAGGTGAAGGTGCCACCTATATCGTGGATGGTGTAATCAGAAGCATCAACGAGATTGATCCCAATGAGATCGAATCCATATCTATCCTCAAGGATGCTACATCTGCCTCCGTATACGGGTTGAATGCCACCTCCGTGGTCATTGTCACCACCAAACGGGGTAAGGATGGGACACTGGGTATTTCCTACAACGGCAACTATGGTATCAGCCAAAACGCCAACCAGATCAAGTGGCTCGACGGTCCGGGATATGCCTACTGGTACAATATGGCCCGGGAGATGGATGGTGATGACCCTGTATTCACTTCGGCGCAAGTAGAAAAGATGAAAGCTGGAGTCGATGGCTGGGGCAACACCAACTGGTACGACGAAGTATTCGGCATAGGAAGAAACATGAACCACAACGTGAGTGCCACAGGTGGTACCGAAAAGGTGAAATTCTTCTCTTCATTGAGTGCTTTTCAACAGAAGGGTAACGTGGACAATTTCAATTATACCCGTTACAACATGAGGGCCAACATCGATGCCAAGATCACCGACAACCTCAGCCTGATAATGAACGTAGCTGGGCGTCTAGACGAACATGACCGCCCTAACTATTCGGCTGACCCCAACGACTGGCACAACATTCCCCAACAGGCAGTAAGAGCGCTCCCTTATATACCCAAAACGATTGTGGGTAACGATGGAAAGGAGTATTACACTTCCACGCGTACCGCCTCTTCACCTGTAAGCCCGCTCGCAGCGATCTACCAGTCGGGTTACAATAGGCCAAGGAACACCACGATCCAGACTAACTTCTCGCTCAACTACGATGCCCCCTGGATGGAGGGGCTGAGCCTGAAATTCATGGGAGCCTATGACAAGTTCTTCCAGTTCAACAAATCGCTCACGATACCCTTCGAGACGATGATGGGGGCTTTACCAGTGGCTACCACCGAGGCCATCAGCTACACCTCTTTCAAAAATAACTCGGGGAACACGGCCCTGACGGAAAGTGCACACAGTTCCACCAACGTGGTTACACAATCGAGCTTTACCTACGACCGTCAGTTCGACAAGCACAAAATCAATCTCTTCGGTCTTGCCGAAACTCGGAATGCTTTTTCCAATACCCTGGGAGCCACAGGCTATGGCCTGAACTTCCTTAGTCTGGATGAATTGGACATGATCACCAACACCACAGGCAACGGGGAAGAGAGAGTTCCTTCCATCTCCGGTGGCAGCGGCCAATCGCGTCTGGTCGGTTTCGTGGGAAGGCTCAATTACGATTATGACAACCGTTATTTGCTGGAAGCATCTCTTCGCCGCGACGGTAGTTATCTCTTTAGTGGAATGGCCGGCTCACAATGGGTCAACCTGCCTGCAGTCTCTGCAGGATGGAGAATGAACAACGAGGAATGGTTCCAGGCTGACTGGATCGATAACCTCAAGCTAAGAGGCGGTATCGGAAAAACAGCCACGTCAGCCGTGAGTGCTTTTCAGTATCTGAACCTGATGAACATCTCATCCAACGCGCTGATTTTAAACAACCAGGCACAAAGCATGATCTATTCCGGTACGCTCGGCAATCCCTATCTCTCCTGGGCCAAAGCGATCACCTACAATGCCGGCGTCGAGTTCATGGCTTGGAGAGGCTTACTCGGTGTGGAACTGGATGTATTCTATAAGTATCAGTATGATTTGCTGGCCAGCGTGGGCGGCTCTTATCCTCCATCCATGGGTGGGTATTATTTCAGCACCGACAATGTCAACAAGATTGACTACAGGGGATTTGACTTCACCATCACGCACAACAACAAGATCGGAGACTTCCGTTATGGTGTGAAGTGGATCGGAACCCTGGCCAACCGCAAGTGGCTCTACTATGCAGGCGACTCGGAGAACACCCCCGATTATCTCAAACTGACGGGCAAAGAGGTGGGCTCACAGCTTGGGTTCATTTCCGAAGGCCTCTTCCAGACACAGGAGGAGATCGATAATGCTGCAACCATTCCAGGTTCACCGGTATTGCCCGGTTACATCAAGTACAAAGACCGGAACGGAGATGGCAAAATCACCTATGCACAAGACATGGGATACGTGGGAAAAAGCCCCTATGCAAAATTTCAGACTTCGCTTAACCTGAACGGTGATTGGAAGGGATTCGACTTCGATATCCTGCTGCAATCGGGTTTGGGACGTACTGTTGCACTGACAGGTGTCTACTCTTCGGGTGTGATGGATAACACCGTATTTACCCGGATGTTCTATCACGGAGGCAACACTCCGGTGTTTGTTCCCGAAAATTCCTGGCGACCCGACAATCAGAATGCGGAATTTCCTCGCCTTTCACTCGTGACGGTCAGCACAAACAACGCCTACTCATCGACTTTCTGGTACAGAAACGGGAACTATCTCCGCGTAAAATCATTCCAGCTGGGATATACCATTCCAAATTCCCTCACACGCAAAGCAGGTGTAGATAAAATCAGGCTCTTTATGGAAGGTTCCAACCTCTTTACTTTCAGTGGACTGACAAAGTACAACATCGACCCGGAACAACCCGGAGTGAACAACGGATACTATCCGCAGCAGAAAACCCTTTCTTTCGGGCTTAACTTCTCATTATAATCACTTTAAACTGACAGAAAATGAAAAAAATATTAAGGACTTTACTCTACCTGACCACTGCTGTGATCATCTTCAGCAGTTGCACGGATTGGCTGGACCTGACTCCTACTGATAAACTGACCGACAAAGTGATTTGGGAGGATGAGTCGAGCGTGGATCTCTATATAAATGGTTTTTATACTTACCTGAACCAGTATGGTCAGTTCGGGTCGGCACAAGCCAGTGGAAACCTGTCTGAGAGCTTCACCAACACCTTTAAATATGGTTCCTATGCGGCAGGACACAAAGCAGGTCATCCCAACAACTATGTTTTTGACCCGAACCTGATCACCACTGCTACTGGGGGATTCTACAGTGTTTGGAGCGATGCCTACAACAAGATACGCAGGATGAATGAATTCCTTCACTCCATGGAACAATACGGTCAGTTCCCCGAAGAAGTGAACACAAAGTGGAAAGCCCAAGTGCTCTTCTTTCGTAGTTTCATCTACTTCCAACTGGCAAGGCGTCACGACGGCGTGATCCTTTATACCTCCATTGAAGAGATGGAAAAGGACAAAGCACGCAGTTCAAGCGAAGCAACATGGGATCTTATCGAGAGCGACCTCGATTTTGCCATCGCCAACCTGCCTGAATCGTGGACAGGACAAGACAACGGAAGAGTGACCAAGTATGCGGCTCTGGCATTCAAATCGAGAGCCATGCTATTTGCAGAACGCTGGCAATCGGCCTATGACGCTGCAGATGCAGTGGTGAAATCAGGGAAATTTGAACTGGTGGATGACTATACCCAAGCTTGGAAGGGAAGCAATAAGGAAACAATCCTTGAGTTCAAGTATAACATTCTGGGACCCAATCACACCTTCGACAAGGATTACGTGCCCTTGAGCGATGGGTACGAGTTCGGAGGACTTGGAACGCCCACCCAGGAAATGGTGGAGAGTTATGAAAAAGCCGACGGAACCAAAATGGACTGGACACCCTACTATACCGCCAACGCCACCCGCCCTCCCTACGAAGATCTGGAACCGCGTTTCAAAGCCACTGTAATCTATCCGGGGAGCACCTGGAAAGGAAAGGTGATGCAAAACTCGGTGAACGGGACCAATGGTACCTTCATGGCATACAGGGAACAACCCTACAGCTACGGACTTACCACCACAGGTTATTACTTGAAAAAACTAATGGACGAATCGCTGATCGATGTAAAAGGTATACCAAGTACCCAGAGCTGGGTGGAGATCCGTTACGCAGAAGTATTGCTTAACAAGGCGGAAGCTGCCTTCCGACTCAACAAGATGAGTGAGGCAAGAGATGCGATGAATGAGGTCCGCGCCCGTGTAAACCTGCCAGCTAAGAACTCCTCCGGTAATGAATGGTTCAACGATTACAGAAACGAACGGAAAGTGGAATTGGCATATGAAGGTCATCTCTTCTGGGACATGAGAAGATGGGAGCTAGCACACATCGAATACAACAATACCCGTGCCCACGGATTCAAGATTGTTGGCGACAACTATGAATACATCGATGTGGATTATCAGGACCGAAAGTTCTCCGCGAAGAACTATATCCTCCCAATCCCCGATGCAGAGTTGGCAAACAACTCACTGATTGAACAATATGACAGTTGGAAATAAAAAAAATAGAACCGCATGAAAAAAATATATTCAATACTGGCGACACTTACTGCATTGATGATCATTCTTGGCGGATGTCAGCAGGTGGAAGATCTTACGCCTTCGCTTTCGCGATATGGGATCAACAGCCTCAGTGCCTCCTTTTACGGAGATGAAAGCTCAGAAAACAATTTTTCTAGCGAAATTGATTACGAGAACAGCACCATCACACTTGTATTTCCCTATAACTATCCTCGCACCTCCAACAACGTGCTGACAATGGATGCACTGAAGAAAGTGAGGGTTGTGGCTAATTTGGATGACAATGTGACGATTTCTCCAGCGTTACTCTACATGGATCTGACAAAAGAGAACTTCATCACAATAACAGACCAGACCAAAACGAAAAAGGACTATAAGGTCGTGGCTGAAATACGCAAAAGCGCCGAAGCCCGCATCACGGACTTCAGTCTGAATTCGCTAGGCATATCGGGTATCATCGACGAGGAGAATAAATTGATCTCTCTCATCTCGATTGATCCAATCGGTGAAGTACTGGCTGAGATGAGTATCTCGCACGGCGCCACCATCAATCCCGATCCTCGAAACACAGCACTCAATTATGACGAAGACGTTACCCTGACCGTTACCGCTCAAAATGGTATTGACAAAACAGTTTATACGGTTCGCAAGGATGTACCCAACAAAGTAGAAAGGGGTATGCGCAACGGAAGCGCCAAGATCCTTTGGACTAAGAAACTGCAGTCCGACCTGGGTATCACAACTCTACACAACACTACCAGCTTGGCAGTAACAAAGGATTACGTGGTAGTAAACACCCGAAATGAACCCGGCATGTTGCTCGATCGAAAGACAGGAGCAAAAGTGGGTACAATGCCCAATATGGGATCGATCCAGGGCGGCCTCACCAACTTCTTCGCCACTGCGGACGATGCTGACAACATCCTCATAAGCAACCTGGCTCCCAATGCCGGTACCTACAAGGTGTGGAGATTTAAAGGGGTCAACAGTGCTCCTGAGCTCTACATCGACTGGTCAGCAAGCGGAAGCACAGCCATTGGCCGTAAACTTTCGGTGAAAGGGAACTTGGATGGTGATGCAATTATCACCGCAGCATTGATGGGTGCGGGAAAAAGCTTCGCCCGCTGGCAGGTGAAAGATGGTGCGTTGCTCTCACAAGTACCCGAGATCATTGCCATCAATGGCATTGAAGGTGCCTGGAACAACAATGCCGACATTGTTGCAACCGATCCCACCGATCTTACAGCCGACTACTTCGTTTCTTACTATGCCACACCGAGGAAGTTCGCATGGGTAGACGGTAAAACCAATACCATCAAAGCCCAGGGTCCCGAGATCAGTGGCAACTGGATTCAGAATTCGGCCGACTACACTGTCTTCAACGGCAATCCTTACGCTGTAAACATGTCGATCAACTCCTTTACATGGGGTAGCGACGACAAGGTTTATTTGCACGATGCCAATGCGGTGACCACCTTCACCGAACCGATCTGGGCAACACCTATCGGTACCTATGGAGGCAAGGACAATGGCGGCACCAATGCAAATGGTACGGGTGATTCTATCCTGAAGGTTTCAAATGACGGATATTATATGTATCTCTATTTCATGTTCACCAACGGATGTGTTGTTTGCGTACAGTTCGACTGTATCGACATGTAAAATGAGATTCGGAGTTAATGAATGAGTTAGTTGTCCGGGTTTTGTACCTGATTAAAAAGAAGATTTGTGTTACCTTTGGTACCAACTTTGATTTAGTTGCATACAGAGCCTGGACAACTTTTTTTAACCAGCATATATCATGGTAGACGGTGTTGATAAACAGTTACCAACAATTCGCACATGATAGAAGCCTCAACAAGTAAACAGCAAACAAAATGAAAAGAGGTATCATTGTTTTACCATTTCTATGGGTATTGATTTGCCTGCTATCCTGCTCCAAAGAGAAGCAATCCTTTGCAGTCATATCCAAAACAGAACTGAATGATAAAATAAAAGGAGCCTGGGCTGGGAAAATGATTGGCGTGATGAAGGGAATCGGAATGGAATTCAAAGCAGCCAGTGTCACCTATGAAGACTCAATCATATGGTACCCCGAAATGATAGAACGAGCTCTGCTCGAAGATGACATTTACGGTCAACTGAGTTTCATGAGCTCGATGGTGAGAAACCAGGGCTTGCAAACACCGGTTTCAAAACTGGCCGAGGATTTCGCCAATGCGGAGTTCAATTTGTGTCACGCAAACCTGCAGGCAAGAAAGAATTTTTTTGATGGTATCATGCCACCGCTTTCAGGGGCTCCCGCTTACAACATGCATGCAAATGACATCGATTTCCAAATCGAGTCAGACTACATCGGCTTTATAAACCCCGGCATGCCACGTGCCGCAACACTGATGGCTGACAGCGTGGGCCGGATTATGGCCTATGGCGACGGGCTCTATGGGGGAATGTTCGTTTCGGCGATGCACGCACTGGCCTTCTTTGAGAAGGATGCAAAAGTGGTAGTAAAAAAAGCACTCCAAGCGATTCCATCGGAGAGCCAATACGCTAAAGCGATTCAAACAGTGATAGATGGGTACGAGCAGGATCCGTCAAATTGGAGAAGCACCTGGCAAATATTGCAGGACAGATGGGGGGAATCAGACCTTTGTGTACCCTACCACCCCTTCAACATCGATGCCACCATCAATGGTGCCTACATCGCTATGGGACTACTCTATGGAGAGAACAACATGGAGAAGACCATTGAGATTGCCATTCGCTGCGGGCAGGACACCGATTGCAACGCGGCCAATGCAGCAGCCGTATTGGGTATCATCCAAGGATACGAGGCCATAGACGAAGAACTAAAGTCTCACATACCAGAGATGGCCGATAAGCCTTTTCTTTACACAGACATCTCTTTTAACAAAGCAGTATCGCTCACACAATCGTTTGCAGAAGAAAATATCCTGACAAACGGAGGAAATCTGGAAGATGACATCTACCGGATGAAGTTGCAACCTCTCTTATTCTCAGGTCAGTTGGAACAAGCGTTCCCAAACATGTCGATGTCTCACTTCATCCAGATGAGCGACACTGACCTGTACCGGATTGAGGGTAATTGGGAAGATTTCAGGTATGGTGAGGGCGACAACGACCTATATAAGGTTTCCACCACACCAGGAGACATCTTCGAGGTGGAGTTCAGTGGATCCGGCATCTCGGTACTGGGCAGTTACAACATCGACGGGGGAACAGCCATGGCTTACATCGACGGTGAACCTTTCAGAGAGTTCAACTGTTACCACCGGACTGAAGCAGGGAAATGGAACGGAAACCGGCAACACATCATTCACAAGATGGACTTGGCCGAAGGAGACCACACGCTGAGAATCGTGGTTTCAGACAAGAAAGAAGAAGCCTCAACCGGCCATAAAATATATATCGAGCGAGTCATCGTATACAAAGACACGACCTTATCAGCTTCTAAATAAAAGCATGAGAAGTCGAAATTCAGCAATCATCACAAAGATTACATCACATGACAAAAAAGAAACCTCATTTTTATACAGTTATCGCATCTACACTGCTCTTCGGCTGGCTTTTCCTGTCAGTCGCCTGCAATGGCAACGATAATCCGGATCCTGGATACGAGTTCCCGGATCCTCCCAAGGATAATGCAGAGAAACCACGTTATATATGGATCGATGCGGCAGCGAACTTTCCCGACTTTGCGAACAGCAGAGAGAACATTACGCGTGATCTGAAGCTGGCTAAGGATGCAGGTTTCACAGATGTTGTCGTGGATATACGCCCCACCTCGGGCGACATCCTCTACAATTCCTCTGTACCAGGTTCGGCGAAGGTACAGTGGCTGGGGGCTTGGGTAAACGGAGTCTATTCCAAAGTAGAACGCTCCGCGACCTGGGATTATCTGCAGGCATTCATCGAGGAAGGACACAAACTGGATTTAAAGGTGCATGCCGGATTCAACACCATGGTGGGTGGACACAGCAGTGGACTGGGAAGCCAGGGTATCCTCTATCGCGATGCATCCAAAAAGGATTGGGCTACCTCCGAGAACCTTTCCATCGGCATCACCAACACGATGGATGCGGGAGGAGGTACCAAGTTTTTCAACCCCACCAACGAGGAGGTGCAAACCTATCTGTGTGATCTTTTGAAGGATCTGGCCAAGTACGACCTCGATGGCATCATACTAGACAGGGGACGCTTCGACGGCATGCAGTCGGATTTCTCTGAGCTGAGCCGAAGAAAATTCGAAAGCTACCTCGGTAATGTGAAATTGAGCAGTTTCCCGGGCGATATTGTACCCCCCGGGGCAACCATGCAGCAAGTCATGGCCCTGACCACTTATCCCCCCTATTTCACCAAGTGGCTTGAATTTAGGGCAAAGGTAATCCACGACTTTATGGAAAAAGCAAAGAGTGCGGTAAAATCTGTCAACCCTGACATCCTGTTTGGTGTCTATGTGGGTGGCTGGTATTCTACTTACTACGAAGTCGGTGTCAACTGGGCCAGCGATCGATACAACCCCAGTCTGACCTACAAGTGGGCAACCCCCAAATACAAAGATTACGGTTATGCTGCACTGATGGACCAGATACTGATCGGTGCTTATGCTTCTCCTCTGCGGGTCTATGGAACTTCAGAATGGAGCATGCAGGGTTTCTCCAGGCTGGCCAAGGATAAGATCAAAGATGGACCAATTGTTGTCGCTGGACCCGATGTGGGAAACTGGGACAGCAACAACCAAGCCTCCCAGCAGCAGGAAAACCAGGCCATTGTGGAATCGGTAAAAGCCTGTATGGACGAGTGCGACGGCTACTTCCTGTTCGACATGATCCACCTGAAAATAGCCAACCAGTGGCAATATGCCAAGCAGGGAATCGACCTCGCTGTCGGAAACAAGTAATTCCTCCTCCTTCAAAATATGATTTACAAATAGAGAATTTATAAACAGACAATTTTAGAAAAATGAATAATATCACCAATTTACTTTTATCCTTCTTAATCATTGTGAGCTTCTTCTCCTGCAACAACGACAGCAAGAAAGAAATAACAAATGTTGCACCCAAACTGATGTGGATAGATGCCACAGCCAACATCGAACGTTTTAACAACAAGGACACCATTGACTATTATCTGGAAAAGCTGAAGGACCTGGGATTCACCGATATTGTAGTAGATGTCCGCCCCATCTCGGGCCATCTGCTATACCAGAGCGAATATGCTCCGTTGCTTACCGAGTGGAAGGGTAAAGAAGTCCAGTATACCTTCGACTACCTGGGATATTACATCGAAAAGGCACACAAGCTAGGCTTAAAAGTGCAGGCATCCCTCAATACCTTCGTGGCAGGTCACAATTACATGGACGAAGGGCCTATTTATGAGGGAGGCAAGGCCGAATGGGCCACAATTGTCTATCCACCGAACGAAGAGGTGAAGTTCATCTCTATCACAGAGGAGAAAAACAAGTATTCGGCAATGGTAAATCCCATCAATGAAGAGTACCAGGAATACATTCTGAATATCTTCCGCGAAATTGTGGAAAAATATCCCGAACTGGATGGCATCATCCTCGACAGAGTACGCTACGACGGATTCACAGCCGATTTTTCAGACCTGTCACGCAGAAAATTTGAAACCTACCTCGGTAAAGAACTGGATCTGTTTCCTGACGACATCTATCGCTGGAAGAAGGATGAGCAGGGCAACTTCTATCCCGAAAGAGGAAAATACTTTCTACAATGGTTTGAGTGGCGAGCCTCCGTCATTTACAACTTCATGGCAAAGGCCAAGAAGGTGGTCAAAGAGGTAAATCCGGAGATTTCCTTCGGCACCTACACCGGAGCATGGTATCCCTCTTACTTCGAAGTGGGAGTCAACTTCGCCAGCAAAAACTACGATCCTTCAGCCGATTACGACTGGGCCAGCCCCAATTATAAGGAACAGGGCTATGCAGAGCTACTCGACCTGTTCACGGTAGGCAACTACTACACCACCATTACCATCGAAGAATATCAGAAAGAGAACCCTGAGGTGAAGAACGAAACCGACATGTGGGGTCAGAAGAGCATCTGGTATTGCGTGGAGGGATCGAATCAGAACCTGAAAACGATTCTCGATGGCAACAAGTTTTACGGTGGCATCCTGGCCGATCAGTTCTATGACAATCCGGCCGGTCTTACCGAGTCGATCAAGATGAACCTGGCCACCTCCGACGGGCTAATGATCTTCGACATCGTACACATCATCGAAAAGAACATGTGGGACTATGTGGAGAAAGGAATGCGTGAAGGTGGTGCCATAAGTGAATAAGACGATGAATCACACCTCTTTAGACAAAACGATATACAGCCGCAGCCTTCTCACCCTCATTGCTTCGTTGCTGCTCCTCCTTTTGTGTGGCCTCCCTGGTAATGTTGCTGCGGCCGCGGTGGAAGGGAAGGTGAAATTCCAAGAGGTGGGATTGCCAAACGTTGTGGTGACCGACGGTTACCAATGTGTCACAACCGATAGCGACGGTCACTACAGGTTGACTCCTCACCAGGATGCGAAGTTTATCTACATCTCCACGCCGGCAGGTTACCTGCCGGCAGAGGAGATGCAAGTACCCCTTTTTTACATTCCGTTAGAAAAAGGAAGAGCGCGCTATGATTTCCCTTTAAGGAAAAACCCCCAGGACGACACCCGTCAGCTGCTGCTGGTGACCGCGGACCCTCAATTCCACAAAAAAGAGAACTTTTTGCGTTATTCAGGGGTTGTGGATGACATGCTGCAGTTAAAAGAAACGTACCCTGACAGGGATATCCTGGGTATCGACTGCGGCGACCTGGTGGGCGACAAGCCAGAGCTCTATCCCCTTTATGTCGAGCAATTAAGTCGCGCCGGTATTCCCTTCTACCGCCTGCCGGGCAATCATGATCTTCAGTATGGCGGGCGCAGCACCGAAACCTCAACAAAACGCTACGAGAAGAACTTTGGACCCGACCATTATTCATTCAATAGGGGGAAGATACATTATGTGGTATTGAACAATGTTTTCTATGTGGGCAGGGATTATTTCTATATAGGATATATCGATGAAAAAAAATTTACGTGGCTTGAACAGGACCTGGCACAAGTGCCGGAAGGATCCACAATCATGCTTTCTATGCACATCCCCGCTCGTCTCGATGAGGAGGTAAAACCCTTTCGCTACAATTCACGTGAGATTAGTGCACAAACCATCAACATCTCTTCCCTTTTCGAGATGCTTAAACCCTATAATGTGCATCTTTTCACAGGGCATATGCACTACAACCGCAACATCATCCACGCGGATAAGCTCTATGAACACAACACAGGTGCCGTATCGGGTGCCTGGTGGCAAGGCGACTACTGTCTGGATGGCACTCCCGTGGGATACGGTGTCTACGAGATCGACGGTACAGAGGTGAGCTGGTACTTCAAGAGCGTGGGGAAACCACGCGATCATCAGATGCGGATTTATGCCCCCGGCACAACCGTCAACTACGGTAACGATGTGGTGGTTAATATCTGGAACTGGGACAAAAACTGGCAGGTGCAATGGCAAGAAGATGGCGTCGACATGGGTGCAATGAACCGTTTCGAGGGACTCGATCCGGAAGTGGAGAAAGCATATAGCGACAAAGAAAAGCTCGAATTCAGCTGGATAGCACCCGAGAAGACCGATCATCTCTTTCGGGCTACTCCCTTGAAGAGTAATTCCGATATAACCATCGTTGCTAAAGATCCTTTTGGCAACGTTTACAGGGAGACCATCAAACGCTGAGTTTATTAAAAAAAAGGTAGTACAACAAAAAAAATATCATAACATCGACCGAAATGCATACAGAAAAGAACAACCGTCGCGATTTTATCAAAAAAACAGCACTCGCGGGCGCATCTATTGCCGTCACATCTAGTTTGGCTGCCTGTACTGGCAACAACCGTCAGGGTGCTACCACCAACTCACCGGGCTCAGTGCGGAAAGATGAGTCACTAAAGAGCACGCTGATCGTACCCAAAAATAACGGTCTGCAGATCACCGGGGCCTTCCTCGATGAGATCTCTCATGACATTCCCCACCAAAACTGGGGAGAAGCAGAATGGGATCTTGATTTTCAATACATGAAAGCTATCGGCATCGATACGGTAATCATGATCCGGTCGGGTTACAAGAAATTTATCACCTATCCTTCAAAATATCTGCTGGACAAGGGCTGCTACATGCCTTCTGTGGATCTGGTAGATCTCTTCTTACGTCTGGCCGAGAAGCATGGCATGAAGTTTTATTTTGGTCTGTACGATTCCGGTCACTATTGGGCTACAGGTGATATGAGCCATGAGATCGAGGACAACCGGTATGTGATCGATGAGGTGTGGAAAAACTACGGTGAAAAGTACAAAAGCTTCGGCGGATGGTATGTCAGCGGTGAGATCAGTCGTGCCACCAAAGGTGCTATCGGAGCCTTTCATGCCATGGGTAAGCAATGCAAAGATGTATCAGGAGGTCTTCCCACTTTTATCTCTCCCTGGATCGACGGCAAGAAAGCTGTCGCAGCAAGCGGTTCCACTCTCTCGAAAGAGGAGGCGGTATCGGTACAGCAGCACGAGAAGGAATGGGACGAAATCTTTGCCGGCATCCACGAGGTGGTAGATGCCGTCGCCTTCCAGGATGGACACATCGACTACAACGAACTGGATGCCTTCTTCGAAGTGAATAAGAAGCTGGCAGACCGCTATGGCATGGAATGCTGGACCAATGCCGAGACATTTGACCGGGACATGCCAATCAAGTTCCTCCCCATCAAGTTCGATAAGCTACGCCTTAAGCTGGAGGCTGCCAAGCGGGCCAACTACGTCAAGGCGATCACCTTCGAGTTCTCTCACTTTATGAGTCCCCAGTCGGCCTATATTCAGGCTGGGCATCTCTACAACCGATACAGGGAATATTTCAACCTTTAAGCAAGCAGTATGATGCAGAAAAAAAACAACATCCTCTACGTCTCTTTCCTGTCAGTTGTAGCCGCCCTGGGAGGTTTTCTTTTCGGCTACGACACGGCGGTCATCTCAGGCACCGTCTCACAAGTGTCTTCACAGTTCCAGCTCACCACCCTCCAAAGCGGTTGGTACGTGGGATGTGCCCTGGTAGGTTCCATCTCCGGGGTGATCTTCGCCGGAGCGCTGAGCGACCGCTTTGGAAGGAAATGGACCATGATCCTCTCAGCCATTCTCTTTACGGTATCTGCTGCGGGCTGTGCCATTTCGGCCAACCTCGATCAGCTGGTCATCTTTCGCATCGTCGGTGGTATCGGCATTGGCATCGTTTCCATCGTCTGCCCTCTTTACATCTCTGAGGTATCACCAGCCTCCCACCGTGGACGGATGGTATCCCTCTATCAGCTGGCAGTCACCGTCGGCTTCCTAGGTGCCTACCTGATGAACTACTATCTGCTGGAACAGTCTGCTGGCTTTATCTCATCCAACCCCTTGCTGACGAAGATCTTTGGGACGGAGATATGGAGAGGCATGCTGGGTGCAGAGACATTGCCCGCACTACTTTTCTTCCTCATAATTTTCTTCATTCCCGAAAGTCCACGCTGGCTCATTGTCAAAAGAAGGGAAGAGCATGCGGCCCTTATCTTTTCGAAGATTTACGGAGATAGCACAGTGGTGGAGAGCCAGATCAACGATACGCGGGCAATGCTCAATTCGGAAGGAAAATCTGACCGCAAGCTGCTGTTCTCGCCCGGCATCTTCCGTGCCGTACTGATCGGATCCGCCATCGCTATCCTGGGACAATTCATGGGAGTGAACGCCGTCCTCTACTATGGTCCTTCCATCTTTGAAACCAGTGGTCTATCCAGCGATGATTCTCTCTTCTACCAGTCCCTCATTGGTGTGGTGAACATGGGTACCACGGTGCTGGCGCTGCTCATTATCGACAAGGTGGGACGCAAGAAGCTGGTATACATCGGCGTAACCGGCATGATTCTCTCCCTCATCCTAATCGGGCTCTACTTTCTCAAGGGAGAGGCCTGGGGGATGACCAGCCTCTTCCTGCTAGGCTGCTTTCTGGCATACATCTTCTTCACCGCCGGCTCCATCAGTGCCGTTATCTTTGTATTCCTCTCCGAAATGTATCCCACAAAGATTCGTGGACTGGCCATGTCCATCGCAGGACTCTCGCTTTGGATTGGCACCTACCTGATCGGACAACTTACCCCCTGGCTGCTGGAGAACGCTACACCTGCAGGAACTTTCTTCCTCTTTGCTCTCATGTGTATTCCTTACATGCTGATCGTCTGGAAGATGATGCCGGAGACTGCAGGAAAATCACTTGAAGAGATTGAACGCTTCTGGTTAAAAAAGAGATAAGAACCCATGAAAAAGAAAACGATACAATCATGGTTGCTCCTGGCACTTCTGTTGTCTTTCGGCAACGGCCACGCTCAAAACCTGATTCCTCCCACCCATCCGGCGATCAATTACATGGGCCGTGTGGACAAAAGCAACCCCCATGCGGTTCTTTTCGACTGGCCGGGAGTATCCATCGGATGCCGTTTCAAAAGTCAACAGATCGGACTGAGAATCGAGGGAGGAGAGAGAGACTACTTCAACCTGTTCTTGGACGGCGAGTTGGTATCGGTCTTCAGTGCTCCACATGACACCACACTCTATTTCCGGCCGACAGCCGATGCGGCATATCACGAGCTGCTGCTGACCAAGCGCACCGAAGCCGACATGGGCAAGGCACGCTTCATGGGATTCATCCTCGACGACAAAGGAGAAGTTTTTCCCTCCAGCCGGAAAACAGACAGGCGGATCGAGTTCATCGGCAACTCCATCACTTGTGGTTACGGTACCGAGGGGAGCAACCGGGACGAACGTTTTAAGCCCGAAACCGAAAACAACTACAAGAGCTATGCCGCCATCCTGGCAAGGGCTTTCAACGCCGAAGCCCATTTCATTGCTCACTCCGGAAAAGGAGTAGTACGAAATTATGGCGATGAGAAACCTGTGTCAGACCCAAAGGAAACCATGCCTGGCCGTTACGATCGCACACTCGACAATGACCCCTCGCAATTGTGGGACTTTGATCAATGGAAAACAGACTGTGTCGTAATCAACCTGGGCACGAACGATTTCTCCACCTCTCCACACCCGGACAGGGATTCCTTCCTGAAAGCCTACAAGGAGTTGATATCTAAGGTAAGAAGCGCACATGCCGATGTGCCGATCTTTTGCGTAGTGGGTCCGATGATTAACGAGCCCTGTTTCTCCTACGTGAAGGAACTTACACAATACTACAAGAATCGACTCAAGGATGAACACGTTTATTTTGCAGGTCTTCCCGATAACTTGCTCAACCAGGAGGATGACCTTGGCTCCGACTGGCATCCTTCATACCGGGGGCAGCTGAAGATTGCGGCACAGCTACTGGGTCCCCTTGCCACGGTGATGAAATGGGACTTCCGTACCGACGAGATTTATCCATGACAGTTTGGAAGCACAAAATAGCATGAAAGAGAAAAAATACCGTTTTGAAGCACTCGACGCTTTGCGTGGCCTGGCTATCCTGATGATGGTCTTCTCCGCCAACATTCCCTTCGGTGGTGCATTACCGGGATGGATGTACCATGCCCAAGTACCACCACCCCTTCATCAATTCCAGGCCGATTTGCCCGGCATCACCTGGGTCGACCTGGTCTTTCCATTTTTCCTGTTCTGCATGGGGGCCGCCATTCCCTTCTCGTTGGGAGGAAAAGTCGACAAAGGGATCAAACACTGGCAGATGGGACGCGACCTGATCTTCCGTTTTACAGGCCTCGCACTCTTTGCCATCCTCTCTCAACACGCACGTCCCTGGGTCATGAATGCGGGTGAAGGTGCCCAATGGCCACTGGCGCTCCTCGCCATGGCCGGGATGGTACTGCTTTTCGCTTCCCCCTCTTCCGGTTGGTGGAGCCGGCACCGTTCCCTGATGGCAACAGCTGGTATTCTCATTTTGGTGGGACTCTTCGGCACGTTGCACTATTTCGACAAGGTCACCTTCCGTTTGCAACGTTTCGACATCATCATCATGGTACTCGCCAACAACGCACTGGCAGGATCCCTCCTCTACCTGCTGCAACGCAAGTACAAGCAGACACTCTGGGTATCATTTGCACTGATGGCTGCTTTTTTCCTCTCCGGCCGTGCTGGCGACAACTGGATCGCACAAATTTATCAATACTCCCCTCTTCCCTGGCTCCTTTCCTGGAATTATCTCAAATACCTGCTCGTCATCATTCCAGGTATCCATACCGGTATCGTCGTACGCGATGCCGTCCTCTCGGGTTCTTTTACCGGGACCATTACCACCAAGAAAGGAGGCAGCTGGCTGTTGCTGTTCTCTTCAATCGCACTGATAGTGACATCGGTTGTGGGTCTCTATCAGCGGGAGATGAATCACACGTTCCTACTCACGCTGGTGTTGATTGCTCTTTTCCTGATAGGACTCAGAAGGTGGGAACACCCCTGGAAAAAGGTTTTCGTGACGCTACTGCCCATGACCCTTGCTTTACTGATCGCAGGATATCTGAGCGAACCACTCAACGGGGGCATCAAGAAAGATTCAGCCACACTCAGCTACCTGCTGCTTACTTCGGGGTTGGCTCTCTTCGCACTGTACGCCTTCATCATACTCATTGATCAGTTGAATTGCAGGAAAGGAATGTTTCTGCTCAGCGGGTCCGGCAAAAATGCCATGTTGGCATACATTGCAGGTAGCAATCTCATTCTTCCCCTGCTGCATCTCTCCGGTATCACTCGCTGCTTCCAGCATGCGTGTTGCCAAACTGAGCTCCAGACCATCCAGGCCGTGCTGGTCACCCTCCTGGTAGCGTGGGTCAGTGCCATCGCTGCGAGAAAGAAGTTTTTCATGAAGGTCTAATTTTTCACATCAAAATAAATCATACTGATATGGACAGAAGAAGTTTTATCACATACGCTTCAATTCTTGGAGGTAGCGCTGCAATAAAAGGTTGCTCTGCTTTCACCACCACGAACAAGAACAACCATACAAAAAACAACCAATCCCGTGAAATGAACGCCGATGTGATTATACTCGGCGGAGGAATGGGGGGCGTTGCGACAGCACTGGCCTGCTGCCGCAACGGACTGAGCGCAATCATGACCGAAGAGACCGACTGGATTGGCGGCCAGGTGTCACAACAGGGTGTACCCCCCGATGAACATCCCTGGATCGAGACACATGGCGCACCACCCTCCTACAGAGAGTACAGAAATAGGGTACGCGACTATTACCGTCGCAATTACCCCCTGACTGAGAAAGCACGACAAGATCCCAACCTGAACCCTGGAAACGGTAGCGTTTCCCGTCTCTGCCACGAACCGAGAGTCACGGTGGCTGTGATGAGCGACATGCTTGCACCTTATATGAGTACTGGCAAGCTGCTCTTGCTCACCGACCACAAAGCTACAAGTGCGGTGGTGTCGGGCGACAATGTACGGGCAGTGGAAGTACAGAACCTGCGCACGGGTGACAGGGTGATGCTCTCCGGAAGTACTTTCGTGGATGCCACCGAGTGTGGCGACCTGCTTCCCCTTACCGGCACGGAGTACACCACAGGGACCGAATCAAAAAGTGAAACGCGTGAGTTGCATGCTCCGGAGAAAGGGGATCCAATGAACAACCAGGCATTCACGGTATGCTTCGCCATGGATTATCAACCTGGAATAGACAACGTACAGGACCCGCCGAAAAACTACACATTCTGGAAAAATTATATCCCGGAGATGACTCCTGCATGGTCTGGTAGGCTGCTGGATCTCTCCTACTCCGACCCCCGCACATTGAAACCCAAGAGACTGGGATTTGATCCCACAGGAAAAGAACTGGACGATGTGCTCAACCTCTGGAACTACCGGCGTATCATCGACCGCAAGATGTTCACCAAAGAAAGTTACGCCGGTGACATCACCATCGTGAACTGGCCACAGAACGACTTCTTCCCTGGAAACCTGATCGATGTTCCGGAAAAAGAGTTTCAGGATACCTTCGAGCGTGGCAAACAGCTGAGCCATTCGCTCTTCTACTGGCTGCAGACAGAAGCGCCCCGTGAGGATGGTGGAATAGGATGGCGCGGGCTGAGACTACGGGGTGATATAATGGGTACCGAAGATGGCATGGCAAAATATCCCTATATCCGTGAAGCCAGAAGAATCAAGGCAGAATTTACCGTACTGGAAGAACATGTAGGTGCCGAAAACCGCAAATTGGTCGCTGGAGAGGAAGCAGGCAAACGAGCTGCAGACTTCTTTGACAGCGTGGGTGTCGGATATTACCATATCGACCTGCATCCCAGTTCACGGGGTAACAACTACATCGATTTCCCCTCTCTACCCTTTGAGATACCACTGGGAGCACTGCTTCCACAACGCATGAACAACCTGTTGCCGGCCAATAAAAACATCGGAACAACCCATATCACCAACGGATGTTACAGGCTACACCCCGTGGAATGGAGCATTGGCGAGGCTGTGGGATGTCTGATTGCCTTTGCAGGCAGGAAGAAAGTGCCTTTCCGGGCTGTGCGCGAGGATAAGACCCTGCTTCAGGACTTCCAGCGTGAAATCGAACGACAGGGTATCGAAACGAAATGGCCCCGATAAAAAAATATAACATGATGAATATCTCTTACAAACAACTAACCTCAGTCATCCTGCTGCTGATCGGCACAGCAATTTCCACCTATGCACAGACTAGCTGGTATGACGGGACCCTCTTCCCGCTAATCGGCAAAACATCCGAACAGACCGAAACACGCTACGAACGCCTCCCGGTATCTCTCAAAGAGGTAAGCCGCCCTCCGGTATGGCACCTGGGAAAGAACACATCCGGCCTGGCTCTCCGTTTTCGCAGCAACAGCACGCATATCTCTGCCAGATGGGAGCTGCTTGAAGATGTAAGCATGAATCATATGACCGACACCGGCATCAAGGGGCTTGACCTCTATGCCTGGAACGGCCGGCGATGGCAATTTGTCAACAGTGGACGTCCCACGGCAAAAAAAAATGAGCAAGTGATTATCTCCGGAATGACTCCCCTCGAGAGAGAGTACATGCTTTACCTGCCACTCTACGATGGTGTCACAGCCATCTCCATCGGTGTGGATTCTCTGGCCACGATCACTCCCCCTGTCCTGGATATTCCTTCCAGAAAGAAGCCGATGATATGTTATGGCACGAGCATTACGCAGGGCGGATGTGCCACGCGTGCGGGTATGTCATACAGCAATATATTGGGTAGAATGATAAACGGAGAAGTAATCAACCTGGGCTTCAGCGGCAACGGTCAACTCGATTATGAGATTGCCCAAATCATGAGTGCCCGCACGGATGCAGGACTCTACGTGCTCGATTTCATTCCCAATGTCAATCTGGAACAGATCAGGGAGAAGACGGCCCGGTTTGTGGAGATACTCCGTAAAGAAAACAAGGATATACCTGTACTCTTTGTGGAGTCGATCATCTTCCCCCACTCCTTCTACGACAGGAACATCTTTGAAATCGTGCAGGCAAAGAATAAAGCGCTAAGGGAAGAGTATGAAAAATTGAAGAAAGCAGGACATTCAAACATCCACTATCTTGCGGCAACAGAACTGATCGGACACGACGGCGAGACAACCGTCGACGGGATTCATCTTACAGATCTTGGATTCGTTCGAATGGCAGAAGAGCTCTACAAAAAGATTGAAGAGATCAACCCCTGATCATTTTGCGTCGGAAATTTGATTCGCAATCTGCTTGAAATAATCGATTGATGCTTTTATTTCAGGCAGATTGTTTTCCCAATTTGCTTCATATTCAATGGTGAAGTAGCCCTTGAAATGCTGGCGTTTGAGTTCTTTCAGCATTTCTTCAACCTGCAGAACGCCGGTACCCCAGACAACATCTTCCAGAGTAGCTTCGCTTCCTACCGGCGCTATATCCTTGAAATGAAAGGAGATGATTTTCCCTTGAAGTTTTCTAATGCATTCCAACGGATCCAATCCCATTCGTTTGTAATGTCCCACATCTGCCGATGAGCCGATTAACTCGGAACGACCCTTAATCGATTCCAATAAGATCTCAGGCTTCCAGTAAGATGATGCACTCGGATGATTGTGAACAGCCACCTTTATCTGATAACGTTTGGCGAGTTCTTCTACCAGGTCCCAGTCATCCCTGGCCGGTTCAGCACTGATAAATTCCTGTTGCATGTTTTTGGCAAAAGAGAAGACCTTTTCCCATTCATCCCTTTTTGCAGTCCATACCCCCGAAGAAACTATCGTAATTCCTTTTGAGGCAGCAATGGCTTTCAGTTTTTTCTGATCATCCTCACTAAGTTGATATCCAAAGAGGGCATCACCGAAGTTACCCCCCATTTTCTGGCCGGGATAGATTTCGATGTACTTTAACCCCAACTGCGCCGTTTTTTCCAAAGACTCCACCACAGAAAACAGATGAAGCGTGTACGATTGCATGGAGAGTTTCCACGC
>DHTF01000029.1:14137-40884 GCA_002411515.1 Proteiniphilum sp. UBA5267 | reverse complement strand
TTACTGCTCATACTTGATCTTAATTAAACAGGTTTATTCTGGACAAATCTGGTATCCTAAATGGAATCAAAAATATCAACACGAAAAAACAACAAAATTTTATTGCTGTCAATCACCAAAGTTAGTGATTTTTTCTTTCATATTACGGTTTAAAAATAAAATACACAGCCAACACCAGAAAGAAAAAACCAATTAAATGATTCATCCTGATCTGGGTCTGAAAAGCCACTGCGGAGAAGATTGCAAATACCATCAGGGTAATTACCTCCTGGATCACCTTCAGCTGTAACAACGAAAAACCACCCCCATTGCCTTCAAATCCTATTCGGTTGGCAGGTACCTGAAAACAATATTCAAAGAAGGCGATCAACCAACTGATCACGATTACGCCAATCAGGGGCAATTTGCTGAACCAGCTGAACTCGGCCAGTTTCAAATGGCCATACCAGGCCAGGGTCATGAAAACGTTGGAGACAACCAACAGTCCGATAGTAAGTAAATAGTTCATCATTCAGTAAAAAATTGCGCAAAAATACAACATTTCTCTCAACAATGTGCTCCTGATAGATATATCCATTCGATTATTTCGTGTTGCCATTTTCAGGATGCAACATGAGCAACGATGAATCTGAACACCTTACTGATTGAGTTGTTATAGAGAAAAAAGTGAAAATGGAAAAAGCATTGCTGATTGTTGATGTGCAGAACGATTTCTGTCCGGGTGGATCCCTGGCAGTGAAGGATGGCGACAAAATAATCCCCGTAATCAACGGACTGATGGAAAAGTTCGATTTGATAATCTCGTCACAGGACTGGCATCCTTCTGATTCAGTGCATTTTGAAAAATGGCCGCCGCATTGTGTAGCCGATACGTATGGAGCAGCGTTTCATCCAGCTCTGCACAGCGAGAAAATCGACCAGAAACTGAGAAAAGGAACCAATAACAAGGACGATGGCTATTCTGCTTTTGAGGCAACGAACATAGCATTGGCCCAATATCTCCGCGATCAGGAAGTCACAACACTATATATTTGCGGGCTGACTACAGACTACTGCGTAAAGCAGACCGCCCTTGATGCGGTAGAACAGGGATTTCACACTTTCGTGGTCACCGATGCCATCGCCGCCGTCAATCTAGAGCCAGAAGACGGCAAAAGAGCAATGCAAGAGATGTATACCGCCGGCTGCACCTTACTAGAATCTGAGGAGATTTAAGATTCTTCCTACTTTCAACGCCAATTCTTCCCAAGAGTTCCTGTTTTGTTTTATATTTGCCGAATGGAAAAAGATCTTTCTCTGCGCACCGTCCGGGTGATGCGTTACATTGTACCCCTGCGTGAAGGTGGTTCGCTACCGGCACTGGCGGAGGCGGACGACGGCTTTAAGTATGTACTGAAGTTCCGGGGTGCTGGACATGGCACCAAGATGTTGATCTCGGAATTGTTGGGAGGAAGAATTGCGGCCGCATTGGAATTACATATTCCTGAGTTGGTTTTTGCCACTCTTGATGAGGATTTCGGACGTACCGAAGGAGATGAGGAGATACAAGATCTGCTGAAAAGCAGTAAAGGTCTTAACTTGGGCATGCACTACCTTTCGGGAGCCATTGCTTATGATTCCACCCTGACAATCGATCCGCTCACGGCATCAAAAATAGTATGGCTCGATGCGTTTACCACCAATATCGACCGCACCTTCAACAACACCAACCTGTTGTGGTGGCACCGGGAACTGTGGGTTATCGACAATGGGGCCTCTTTCTATTTCCATCACGGCTGGAAAGAATTTGACAAACAAGCCCTTAATCCTTTTCCCCATATCAAGGATCATGTGTTGTTGCCTCAGGCATCGATGCTCGACGAGGTGGATCGGTTGGGGAGAGCTTTGTTAACGGACGACCTCTTGCACAAGATTACCGAACTGATTCCGGACGACTGGCTTCGCTGGCCACGCACCACGGATACACCCGAAGCAATCAGGGACATCTATTTCCGGTTTATGAAAACACGACTGCAGAATTCCCACCTTTTTCTAAACAGTGCCTACGATGCAAAAAGATAAATTATATCATTACGCAGTGATTCGCATGGTACCGAAAGTGGAGCGGGAGGAGTTCTTCAACATCGGCTTGATACTTTTTTCGAAGGAAGCGAAATATATCCGACTGGCCACGCATCTGTGTCCGGAGAAATACCGGCTGATGCAGGCCGAAACAGACTTTGAGGATGTGATCAAAAATTTGGAGACACTCAAACAGATCGCTGAAGGCAATAAAGATTATGGTCCTATTGCCCTGCTTGATATTCCTGAACGTTTCCGCTGGCTCACCGCCACCCGCAGTTCCATCATCCAGACATCACCTGTGCATGCTGGAAAGGCCAACGACCTCGATAAAACATTCGATCGACTATTTCAGGAACTGGTTATTTAAACAGGATTATTTACCGACTGAAAGTCAGCTCCCTGTTTGGTACAACGCCAATACCCGGTTTGTCGGAGGCGATGATTTTGCCATTTTCCAGTGTGGCACCGTCGAAGCAGTCGTTGGCAATGAGCAGTGCCCCGTCGAGATCGGCAAAATCCATGCCCGCGTAGAGTTGTGCTGCTGCCGATATGGCGCAGGAGGTTTCTGTCATACATCCCATCATCACCTTCATCCCCAGCGATTGCGCAAGCTGGCGCATTTTCCACGCCTCGTGCATTCCAGTGCATTTCATTAGCTTGATATTGATCCCCGAAAAAACACCTTTCAGTCGCTCCACATCGGCGAGCCGCTGCACCGATTCATCGGCAAAGATGGGAAGCGGGCTCTCCTGGGTCAACCATGCAATATGATCTATTTCCGTTTTGGGCATGGGCTGCTCCACCATCACCACCCCTTTTTCTTTCATCCAGCAGATCATCTCCAGCGCCTCACTCCGGTTTTTCCATCCCTGATTGGCATCTACTGCCAACGGCAGATCAGTAACCGAGCGAATGGCTTCAATCATCCGTTTGTCGTCGAGACCTCCTACCTTCACTTTGAGGATATGAAAACGGCCCATCGCCTCACGCGTTTTTTCGCGGACCATCTCATCGCTGTCGATTCCGATGGTGAAAGTGGTATCGGGCACATGCCGCTTGTCCAGTCCAAAGATCTTGTGCCAGGGGGTACCCATGATCTTCCCTGCCAGATCATGCAGGGCTATATCGATAGAAGCCTTGGCCGCGGTATTGGCAGGAGCAATAGAATCTACATACATTAAAATCTCCTCCAGATGTGTGGGATCTGAGAATCCTGACAGGTCCACCTTTTTCAGGAATTCAATCACCGAAGCCTGCGTTTCGCCCAGATAGGGCGGCAGTGAGGCTTCTCCGTAACCGGTAAGACCGTCGTATTCCAACCGGGTGAGCACTACAGGCGTGGTTTTCCGGGAGAAGCCGGATATGGTGAAGGTATGTCTTAACTGTAAATCGTATGGAGTCCAGGTTAATTTCATTTTGGATGATGATCTTGTTGTTTGATGAGACGCCGCTTGCATAATAAGTGAGGGAGCTGTCAATGCGGCAGCTGCAACGACTGATTTTTTCAGAAACTGGCGACGATCTTGTTTCATTTTTTATTGCCGGTAAGATGATAGAAACTGTTCTCAAAAATCTCCTCAATTCCTTCGCTGTTTACCTCGCCAATAACTCGCTTGGTACGGAGATAACGACGGGTATTGAATTCGTCGTACAGCGGGTCGGAAGGATCGAAGCTGTTGATGCGGATATAATCCGATGCATGGATAAATCGCCGCTCACCGATATAAATACCCACATGCACCACCCGTTCCTTCAGGTTCTCCGGGGTTGCTTTCGTCCCGAAGAACACCAGGTCCCCCGGCAGGGCGTCACTGAAGTCACCGGTCTCGTCGATCAGCCTGCCATAGCGTACCTGTTGCGAAGCATCGCGGGCAAGGACCATGCCGTGCATCCAATAGACCTGTTTCGTGAAACCGCTGCAATCCATCCCCTTGGTGGAGGTGCCTCCCCAGAGGTAGGGCACACCCAGCAGCTGTTTTGCAGTATTCACAATGCTTTCCCCGGTCAGCCGGTTCTTTTTCAGCCAGTCCGACACAGTCATCACATCTTTTTTTTTCACAAATGCCTCCCGTCCGTCGGGGTATTGCACCTGATAAAACCCTCGTTTTGCCGATTTCACCACCAGCATATCTCCTGCCACCAGGTCGGTGACGGGTAGCGCTTCCTTGCCGGTATCGACAAAAGAGCGGGCATGCAGGGAAGTGACGATCACCTTCGGCAGCTTCAGGTACTGCTGACGTTGTGTATCCGTCATGGGTACCACCGATCCGTTCATCCAGCCGATATATCGGTCGGGGGTCTGCACCATGCGCCAGCCACCTTTCTGCTCCAGGATCCGTACCGGCATCCCGAGCAGTGCCTGCGACACCAGCTCGGCACCGTAGCGGGGCTCAGCACGGAGGGTACCTACAGAGTTGTAGATCACTCCCCACACCTCTTCACCCAGCTTCTCGTCCGGCAGCAGACGAATGTGATCTTTCACCACTGCCGATACCTTTCGGGCGAGTGAGAGGATCTCCTCGTACGCTGGCCTGCTGGTGGTCTCACCTTTTAATACCAGGGTATCTTTTTGTTGCGACGCCTCAACCTGGAACAGTTCCACACGTCTGTCCGGTGCATATTTTAACTGTACCGCCTCAATTATCTGCTGAATATCGTTGTGCTGGGCCATAAAATGTACTATTGAAAAGATCCATAAGATAATAACAAAAGTAACTTTTCGCATACTCTCTCCTATGTTTTAAATTTGGCGAAATACACAATTTTTATTTCAATCGCTGTAAATCATTATATCAGTTCCTTTCATCTGCCTGACAATCTCTTTCACGCTACTTTCCATCAATGTTTTCTTACCCGCTTTTGTAAACGCAGCATAATCGCCGTTCTCCGTTTTGCCATAAATAACATACACCCCCCAGGATCTATTCGTATTCAGAGAAATCAGCACAAAACGCTTTTCGGATAATTCCTGGTCAATTGTCGTGAATAATTGATCGATTGGGAAGTTTTCTCCACGATTCAAATTAAATTTCTGATAGAATCGAAGTCCATTTACAGAGACACTGTCGTAATTGAGAAAACTCCCATCTCTATTATTCCTCCACATCTTCTGATTATCATAATAATCAACGGGAACTTTATGATTCAGCTTTAATACCATTTCAACCGCTGAAGGTATCATTGATAGGGGAAATAATTGGCTGTGTTTGTCAATGATATCTTTATCAAATGAAATCGTATCATTTGATTCCGGAGTACATGCTGTCAAAAAGATCAGCTGATGAATAAAGAAAAGAATTGAGATTGCACCTAACTTTTTCATATGTTTCACTCTTTGAAGTACCGGCATTTTTTAAATTAGTATTGACAAGTGTCAGATTCAGTCAGATGTATTGCAATGAATGACACAACGAAAGTACGCAAATATTTCTGTTCACGCCAACATTTCATGCCATTTCTTCTCAAGTAAAGTTGTTCGGTATATTGATTTTTAGCTGATTATGCATTCAATTTCCTCTTTTTTAGTTATGTTTGTCCGATAAATCAATGAATCGCAACGATGAGAACAAGTAGAAGTAAAATCCTGTTCCTGTTCTTTGTGACCCTGTACTGCTGTCTGACTGCTACCTGCACCTCACAAACAGTGAACCGACAAAAAGAAACCCAAATGAGTGACAATGCCCCGCAGAATCATCCCCAAGCCGAAAAGCTTGCCCGTGAACTGGAACGTAAAGGGATCCGTGACAAGAGGGTACTGGCTGCCATAGCCTCTGTTGCGCGGGAGGAATTTATTGATGCGAGCTTGCGGGAGTATGCCTACCTGGATAAGCCGCTGCCAATTGAAAAGGGTCAGACCATATCCCAGCCCTATACAGTAGCCTATCAGAGTGAACTGTTGGGATTGAAGCCAGGGGAAAAAGTTCTGGAGATAGGTACCGGGAGCGGCTATCAGGCTGCCATCCTCTGCGAGATGGGTGCTGTTGTGTACAGTATTGAACGATATGAAGCGTTGCATCTCTCCGCAAAAGCGACGCTCCACAGACTGGGTTACTACCCCCATCTCTTTTTTGGAGACGGTTACGAAGGATTGCCGGAAGAAGCTCCTTTTGATAAGATCCTGCTGACAGCGGCTCCCGATGTAGTCCCGGAGAAGTTATTAAAGCAACTGCGTGTAGGAGGGTGGATGGTGCTCCCCCTGGGAGGAAGGATGGGGCAGAAGATGACCCTGATCAAACGACTGGGTGAAGAGAAGTTCAGCGAGTCGGAGCATGGCGACTTTATTTTTGTACCCATGCAGAAAGGTACCGAAAAATAAAAACGGGTGCATGAATTCCGTCACAGACAAAATAAAGCTGTCGCCGAATTTTTCCGGCGACAGCGGACAATTGAGTAAACAGGGAAGTTTTATTTACCGATCGGCAAACGACTCAATTGTTTGATATGCTGAAGATCGCTATAATCATATTGATATATCCCGTCGGAGGCTATCATCATCAGCACGTTGTTGAAAGGGATCACATCGAGGCCGTCCATATCTTTGAAATGAGCAAGGATGTTATCCGGATGCATAATGGTGAGCGGGTCTTTGGTGTTAAAGACGCGTAACCCATCGTCACAGACAAACAACGTCTCCCCATCTATACCCAGCCCTTTCGGACTTTTCATGTTGTAAGTGACCATATGTTTGGGCTTTTTCACATCGCTCACATCCACAATGATCAGCTCGTTGGCATCTTGCCCGCAGAATGTCCCCGAGCGAACCGTCACATAAGCAATGTCGTCTTCCACCACTACCGGATCACATCCAAACACGTGACTGATCATCGACTGACGCTCCGGTTTTAAAGGATCTTCCATGGAGTAAATAATCATACCCGTGGGCGTTCCCATAAACATACACTGCTTGTAACTAAAAATAGTTTCTACATTGAAGCCAATATAGAAGTCATCTCCCGCTTTCACCGGGGACTCACCGGTGAGGTCGAAGATGCCAAGCATGTTGTTCATTACCGTATAGAGATTGTCTTTATAGATGGCAAAACGCGACATGGAGCCGGCAATCCCGACCCCTGCGCCGGCCCCTTCACCAGCAGAAGTATAGAATGCACCATCGTTTTGCAGACCGCCCCAGCCCCACCAGCGCGGTTTATAATGGCGCACCAATTCTTTTTTCTCCACCGTTTTCCAGCCAATCACAATACCATTTGTCCTGTCCATCGATTTTTCGTAATCGATGCTGAATCCATTCTCCGTCAACGGGAAAGCCTGAGGGAAAATCTCTTCCTTCCGCCCTTTGTACACAGGTTTGGCAGGATCACTGATATCGAACCAAACCAGATCGACATACGAATCGGCATAAAGGATGTTGTTGCGCACCTGCATATCGGCATTTCCCAACAATTCGATAAATGCCACATTGCGAGGATTCGACGGATCCCGGTTGTCGATTACGTGAATGCCCTCCTCAGGCTGAGAAACGTAGAGATAACCGTTAAAAAACACAATCTTGCCCTGTACTTCAATGGGTTGAGGCTCCTCAACGGCTACTGCGCTTCGGAACTCGCTTGCAGACATAAAAATCGGCTCGTTGATCGTATAGGTAACATATTCATCCACATAATCCTTACATCCGGCAAAGAGTAACAATCCGGTAACAAGAAACAAATAAGTCAACTTTTGCATAGCCATATAGATTAGTTATTTGAATTGCATTCTGACCCCCACATTCAGGCCGAATATCAGCGGGTTCTCCGTGCGAGCGCTCATGGGCTGGTTATTTCTGAAATAATAGAGCAATCGCGGCTCACCAAACAGATGCAGGTTATTTTGCAACCGGTAGCTGAATCCGGCTCCTCCCTGGGCTGAGAACTGAAGACCAGCAATGCGGTTATATACATGGGTGTGGTGCACTACATCGCCCTGACGCTCAATCTCCTGTTTGTAAATGGAGCGGATTCCTTTTTCTACGGTAGCACCACCCAATAGATAGAGATTCCAGGAGTCGTTTTGCCATATCTGATATCTCAGGTTTACAGGTATCCCGACATAATGCTGCTGCAGCGTGCCCCGATAGACCAGCTGATCATTCCGCTTGAAACTGGAAAAAAGATACGTATAGGATAATCCGGTTTCCAGACTTACATTTTTTCCGACGGGAAAGTCGGCTGTCAAACTGATCGTAACCGGAAGATGGTGCACGATTTCGGTATAATCACCAGGTGTCAACAGGTTGTAAGCTTCACCACTTCCGGGTTCAGCATCACTGGAGAATCCCCCACCCGGAACAGGGTTATCGTAATAATATGACTCACTTCCGCCATATTCTCCAAAAGTAATATCCGGAAGGCCATTGCCGCTACCCATAGCCAACAGGAATGCATGTTGTTGCTTATCTTGTGTCTGAACAGGAGGAGTGGAATTATCATCTGCCGATAACAATGCTGCAGGATCCTCATCCATCTCTGTAATCGCGGATTCGGTCTTTGCGTTCAGTTCATCCGGCTCCATCTCTACAGCTGGTGTGGCAATATCTTCGGGTGTTGATGTTTGGAGAAGTTGTTCTGCATCGGCTGCTTTTCCCATATTGGATGAATCCTTATGGAATCCTACCGTTCCAGTTCCCTTCATTTCCCGTTTTTGAGGTGACGTTTTGTGTGCAAACAATTGCGGCGTCGATGTCGCCTCTTTTTGTGGGGTGTAAGGCTCATCGGCATGTATGTCAGCTTGCAGTTGTGCCTTCTCCCTGTTTTCGGGAATTGCCTGCGCCACTTCGATGTCAGTTTCATTTGCCCATGGATTCAGAAAGAAGAGCAACCCCAGTAGCAGAACTGCCACGCCGGCAGCCGACCATCCCCAATATGCCGGAAATCGTTTGCTGCGAGAAGAAAGTTTGCCCTCCAGGCTTTCCCATATCTCGGGATCGACGGCCATACGGTGTTCCCGCAGCTTCTTCCCCACTTCCAGGGAAAACATATCCGGTTTCTCTATATCGTCTTTATTACCTGTTTGCATTTTGGCATCTCATTATTTGTGTATCATCACACAATTGAATAACTTTCTTTTGCAACAACTGCCTTGCCCTGAAGAAGAAGGATCGCGAAGTACTCTCCGGCATCTGCAGCATTGTGGCAATCTCCCGATGGCTATAACCCTCTACCGCATACAAATTAAAAATTGTTCGCAAGGTATCAGGCAGTTCGCCGATACACTGCATCAACTCCTCTGCAGTGACATCTTTTAGATAGGGCGTATCGTCATAACCGCCAATCTCCACATCAATCAAAAGTTCTCTTTCCTTCAACCGGTTTCTTTTACGTATGTAATCGAGTGACGCATTGACAAAGATCTTCCTTATCCATCCGCCAAAGGATCCTTTTCCCGCATATTGGCCTATTTCGGTATAAACCTTCAGAAACCCCTCCTGGAGCACATCTTTCGCATCTTCGGCATCGGAAACGTAACGCCTGCATAGCGCCATCATCGCGGGAGCGTATTGATCATACACTTCCTTTCTCGCCCACAATTTACCCTGCTTGCAAGCAAGTATCAAACGATGTTCCGACATAACATTCCCTGTTTATCTGTATGACGTTCGAACGTATGAAAACGTTGCAGCGAACAGGCAACAATTTTTCATTTTCGAGCATCAAATAACAATAAAAAAAAACAACTGGCATCATCAGGTGATGCCAGTTGCCTATTCTATTCAATACGGATGGGAACGAACTACTCACTCCCTTTGCTGTAGTTGGGGGCTTCGCGGGTAATCATTACACCATGCGGATGACTCTCGGTATATCCGGCTGAAGTGATCCGGGTGAACTTGGCGTCGTGCAGCTTTTCGATGTTCTCGGCGCCACAATAACCCATTCCGGCGCGCAAACCGCCCACCATCTGGTAAACAACTTCCTGGAGTGTACCTTTAAAAGGCACCCGTGCTTCAATACCTTCCGGTACCAGTTTTTTGATGTCATCTTCCACATCCTGGAAATAACGGTCTTTAGACCCCTGTTGCATAGCCGAAAGAGAGCCCATACCCCGGTAAGATTTGAATTTGCGCCCATTGAAAATGATGGTTTCTCCCGGAGACTCTTCTGTACCGGCAAGCAAGGATCCCATCATCACCGATGAACCACCTGCAGCCAAAGCTTTCACAATATCACCGGAGTAACGGAGGCCACCATCGGCAATCAAAGGTACATCTGTACCTTTCAATGCATTGGCCACGTCATATATGGCAGACAACTGCGGCACACCCACTCCTGCAATGATGCGCGTTGTGCATATGGAACCGGGACCAATTCCCACCTTCACGGCATCGGCACCCGCATCGGCCAGAAAGCGAGCAGCATCACCAGTAGCAACGTTGCCAACGACCACGTCAATGGAGGGAAATGTTTTCTTTACTAGTTTTAACATGTCCGCCACACCCTTCGAGTGTCCATGTGCCGTATCAATGACGATGGCATCTACACCGGCATCTATCAGGGCAGTAGCCCGTTCAATAGAATCGTGTGTAACACCGATGCCGGCGGCCACGCGCAGACGGCCCTGTTCATCCTTGCAGGCGAAGGGCTTATCTTTTGCCTTCGTAATATCTTTGTAGGTGATTAACCCCACCAACTTATAGTCGGAATCAACCACTGGCAGTTTCTCAATCTTGTACTGCTGCAGTATCTCGGCCGCATCTTCCAGGTTGGCCGACTGACGGGTTGTCACCAGATTATCCTTCGTCATTACCTCTCCAATGCGCTTATCCATCGACTTCTCAAAGCGGAGATCACGATTGGTCACAATACCGACCAACGTATTGTCTTCCCCGACAACCGGTATACCCCCGATTTTGAACTCCGCCATCATGGCCAGGGCCACGGCTACGGTTTTATCGGGTGTGATGCTGATGGGATTGAGGATCATGCCGTTTTCGGCACGTTTCACTGCACGTACCTGCCTGGCCTGTTCTTCAATACTCATATTCTTGTGAATCACGCCTATGCCTCCCTCCCGAGCTATGGCAATGGCCATTGTTGTCTCGGTAACAGTATCCATGGCTGCCGAAACCATGGGAATATTGAGCGTTATGTTTCTGGAAAACTGGGTGGTGAGATCTACGTTCCGTGGAAGAACCTGAGAATAAGCCGGAACTAACAGAAGGTCGTCGAATGTCAACCCCTCCATGATGATTTTATCTGCAATAAATGACATAAATGAACTCCTTTATTTTTTATTGCATGCAAAAGTAGGTATTTTTTACCGATAATGCGCTGAAAGGAATGTTAATTTTATTATTTTGAGGAGTATACCCCTCCACGACTGTCCATGCGGGGCAAGCGATAAAATATTTCTATATATCATTGTATAGCTTATCGTTCCCTTTCCATTTTCAAAACAATTATCTTTGAGATCATATTAAGTTTTATATTAAACATTTGCATATTATGTCAGTACTAGTTGGAAAAAGAGCACCTTCTTTTTGGGCTCCCGCCGTTGTGAACGGCAATGAAATAGTAGATAATTTTTCACTCGATGATTATCTGGGAAAAAAATATGTGGTATTCTTCTTTTATCCTGCAGACTTCACCTTTGTCTGCCCTACGGAACTGCATGCCTTTCAGCAGAAGCTGAAGCAGTTTGAAGAGAGAGATACAGTGGTGGTGGCCGCTTCTACCGACTCTGCCGTATCTCACTGGAAGTGGTTACAAACTCCTAAAAATGAAGGAGGAATCCAGGGAGTTACCTACCCCATCGTGGCCGATCATACACTGACCATCTCCATGGCATACGATGTGTTGGCCGGTGATTACAAAGTCAATGATTCGGGTAATCCCGTTTTTCAAGGTTCTCCCGAAGCATACCGCGGTTTGTTTCTGATCGACAAGGAGGGTATTGTTCGCCACCAGGTGGTAAACGACATGCCATTGGGAAGAAGCGTGGAGGAAGCGCTGCGTGTGATTGATGCACTGCAGTTTACCGAAGAGCATGGCGAGGTATGTCCTGCCGATTGGCACAAAGGGGATAAAGGGCTTTCTGCCACACAGCAAGGCATCGCCGATTTCTTGTCGGAAGAATAATTCATCTTTCCTTGAACATCTCACTCATTTTTTCAAGGAGGGAGAGTAAGCAAACAAGAGAACAGGTTCTTCCTGATCACATTAACAGAAGATTGAAAGCAAAATGCTTTTAATCTTCTGTTTTTTTGATTATCATTGCAACATATTCACCCCAAAGTATGTTATGCCATGAAGAGATTATTCTTATTGATGCTCACCCTGACAGCAACCGTCGGCATCACTCTGTATGCACAGCAGACCGGATTATCAACAGAGCAGACCTACACCTACGACAAATTTGAATACCATTTACCCCCCGACTGGGCTTTCAGCGAGGAGGGCACAAACAAAGATTTCCTCACATTCACTTATGAGCCGGGCGGACGTCGCGAGTATGTCGTGCGTATCCGCCTTAAATCAACACTGGTACCCGGGAAATTTTTTCTAAAGACATACCACGAATCACTCACCGAGATCCAGAATGACAAGAAGGATTATGTGGACCATGTGGAACAACCCAGCAAATATTATACACTGGGACAGGAGAATTGCTGGATGCTTTCGTATGTGGCACCTGCATTCGACCACCGCGGCTTTATCCTCACCCCTGTGGTGGACAAGAAGATGTATCAGGTCTATGTTTTCGACAAGATCGACAAGAAGAAGGAGTTGCGAGAGGAGGCCATTGAGTTTCTCGCCGGCCTGTCGATTGCCGGTAAGGAGAAACCACTCCGTGTCGAGTCGCGCGACAGGAAAAGGGCTACGACACCAGCTGGAGCCATGGCTGAACTGGAGGTAGAGGGTGAAACCATCCCTCCGGCTAAACCAATTCCATTCCTCGATATCCGTGAGATTACCCAGGCACAATGGGATGGCGCGGTGGCTGCAGCAATGGAGGGCATGCGGCTGGTCTACGGCCCCATGACTAGCGAAGAGGAGGAGGACTTCCTCAAATACTGGGCACCGCTGCGGCAGACACCCTTCAGCGAGGCGGTCGATTACCTGAACAAGTTCAACCCCCTCCTGGGTGAATTCCTCGTCTACCGCAGCGCGATCACCCAGACTGCTCAGCTGCTGGAGGAAGCGGTGACAAATGCCGGCTACGCGGCAGAGTTCGAAGACCCGCAAGGAGTACTTGCCTACCGCGACCTGGCTTCGCGCTACAGAACACTGCTGGTATCACGCCAAAAACGGCTGGAACAGATCGTCAAGGAACTGAACGAACTGGGTAATCCCCCCGACGGTCTTTCGCTGATGGCCGAGCGACAAGGACGCTACAGGAAAGAGAAGGATTACCTGCAGTCGCTGTTGCAAAAGTTTACGACCGAGGGTTGCTGGATCGGCATGACTTACGACTCTTCCCTGAAGGATGCAGGACTGGGCGATGTCTATACCCCAGAATACTTCTACGTCTATTCGGTCGGCTCGCACCTATACTCCCTCAAGCTTTGTATTGACTGCAACGTACAGGCAGAAGAAGGGGGTAACTGGCAAATCGTGGGTGAAGCCAATGTCTCCGACGGTCCTGCTGCCTCCTTTGTCCGCATGGAGCTGGTCAATCCCGACAATGTCAAGCGTGAGGGCGGCAATGGAAAGATCATCAGCCGTTATCGCAAGTTCGATTATCCGGAGATACCCCTCTTCGATGAGATCTCGGAGGAACGCTACGCTGAGCTGATACAGAAAGAATCGGAAACAAACTGGAAGATGTGGCTGCAGCAGCTCAACACGGAACAGCAAAAGAACAGGCTTGCTGAAGCGTTCTACAGCACGGCAGTGGCCTGGAGTGAGGAAGAGCGATGGGAGGAGTATGACCATGATCCCAAATCGGTCTTCCTCCCGGCAGAGATGCTGCTGGCTTTCCATGCAGAGATGGAGGGAGCTGCCCCAACACCCGAAACACCCGCACGTCCACAAGTTGAATCCGCCTCTACTGAGCCGGCTCTGCAAGGTCTCCATCCGGAGGAGGACAAAACAGCTGCAGAAAGAAAACAACTCGACCTTGAAACCATCCAGTTCCACCAGAACAACCTGGCCGTGATCGAGAAGAACATGGTCAAGGATCGGGACGAGCTATCGCGGGAGAAAGACCCACAGCGACGTGATGCCCTGAAGCTGCGTATTCTGGGAGCACAAGCAGACATCCAGGCTGAGAAAGACCGTATCGCCACCATAGAGACTGGAGAGATCGTACACAACCGCTCTCCCTGGGATGAGTATGCCCGCACCAGCTTCATCCAGCACATCGCCGACAACCAGCGGCGATTGGAGAACATGAGTCGCAGCATCCGCAAGGCATATGACATGGCCGACAAACTGCCGGAGAAGGAGGCAGAACAAGTGCGCAACATCATCAATACCCGATACAGGGGTGAGATGGTGAGCGACATGGATGAGGCAAAAGTGCAATCGATCGTAGAGGAGGCCAGCGATGTGGCACGCGGTTACTACCGCACCATGATGGAAGATGAAACTGTCGCCGGCGAAAAGCAGCTGAACCGGGCCGAATGGGCCAACGTGGGACTGCAGACAGCCGAGGTGGTGAAGACAGCCGCCGACTACTCCATGACGGGTCTCTCCCTCTTCGGCGGGCAGTATGTGAACAACATCTATCAGGGTGTCACCGGCTACATCGAGGGGGGACCACGTGGTGCATTCCTCAACGTGGCTGGAGCTTACAATACCGCCACCGGCATAGCAGTGGACGGCTTCAAGGGTTTTGAAGAGGCAGTGAACAAGGGAGGTGGCATCACCGAAGGGTTACAGGGTGCAGCCTGGGAGGCGTCAATAGGATTCATCAGAGATCAAGCAATTGCTTATGGTGCCGGCAAGATCTCTACTAAATTTGCCCGCCCAAATGGCGAGCTGACCACCCTTGACGGTCCCAACGCACCCAAAGCGACTCAGGGCGATGCAGACGTTTCTCCCCGTAAAAAAGTAACTGCTGCGAAAGATATCGATGACTTCAACAGGCCACTCACTGCCGAAGAGATAGCGGTATACAGGGAGCAGATATCGGATGGTCGCATCAAGGTGAACTCATACCGGACGACTTTTGAGAAGCTGGAGCAGGCCCGCAAAGCGGGTGCTCCCGTGCAGGATATCCGGCAGATCCTTGCCGAGCTGGACAACCGTTCTGCAAAGATACACAGTTCCCCACAGGCCAAGATGATCATGAAGACCCTACAGAAGGACCCCTCCAACCTGGAGATGATCAAACGTTACAGCAACTCCATGGACCGTGTGCACCAGAAGGTGGAGAATCGGTTTCAGGAGGAGATGGCTGCCGCCGGCTGGAGCAGGGAGGAGCTTGAGCCCATTCGCAATCGGCCCGATCCGGCGGAACTGCAGCGGGCACGTGAAAAGCAAGCCCGGGGAGAAATGGTGCAGGCAGAGGACCTGCTGGGCACCAAAACAGTCAACATGGACTACGATATCGGCATCAAAGCGAAGATCGGAGCCGACGGCAGACCCGTCTCACCGATGAAGAACGGCGAACCCACCTCCGTGGTGGCATGGCATGCAGAGGCACAGGAGGCGTGGGAGCGAGCCTATCGTGCCGAAACAGGACAGAGTCCCACCCATTCGTGGGAGAACGTCACCCATGCAAAGCTGGGCGATGCCTACCGCGACCTTAGCGTGCTGCAGAAGAATGGCATCCTGCACGCCAACAAGGCATGGGCAGGTCAGACAGCCGATGTGACCTACTTCAAAGCCACCCACCTGAGAGGAGAGGCTGAGTTCCAGCGGGTGGAGAAGTACGTGGAGATCGCACGTGGCACGGCCAAGGATTATCGCACCAAGATGAACCCTCTGCTGGAGAGCAAGAAACCACAGAGCGGTACTGCTTCACACGAGGCCTGGCAGAAGCACAAGGAGTATTGGGAAAAAGTGTACTCGGTAATGGACCGGATGGGCAGTGGACGGACCGATCCCATGTCGGCAGACAGGGAAATAAGGGAGCTCACCGGCGGAAAGAGTCTGATGGAGGTAACTTTCGACCTGCGCAACTTCATGGAGTCGCTGATGATTCTCTAAAGCTGAATTCAAGCTGCAGGTAGCCTCACTGCCGGGAACAGCGCAGCAGTATTTCAACAAGGATCTCCGTGCATCGGTAGAAAAATAAAAAGCAATGAAAAACAGACTGAACAAAACAGCGCAAAGGAGCATTGGTTTATTGCTCTTGGCAAGGTTATTTGAAAGAATGGCCTTCTACCTGGTGTTATCAATCCTGCAGAGCTTTCTAATGTACCAAGTGCAACCCGGGGTGAAAAATATCGGTCTCTATTACAGCTTTTTCATGGGTACGTTGATAGTCACCACTTTTTTTGCAGGACTACTGGGTGATAAGCGCAACCGAAACAAAGTTGTGATTACCGGATTTGTACTCCTGACTGCCATGTACCTGGTGGTTCCCTTCCTGTCGGAAGTAAGATTCCTAGTGATCACCGCATTCGTGCTGATGGGTGCGGGCGTCGGACTTACACTACCCAATTTGGTGGTGCTGCTGGGTAACCTCTACAAGGAGAAAGACAACGAGATACGCGGACTCTCCGGATTTATCCTCTATACTTTCGTGGTCGAACTGGGAGGGTTACTGGCACTCTTGAGCACAAGTTTTCTGAAAGCACGATGGGGCTCCACTTCCATATTCCTGCTGGCCGCTGCCTGCGGTCTGGTAGCATTGCTTCTTTTCATGCAGTTCACCCGCACGTACCGCCTACCCGAACCGGAAGCAGCACAACAAGCCAACCAGCCCTCCGTTTCCATGAAAAAACAACACAGGGTCATTCTTTTGTCTGTTCTGATCACGGCACTGATGATAAATTTTTCATTGGAAATCAGATATAGCACACTGGTATTGGCTCTAAAAGATTTTACGGGGTGGAGCTCGGAGTTGTCCTCCATGCTAACTCCGATGGAAAGGCATCTCCTACCGCTCCTCATGCTCCTGTTTTTTGGATGGGTCATGCGCACTAAATCGATGCACTGGAGCAGGATCTTTCAGCTAATGCTTCTCGGTTTGGCATTCGCCATCGTCGGTTATCTGGCCTTTGTCGGCTTCACGCCGTTGAAGGAGTTCATCGGAGAAAAATTCATCATTTATCCAGCCTACTCCTTACTGCTCGTTGCAGAGTCACTGCTTGCACCTATTTTCCTCTATACCGTTTACAGAAGCTCTCCCGTGAAGTACAAAGGCCTCTTCCAGGGAATATACTACGGTGTGCTAGCTGTAGCCAGCAGCCTGATGTTCATAGGAAGATCGCTCTACGGGAGCATGGGATCGATGGTGTTCGCGCTAATTGCCGCGTTGCTACTGATCAACGCCATCGTGATCATAGGGTTGAAGCGACACGTGGCCGGGAAAGAAAAAATCAATCAATTCGCATCCATATGAAAACATCGTTAAAAACTGAAGAACTGGGTATATTTCTTTTGAGTCTCTTCTTCTTCACCCGGCTGGAGCTGGCCTGGTGGTGGTTCCCGCTGTTGCTGTTCGCCCCCGATATCGGAATGATCGGCTATGCCGTCAATCCCAGACTGGGAGCAATCACCTACAACCTGGTTCATCACCGTTTCGTGGCAACGGTCGTCGCCCTCTACGGGCTTACCCTGGGTGGTGTCTACTGGCAGCTGGCAGCCATCATCCTCTTCGCACACAGCTCGCTCGACAGGGTACTGGGTTACGGGTTGAAATATGATGACAGCTTCGGCAACACCCACCTGGGAAGAATCGGCAAAGAGAATAACGGGTGAAAATCACGGAGTCAGAACAAGACCCTGTAATTATACTTCTCCCTGCTAGCAATAAACTTGTCTTGTTTTTCCCAATAACCCACAATAATCACCCAGACTAAAACCAGGGTGATTTGTGCAAATGTGTGTTTTCCTTGTCACTTATTCAAATTCAGACAAAACGTTTGTCTATGAATTTGGAATTAAACAGACGAGCCACGGCCATATAATTGGGTTTAAAGCGGATTCGGTCTCCTATCTTGTATTTGTTCATCCCTTCATTGTTTTTGTTGGAACCTAAATCCACCACCATCATATCGGAAGTGATCCCCACAAAACTGATATCTTTATCTAAGGCAACAATATTCTCATAGTCCACATCGAGCATGCCAAAGTCGAGAATTCCTTTTACCGTCGTCTCATCCATATTCGATACATCAAAATCGGCAGTATGTCCGATATTGGCATCGGTGAGCACTCCTTCGGGTATGATTTTCTTCTCTTTCAACTCAATGATATTGGCTTCAAATTCGAAAGTACCGGTATGCAGCTCCTTAAACCGCTCGTTGTACAAAGGACTCACCCCAAAGAATGCAGCCTCCCCTATTCTAAAATGATTGATATCTTCGGGTAATTTCCCCTGCTCTATCAAAGGAAGTGTAATGGATGATCCTCCAGAGACTAATTTTAATGTCTTATTGAATTTCTCATGGATCAGTTCTTTGAATTTTGACAGCTCCAACAGCTTCTCGTACGTAGGTTCTATTCCGTACATGCATCCCAGGTTGGATCCGATGCCAATCACATCGATATGTGAGAGATCCATTACCTTTTGGTAAAAAGCCAGTACATCCTGCCGGTTCACCCCCTCACGCATTTCACCCAGCTCAATCATGATGATCACCTGATGTATCTTACCCGCTTTTTTTGCAGCGGCATTCAACGTCTTGATGGTTCTGTATGATGTATTGAGAGAGATATCGGCATATCTAATTACATCCTCTGCAAATATCTCTACCGGAGGTCTGATATAGATTGTGCGCATATCAGGTTTCAACGCTTTCAGGTTCTTCAGACTATATAAGTGTGAATCGCCCACCGAGTTGATATGATCTATAACATCGTCGCACAATATCATTTCCATAAACTTCTTGTCGCCCGAAAACACCTTGGTAATCAGGCTCCAGAGGATATTGCACCGTTTAAAATAATCGCTTAAATACCGGATGTTGCTTTTTATCTTCTCCGTGTATATAATCAATTCTGCCATAATTATTTCTTTAACCGCATCTCCAGATAAGGATTGGTAAATCCAAGTTTCTCGTAAAGTATCTTTGCCGGATTGTTCGCCTCAACATGGAGCGCGATATCCCCTGTGGCATGTGCGATGGCCTGTGTCATCAGCTCCCTGCCAAGTCCTTCACCACGACTGTTACGATCCACCGCAATGTACACCAGTATGTTCTCCGGGATATAGCCATCCATGCCGGTGCGGTTGATTACCACCGCAGCCCGGGTTTTCTGTTCCTGCTTCAGTATCATGACAAAGCCACCGTAGGAATCAAACTCCCTCAGGGCGTAATCGATTGCTCTCCTTATTTGTTGCTTGGGATCTCCATACTGCTCCAGCTGGTCATGCAGAAAGTCAACCAGCTGCTGTTTTTCCTGTTCATCAGGTTTGTTGTGTTCATCAAAGATGATTGTATGTAACATAAAAAACAAAAATACCCGCGTAAACCAGGTGTAATTTCCGCAGAATTTGCGTTTATCCTTAATAATAAGACAATTCAACAGCGAAATTGTTCAAATTTTTTTTGGCTGCCGAGATTACCGCTCCTCACTCAGAAACATCCAAGAGTCGTTTATTCCCGGCCGCGGAGCTGATTGATCAGCTTCTCCAGGCTGCGCTTGAGTCCGAAGAGCTCCTCCTCCGTGATGCCGGACTGCTGTAGTTCTTCCACCAGCTGCAGGGGGATGGCTGCAGCCTGCTCCCGCATCCTGCAACCTTTATCGGTAAGGTTAATCAACACCTTGCGTTCATCGTCTAGCGAGCGTTGGCGGTTGATGATCCCCATCACCTCCATCCGCTTAAGCAACGGTGTCACCGTGTTGGTGTTCAGTATCAGCTTTGTGGCGATATCGTTCACCGTGATACGATCTTCCTCCCAGAGCACCATCAGCACCAGGTACTGGGGATATGTAATCCCCAGCTTCTCCAGGTGCGGTTGATACGCTCGGGTGATCAGCCTTGATGCTGCATAGACCGGGAAACAGATCTGGTTCTCCAGTTTCAGCTGTTCATATTGCATAGCTATTTTTCTTTTTTCCTGTCCACTTTGGGAAGAGAGATTAAAAATTCATCTTTTTTACCAGGTAATTGTCAATTTCCTCCGGCTTGGTAATAGGAGAAAAGCGCTTCACCGGCTTGCCGTTGCTATCGACCAGAAATTTGGTGAAATTCCACTTGATCTTACCACCCAAAAAACCGCCCAGCTCTTTTTTCAGGAACTTGAAGAGCGGATGGGCACCCTCGCCATTCACATCCACCTTGGAAAACATCGGAAAACTGACTCCGTAGTTGATCAGACATCCTTCCGAGATCGACTGCTCATCGCCTGGCTCCTGGTTGCCAAACTGGTTACAGGGAAAACCAAGGATCACCAGCCCTTTGTCCTTGTACTTTCTGTAGAGTGCTTCCAGCCCTTCGTACTGTGGCGTAAGCCCGCACTTACTCGCTGTGTTTACCACCAGCACGGTTTTACCCTTGTAGGTATCCATTGAGACCTCCTGCCCCTTCAGGCTCTTTGCACTGAATCCGTAAAATTTTCCTTCTTTCATTGTTCTTTTATTTCGCTTGTGATTTTATCGTTTGCGATACAAATATAGGTCTAATATTTATATCGCAGGCGATTTAATTAGACTTTAAGAAATATTTATTGCGTGTCAGCGAGAATGAGACTTGTTGAATTTTGTTCTCATTCACCTGCTTGTAATTTACAATTACTATAACCCTATTTCTGGACGAGACAGACACATTCTTCTCGGGTTATCTCTTGAGATTCGCCGTATCTTCTCCTAATATCGTCCTAATAAAGTCCAAATATTCTCCAAATATATCCGGGTCAGTGATGGGTAAATTTACATGCAGCAGAATGGCATGTCGGGTGATGGGTTTTGTCAGGAGACATGCAAAAAGGGATATTCCTCTAACGGTCATGTTCCACCCAGATCAACTCCGAGGTATTGTAACCGATCTCCTCAGCGATGCGCAGGTAGTTCTCCTTCACGTCATCGGGGATGGTGGTGTCACGGGATAGAATCCAGAGATACTTCAGGTTCTTACCCGCCACCAGTGCGTAACGGTACTCCTCATCGAGGGCGATCACGTTGTAGCCAGAGTAAAAGGGGCCGAAGAAGGAAACCTTCAGCTTCGCCACATTGTCGTCACCCACAAATTTGGCTTTACCCACCGCCTCGTTCCATTCATCTTTGGCATAGGCATAACCACGGTTCACCACTCGGATGGTGCCATCGTCGTTCAGGCTGTACTGTGCGGTGGTGTTGTTCAGTCCACGCTCATATTTAAAGTCGAGCCGTGCTATCTCGTACCATTTACCGAGATACTTTTCCTTGTGAAAAGGAGTAACCGCGGTCACACCCTTTGGAATGGAGGCACAAGAAGGTAGCATAAAAGCGAAAAGTGCGCTCATCACGATGAAATAGATTTTTTTTTGTTGCATAATTGTCATCCTTCTGTTACGAATCACCACTCCAGGTCTTCTATCAACCTGTCGGAGTGCAGCAGCGTATCAATATACTGTGCTCTTTTGTAAATAATCAGGGTATCGTTTTTGTTGAGTGAAATGTCGGAAAGTTTGCCCCTGAACTGATCGATTTGCTCATATTCTTTGCGCTGCATCCAGTCGGCAATTTCCCGGTTAATCTCCCTGATGCGTTCCATACCATGTCGGTAAACGGTACTGACAACTTGTACACAGGAAGAGCCTGTAAGAAGCAGTTTAATCACATCATCACCATGGTAAATACCGCGACTACTGCAAATATCGGCTTTAATCCGTCCATAGAGCATTCCTGCATAACGGAGCGACTCCTTATAGTCACCTTTGTGGGAGAGATTGAAGGCCCTCTTGTGTTTCTCGTGCCAGATATCAATGTCGGGCTGAAAGAAAGCATTGAACAGCACCAGGCCTTCAACACCTGTCTCATCGAGCCGCTTGGCAAAATGAAGGATGTTTGTATAGCCGGAACTTAGCTTTACGCTCACAGGAATAGAAACTCGGTTCCTGATGGCTGCAACAATCTCCAACTGACGTTGCTCAATGAATGAAGCATCAAGGTCGAAGCGTACGGGTATCTGATAAAGATTCAGTTCGATGGCATCCACGCCAGTTTCTTCAATCATTTTCGCATACCTGACCCAATTCGACTCGTTCACGCAGTTTAGACTGGCAATTACGGGAATGGAAAGGCTCTCTTTCACTTTACGAAGCTGTACCAGATAATATTCGATATCGGAATGATCCACATCGGGATGAAGGGTAATCATCTCCGCATGTATATCGTTATACTGACTCATTTTTTCGTCGTGGAGGAAGTTCTCCATTTGTACCTGCTCCTCAAAGAGAGTTTTATAAACCACAGCACCTGCTCCCTGTTCTTCTGCCTTTTTTAGCATATCGGAGTCGGTGGTTAGATCTGAAGCACCCAGGATGACGGGGCTGCTGAGCGGGATGCCCAGGTAGGAGGTTTCTATTTTCATGTCGCTGCAATTTATGAATTAAATGTTATACTTAATTATAACAGCCTCAACAAGAAAATAGTTTTTCAAAAAAAACAGTTCTCCTGCAAAGTTGTCTTTCCAGACGGAATTATTATTTTTACCCGACACTCTCCCGCATTATGATTCCTCAATCACCATCTTCACACGCGGATTCTTGAGCCTGCTCTTCAGCCACTCCTCAATCTTGTTCCTGTCAATGAGACGCAGCCCGTTGCGCTGGACAGTGAAAATCACTACCGGCACTTTCCCGGAGCGCAGTGTGGAGTCGTTCACGGCGGAAAAGAGATAGGTCTCGGCGTAGGAGCAGCCGACGATCTGAGGGTAGAGCGGCTTGATCTCCGACAGGATCCTTTCACCAAAGAGGGGGATGTTGCGGATGCTGTCTACCCTGCCCTCCATCTTCCGCAGGTTAAAAGTGGTGGCCGCCAACTGAGCGGACAAACGTTCCGATTCTGACTGGTATTTCCGCACGTTTTCCTGCACCTTGGTGGCATCATACCCCTGCCGGATCTCCACCCTCGCGGTATCGAGACGGTGTACAAGCGCCTTCTCAATAATCTCCCTCCTGATGGAGTCGTTCAAACCGTAACCGGAGTAAAGCAGCTCAACCGTGCGGGCATTCGGGTACACTTGCCTGCTCTGAAGGTAGTTACCTCCCACGAGGGTCACCTCTGCGATAAAGTTCTCGGCGTGTTGTGCAAACTCTTCGTTTCTCACCAGGTTCACACCGAAAATAATACTGGGAATCAGGGTAAGAAGTATAACGGCGGAGATCACACGGTTCACATGTTTCTTTCTTGCCGGATCGACAATAGAGCGGATAGGAAACTTCAGCAGTTGACAGACGATGAGGGCAGCAAAAGCGATGAAAACGGTATTGATGGTGAAGAGAAACAGCGCACCAAAGAAGAAGTTGAATTGCAGCGTTGCCAGTCCGTAACCAGCCGTGCAGATAGGGGGCATCAGAGCCGTGGCGATTGCCACACCGGGGATCACATTGCCCTTGAGGCGGCTGCTCATAGCCACAATACCGGCCAGACCGCCAAAGAGAGCGATGATCACATCATAGATGGTGGGACTTGTGCGAGCAAGCAGCTCTGAGTGTGCTTCGTTGAGCGGGGAGAGCAGAAAGTAAAGTGAGGAAGTGAGAAGGCTCACCCCCACTGCAAAAGTGAAATTCTTCAGGGAACGTCGAAACAGTTGAAAGTCGTAGGTAGCCAAGCTATATCCCATTCCGTTAATGGGACCCATCAGCGGTGAAATAAGCATGGCACCAATGATGACCGCTGTTGAGTTCATGTTGAGGCCCACAGAAGCAACCACGATAGCAAACATCAGCACCCAGAGGTTGGTACCGCGGAAGACAATCCCGCTCTCAATGTTCTCGTGAATAGCATCATAACTCTCCATCTCACTGCGGAGGTCAAACCACTTCAGTAACTTATCCGCTTTCTTCTCCATGGCAAGGCATCTTTTCGCAAATCTACAAAAAAAAGTATTCCCCGCTCATGGGCAGGGAACAATTTATTTGGATGAATCTACAAAAAAAACGGGATATTAGAGTATACCCATCTTCTTGAATACAGCGGTAATGCATTCAATGGATCGGTCAACCTGCTCGAATGTATGCGTAGCCATCAGCGAGTAGCGTATCAACGTATCATTGGGTGCTACTGCAGGGGGTACAACCGGATTGACAAAGATGCCCTCTTCGAAGAGCATTTTGGTTATCAGGAAGGTTTTGTCGTTGTCCCTCACATAAAGTGGCAGGATGGGTGTAGAGGTGGGCCCCAGTTCAAAGCCTCTCTCCCGGAACTGGTTGATGGCATAGTCGGTCAGCTCCCAGAGATGTTTCACCCTTTCCGGTTCCGATTTAAGGATATCAAGTGCTGCTGAAGCAGCTGCTGTAGCAGCCGGCGTGATGCTGGCACTGAAAATATTGGTTCGTGCATTGTGTCGTAGGTAGTTGATCACCTGATAGTCGCCGGCAACGAATCCACCGATGGAAGCAAGCGATTTGCTGAACGTTCCCATCACCAGATCCACCTCGTCGAGTAAGCCAAAATGATCACATACTCCACGACCATTGTATTTCTTGCCGAGGACACCCAGGCTGTGAGCTTCGTCGACCATGATATTGGCGTTGTACTTGCGTGCCAGCTTCACGATCTCCGGCAGGTTCGCCAGATCACCCTCCATGCTAAAGACACCATCGACGATGATCAGCTTCACCTTGCGCGGATCGCAGCGTTTGAGCTGTTTCTCCAGAGAATCCATGTCGTTGTGCCGGAACTTGTACTTGGTAGAGAAAGAAGTGCGAATTCCCTCAATAATGGAAGCATGATCCCGCTCATCCCAGATGATATATTCATCCCTCCCGGTGAGGCATCCAAGCACCCCTTCATTGACACTGAAACCGGTTGAAAAAACAATGGCTTCATCCTTATTCATAAAGTTGGCCAGCTTTCGTTCCAGCTCGAGGTGTATATCGAGTGTGCCGTTTAAAAAACGGGATCCTGCCATTCCGGTACCATACTTGCTGGTGGCGGCAATGGCAGCTTCTTTAACCTTAGGATGGTTTGTCAGCCCCAGGTAGGCATTTGAGCCAAACATGAGAACTTTCTTGCCATTGATGAGCACTTCTGTATCCTGATCGCTCTCAATAGCCCGGAAGTAGGGGTAGATGCCGGCAGCCTTCGCACGCTGCGGAGCATCATATTTCATCATTTTTTCTTTTAAAAGATTCATCTAAAGAAAATTAAAAAAATAAACTTCTTCCTTAATCAGTATAGAAGGATCGATTTTCCAGAAAAACATGGTGCAAAGATAACAATTAATTTAAATAGTCGGAGACAACTCTTTTTTTTTGAAGGTTGAGAGAAAGTTTTGCTATTTTTGCAAAACATTTTTGAATTAAAAACGTTAAAAAATATTGGACATACTTTAAACACAAAAACTGATACAACTATGTTAAGTAACGAAATGGAAACTGCGATTAACAAGCAGATCAACGCCGAATTTTGGTCGGCTTATTTGTACCTGTCGATGTCGGCACATTTTGCACATGAAGGACTGCCCGGCTTTGCAAACTGGTTTAGGGTACAATTTCAGGAAGAACAAGACCATGCAATGAAGTTCATGAACTACCTGATCGCAAAAGGAAATAAAGTGGAACTCACTCCCATAGAAAAGGTAGACACCTCTTGGGAGTCCTTGTTAAAGGCGTTTCAGGACACACTCGATCATGAGAGAGTGGTTACATCACTCATCAACAACCTGGTATCCATCGCACGTTCAGAAAACGACTATGCCACCGAAAACATGCTGCAGTGGTTTGTAAACGAACAGGTGGAGGAAGAAGAAACAGCCCAGGGGATGATTGACAGTCTCAAGTTGATTGGCAGCAATGGTTTTGGCATTTACACCATGGACAAGGAACTGGCAAAAAGGAGCTATACGCCCCTTAATACAGCAACGACAGCCTAATTGAAATATTTCTTGCAATTGAAAAAGATTTACTTCTCCCTGGCAGCACTTGTGCTGTTGTTTTCCTGCATGGGTGCGCCCAAGGGAGATACTGGCTCCTTGCTATGGAAAGTTTCGGGTAACGGACTGGCGAAACCCTCGTATCTCTTCGGTACCCATCACCTCATACCCATCACCTTTCTCGATTCCGTTTCAGGCATTCATGATGCTTTTGAAAATACGGAACAGGCAGTGGGTGAGCTGGATATGGGCAACATGTCACAGATGCAGATGAAAATCATGGGTGAATCCACCATGCCGGCCGGGATCACATTCGATTCTTTTCTGTCAGCTACAGATGTGACACTACTCGACAGCATCCTCACCCGGCTGATGGGTGTAGGTTTGGGTCAACAGGGCACCCTCAAACCGGCGCTCCTCTCAAACCTGATCTCCGTCACCCTCTACCAGCAGTACTACCCTTCTCTTTCTTCGGGAAAGAGCCTCGATCAGTACTTTCAGGAGGAAGCGCTAAAGCGCAACCGCCCCGTGATAGGACTAGAGTCGACCGAAGACCAGATACATGTGTTGCTGAACTCCCAAACATTGGACCGGCAGGCTGAACTGTTAAT
>DHTF01000029.1:2206-13901 GCA_002411515.1 Proteiniphilum sp. UBA5267 | reverse complement strand
CTGCTGGAGCTGTATGAAGAAGAGATGCCCGACGATCCTTGTCCGAGCACCGAAGAGGAGAAGAATTTGCTGAACAGAGATCGCAACAGGAAATGGCTGGAGAAACTACCCGCAATCATGGCTGATAAACCGTCATTTATTGCCGTGGGATGTCTCCACCTCCCGGGAAAAGATGGCCTGATTGAAGGGCTGAGAAAACTGGGGTATCGTGTTGAAGCGGTGAAATAATAGAATTGAAGCGATGAAATAATAAAAAACGGGGCTCAAGGCCCCGTTTTTTTTATGGACAAATTCTTTAATCCTTGCTTCTTTTCTCCAGCAGCACCACATTCTCCACATGGTGGGTGTGGGGAAACATGTCCACCGGCTGCACGCGTGTAACGCGGTACTTGCTGTCCAGCAGATTCAGGTCGCGTGCCTGCGTGGCGGGATTACAACTCACGTAGACAATCCGCTCCGGCTCCGCGAGCAGGATGGCGTTGACCACATCTTCGTGCATGCCTGCACGGGGCGGATCGGTGATGATCACATCGGGACGGCCATGCGCTTCGATAAACTCTGCCGTGAGCACATCCTTCATATCACCAGCGTAAAAACGGGTGTTTTCTATCTGGTTGATTGCCGAATTGACCTTCGCATCGGCAATCGCCTCCTCCACATATTCAATGCCGATTACCTCCTTCGCATTTCGTGCCACGAAGTTGGCAATGGTGCCAGTACCGGTATAAAGGTCATATACCCGCTCATCACCCGTAAGCTGAGCAAAGCTGCGCGCCACCTCGTAAAGATGATAGGCCTGCTCGCTGTTGGTCTGGTAGAACGACTTGGGGCCGATACGGAATCGCAGTCCTTCCATTTCCTCAATGATGTGATCGCGTCCTTTCCACACCAACACCTCCTGGTCGGTAATGGTGTCGTTCGCTTTCTGGTTGATGATATAGAGCAGTGAAGTGATTTGCGGAAACTGCGCGGCAACATGTTCCAGTAGCCGTCCTCTTTTCTCGACATCGTCTTCATAGAACACCACGATTACCATCCATTCACCTATGGAGCTGTTGCGGATCATCAGGGTACGCATCAGCCCCTCCTGGTTGCGCAGATCGAAAAAAGAGTATCCCTGCTCCAGGGAGAAGGTACGAATACTGTTCCTGATCTGGTTGGAAAGATCATCCATCAGCCAGCACTTGTCGATATCGAGCACCTTGTCAAACATACCCGGGATATGGAACCCAAGGGCGTTCATCTGGTTGAACTCCCTGTCGGAGCTGATCTCTTCCTCCGTCAGCCAGCGTTTATTGGAAAAGGTAAACTCCAATTTATTCCGGTAGAAAGTATCCTTTGGTGCCCCCAGAATAGGCGTTATTTCTGGCAATTCGATCTTACCGATGCGCACCAGGTTATCCTGCACTTGTTTCTGTTTGTATTTTAGTTGCTCACTATAAGGCAACTGCTGCCATTTGCACCCTCCACATACACCGAAATGACTGCAAAAGGGCGTTGTTCTGTTTTCGGAATATTTCTCAAAGCGCACCACCCTGCCTTCGGCGTAGCTATTCTTTTTGCGCGTCAGCTGCAGGTCCACCACATCGCCCGGCACAGCATAGGGCACAAATACCGCCAAGCCGTCCACCTTTGCAATTGCTTTTCCCTCAGCTGCCACATCGGTAATAAGCACCGACTCCAGCAATGGAAGTTCTTTTCTTTTTCTTGCCATTAATCTATCTGTTTGGAGTGCAAAGTTACACAAAACGCCCCACCTTTCGATGGAGCGTTCCTGTTATTTTACAGACAATGCGTTTACCGGGTCTGGATGGCAACAGTCGCCTTTCTTAAACCTTTGGCACTGGCTTCGAGAATGATGGACCCCGGAGCCTCTGTAGACTCCACAATAGCCACCAGTTTGCCATTGAAAAGATGCATCTGTGGCAGGTGAAACAGATCGAGGCTTGCGGGATCGCCATTGGCACCGGCACGATAAGTTCCAGCCCCTTTTACCTGAAAAGTAACCAGGTCGTTCACAGTGGGACAGGGGTTGCCGTTTTTATCAACCACCGATACGGTAATGAAAGAAAGGTCCTTCCCATCGGCACTGATTACCTCTCTGTCGGCTTCCAGCACCAGGCGGTGGGGTTTGCCAGCGGTACGGATCTCCTTCTCCGCGGCCACATTGCCCTTCTCATCGTAGGCGACCACCTTCACGGTGCCCGGTTCATACTTCGTGTCCATCCACATCAAGCGGTAACGCTTTTGCCGTTGTAGCGACTGCTGCGCCTCTTTGGTATAACTACCGTCGAGCGGTACAGACAGGTTTTTCGTCTGCCTACCCTGGCTTTTGCCGTTGATGAACAGTTCGGCCGAGGGGTAGTTGGTATAGACAAAAACAGGGGTCACCTCTCCTTCTCTTCCTTCCCAGTTCCAGTGAGGCAGGATGTGAAGCGTTTCATCCTCCTTGTTCCAATGGCTTCGATAGAGATAGAAACGATCCTTGGGAATGCCGGCAAGGTCTACGGCACCGAAGAGGGAGCTGTGGCTGGGCCAGTTGCTGTAGTAGGGTGTGGGCTCACCCAGATAGTCGAAGCCTGTCCATATAAACTCACCCATGGTGTAAGGCAAGTCGTCATGCTGGATAAAATCATCTTCCGGCAAATTCGACCAGCTGGCATGCTCGAGATCGTAAGAGGAAGCCTGGTGATCGTCGTACAGTGCCATGGCTTTTCTTTGCACTGGGAACTTATACACACCACGCGAGCTCAGGGCAGAGGTGGTTTCACTACCCAGAATAACTTGCTGCGGTAGCTTTTCATATGCTTCCTGATAGCGAAACGAACGGTAGTTGAAACCGGGCACATCCAGGATCGCTGCCATATAATTTGACAAGACATTGTCTACACGGTCCATGCCGTTTGTCACAGGTCGTGTAGGATCTTCCCTGTGGCAGATATCCTGCAGATAACGGGCCACCTTTGCGCCCTGCGGGTTGCTCTGTTCTTCTACCTCGTTGCCAATACACCACATCACCACACTGGGATTGTTGCGGTAATGATGCAACACGTTGGTGACATCCTTTTCCGCCCATTCTTTGAAATACCGGTTGTAGCCGTTCTTCACCTTGGGAATAGCCCACTCGTCGAAAGTTTCCACCATCAGCATCATTCCCATCTCGTCGGCAATGCGCACATACTCCGGTGCCGGCATGTTGTGTGAAGTGCGGATGGCATTCACACCCATATCTTGAAGGATGCGTATCTGGCGACGAATGGCAGCCTCGTTCACGGCACCACCCAAAGGTCCCAGGTCGTGGTGCATGCAGGCACCCTGGAACTTGATCTTCCTACCTTTCAGAAAGAATCCTTCATCGGCGCGAACCTCAAGGGTGCGGATACCAAAGGTCGTGGTCATGTTATCCACCGGGTAAGCTATTTCTTCACTGGTGGTTGTCGAATGCGCTGCTTTCACCTTTCGTTCAACCCTGCTCAGCTCCGACCTTACCTTGTAGAGGTTGGGTTGCTTGATATCCCACCTTTGGGGGTTTGCCACAATCAGTGTCTGTAGCACATCATCCCCACCGTAGCGGGGCAACTCATTTTCAGACTCAGCCACCACCTTTCCTTGTGGATCGAGAATGGATGTTTTTAGCTTGAGAAAATCGTCATCGCCTAAGCCACTTCCCCATTTTACTTTCGTTTCCACTTGTACACGTGCGAAATCTTCGGTCACCTCCGGAGTGGTCACATGGGTTCCCCAAATGGGAATGTGTGTATCACTCGTGGTGATCAGATGTACATTCCTGTACAACCCGGCACCAGGATACCAGCGCGACTGTTCGTTGAAGTTTTCCAATCGCACTGCAAGAATATTATCCTTCCCGTCGCTGTTCAGCAGTTCGGTAATATCGAAGTAAAAGGAGTTGTAGCCATTGGGCCAGTTGCCGGCCTCCTTCCCGTTAACATATACACGGGCATTGCTCATCGCACCGTCGAACTGTATGGTCACCCGCTTATCTTTCGAAAAATCAGGGATAGAGAAACGGTTGCGGTACCACCCGACTCCGGTAAACGGAAGACCTCCCGTGCGGCCGTAATGCTCTATGGCTGTAGTCTGCCCGTCCTGCACAATGGCCATGCGGTGAATGTCGTTTTGTTTGTCGAAAGGGCCGTAAATAGCCCAGTCGTGGGGTACCCGTACCGACTGCCAGCTGCTGTCGTCGAAGGTAGCTTCCGATGCAAGGCTGTTATCTTCCCGCGTGAACTTCCATCCCTTCTCCAGCGTCACCTGCATTCTGACCTGTCCCCACGACAGAGAAAGGCCTATGATCAGGGCAATGCAAATCAATATCGATTTTTTCATCATTCTTATTGTTAAAAAGATCTGAAAATAAATTCCGTATGGAAATTGATTACCCTTGGCTACACCTTGTTGTCGACCCGTTACCGATTCTCAGGCTGAAAGCTCTTTAGCCCATCGCACAATTGGGCTGTGTCACTACCTTGAAGAAATCGTTCCCCTTGTCATCCACCAGAATGAAAGCCGGGAAATTCTCCACTTCAATTTTCCATATAGCCTCCATGCCCAGCTCGGGGTACTCAAGGCACTCCAGACTCTTGATGCTCTCCTGTGCGAGAATAGCAGCAGGACCGCCGATGCTGCCCAGGTAGAAGCCGCCATGCTTCTTGCAAGCGTCAGTTACCTGCTGACTGCGGTTCCCTTTGGCCAGCATGATCATGCTACCGCCATGCGACTGGAACAGATCCACGTAGGAGTCCATGCGTCCAGCTGTGGTGGGTCCCATGGATCCGGAGGCATACCCTGCGGGTGTCTTTGCCGGGCCGGCATAATAAATAGGATGATCCTTCATATACTGAGGCATTCCCTCGCCCCTGTCGATCCGTTCCTTCAGTTTCGCGTGAGCAATATCGCGTCCCACGATGATGGTTCCGTTGAGTGAGAGGCGTGTAGAAACGGGATATTTGGAGAGTTCAGTGAGTATCTCACTCATGGGTCGGTTCAGGTCGATCTTCACACCGCCCCCTTCACCGGCCTGGCGATATTCTTCCGGAATAAGCCGTGCCGGATTGTCCTCCATCTTCTCAATCCAGATACCGTCGCGGTTGATCTTAGCCTTGATGTTGCGGTCGGCTGAGCAGGAAACACCCATTCCCACGGGACAGGAAGCACCATGGCGTGGCAAGCGGATCACACGTACGTCGTGTGTGAAGAACTTTCCACCAAACTGTGCACCCAGGCCCAGTTCTTCCGATGCCTTCTTCAATCTGTTTTCCAGTTCAATGTCGCGGAAAGCCTGTCCCAACTCATTGCCTTCGGTCGGCAGGTTGTCGTAATATTTGGCCGACGCCAGCTTCACTGTCTTCAGGTTAGCCTCTGCCGACGTACCGCCGATCACAAACGCCAGGTGGTAGGGCGGGCAGGCAGCCGTACCCAGCGACTTCATCTTCTCAATCAGGAAGGTTTCCAGTTTCCCGGGGGTAAGCAAAGCCTTGGTTTCCTGGTAGAGGTAGGTCTTATTGGCGGAACCACCTCCCTTGGCAATGCAAAGGAACTTGTATTCATTACCCTCCACAGCATAGAGATCGATCTGTGCCGGCAGGTTGGTGCCAGTATTCACCTCGTCGTACATGTTGAGGGGAGCATTCTGTGAGTATCGCAGGTTCTCATTGACAAACGTGTTATAGACTCCTTCCGAAAGGGCCTCCTCGTCGTTCCCTTCGGTCCACACTTGTTGTCCTTTTTTGCCCATGATAATGGCCGTACCGGTATCCTGGCAGAAGGGAAGGATTCCTTTAGCCGATATCTCGGCGTTGCGCAGAAAGGTGAGTGCCACGAATTTGTCGTTTTCACTTGCTTCGGGGTCGTGAAGGATTTTAGCGACCTGCTCCTGGTGTTCGGGACGAAGTAAGAACTCCACATCACGAAAGGCGGTTTGAGCCATTAATGTCAATCCTTCTTTGGATACTTTGAGGATTTCTTTTCCTTCAAATTCTGATACAGAGACATGCTCTTTGGTGAGCAGATAATAGTCAGTCCGGTCTTTCGACATGGGAAAAGGCGACTGATATCTGAAAGGTTTGTTTGCCATAAAAATATTTGGTTATAATCGTTTAGATGTTGATCCGGTGTATGCGTTCATGAGACAAAAATACAAATAAAAAACGGCATCAAAAAAAGATGCCATTTATATTCATACTCCTTGACGCAGTAACAGGTTATTCATTGGATTCTCCTGCTACTAAAACATCCGGAGGACAGGGACCAGCATGAATTGTCAACCGCCCATGGGGCCGATCATCTCTTCGGGACGCACCCACTTGTCGAAATCTTCCGCCGTCACATATCCCAACCGCAGCGCCTCCTGTTTCAAGGTGGTCCCGTTTGCGTGTGCTGCATTGGCGATCTCTGCCGCCTTGTAGTAACCGATCTTTGTGTTGAGCGCCGTTACCAGCATCAGCGAGTTGTCCAGCAACTCCTTGATGCGCGGTTTGTTGGGTTCTATTCCGGAAACGCAATGTATATCGAACGACACTGCTGCATCTCCCAGCAGCTTCGCACTCTGCAGGAAGTTGGCCGCCATCAGCGGCTTAAACACGTTCAGCTCGAAATGGCCCTGCATCCCGCCAACAGCTATCGCCACATCGTTTCCCATCACCTGTGCACATACCATGGTGAGTGCCTCTGTCTGGGTAGGATTCACCTTCCCTGGCATGATGGATGAGCCGGGCTCGTTGGCAGGAATATGGATCTCGCCAATACCACTCCGGGGTCCTGAGGCCAGCAGACGGATATCGTTCGCAATCTTGTTGAGCGAGACCGCAACTTGTTTTAATGCACCATGTGTCTCCACAATGGCATCATGAGCTGCCATTGCCTCGAACTTGTTGACGGCTGTCACAAAAGGAAGGCCGGCAAACTCGGCAATAAACTGAGCCACCGTCGTATCGTAATTCTTCGGCGTGTTTAATCCCGTACCGACGGCTGTGCCTCCCAGAGCCAGCTCTGCCAGATGGGGCAGCGTATGCTCAATGGCTTTGATACCGAACGCCAGCTGTGTTGCGTACCCGCTAAACTCCTGCCCCAGTGTAATCGGGGTTGCATCCATCAGATGTGTACGACCGATCTTCACCACATTGGCCATCTCTTCCGATTTTGCATGGAGAGACTTATGCAGCTGCCTCAATCCAGGCAACGTCAGCTCCACTACTTTTTTATAACAGGCAATATGCATGGCAGTAGGAAAAGTATCATTCGACGATTGCGATTTATTCACATCATCATTGGGCTGCAGCGTCTTCTCCCCTTCTCCGATCACTTTGCCAGCCAGCAGCTGTGCCCGATTGGAAATCACCTCGTTGACGTTCATGTTGCTCTGTGTGCCTGATCCTGTCTGCCAGATCACCAGTGGAAACTGGTCGTCATGCTTCCCCTCCAGTATCTCGTCGCACACCTTTGCAATGAGATCCCTTTTATCACCGGACAAGATTCCCAATTGATGATTTGCATAAGCAGCTCCTTTTTTCAGGTAGGCAAAGCCATGGATGATATCCATCGGCATGGAAGCAGGCGGACCTATTTTAAAATTATTGCGAGACCGTTCTGTCTGTGCGCCCCACAATTTATCGGCTGGCACCTTCACCTCACCCAGGGTGTCTTTTTCTATTCTGTATTCCATAATATGTTTGTTTACGTTTACTTATCATTCCCGTCACTGTTCAAATATACAAAAAACAACATCAAACGAAGTATTACATAAGTTATTATTTATAATTGATTTAAATAATATAGAGAAAAGTTGTACCTTTGCAGGCTAATAAGGGAGTTTGAATATTTATGCGACTGTCGGAACTACAAACAGGACAAAAAGCATACATCATAAAAGTAAATGGTAACGGCGCCTTCAGGAAACGTATTCTGGAGATGGGATTCGTGCGTGGTGAGGAAGTGAAGTCACTGCTGAACGCACCGTTGAAAGATCCCATCAAGTATGGGATCATGGAATATGAGGTATCATTGCGCCGAAGTGAGGCAGTGATGATAGAGATCGCCATGCTGGAGGAGGAAGCAAAAAAAAGAGGCTTCGATACCGATGAGCTGTTGGCGACTGATGACAGCCCACCTTCTGCTGTAGCGGAGAACGGAAACGGGGGCGGATTGCGGAGACGGCATCGTGCCGGCCATCACCATACACCCGAAAAAAATATCAAAGTAGCCTTGCTGGGGAACCCTAACTCAGGGAAAACATCCATTTTCAACCTGGCATCAGGAGGGCATGAGCGAGTGGGAAACTACAGCGGTGTGACGGTAAACGCCAAGGAGGGTACGTTAAAGCACCACGGCTACACTTTCACGCTGGTCGACCTGCCGGGCACTTATTCTCTTTCCGCCTACACTCCCGAGGAGCTGTATGCCCGAAAGTACATGCTGGAGGAGAAACCCGATGTGATTGTGAATGTGGTATCGGCATCGGCGCTTGAACGGAACCTTTACCTCACCACTGAGTTACTTGACCTGCAAGTTCCCATGGTCATCGCCTTGAACATGTATGACGAGCTGGAGGAGAGTGGTCGCACATTTGAGCATGAGAAATTCTCCGCACTCATCAACACGCCCATTGTTCCCACAGTAGGTAAGAGAGGAGAAGGCATACCCCAGCTCCTTGAAAAAGTTATCGCCATCTACCAGGCCAAAGAGCGGGAACCGGTACAAATCCCTTATGGAAGGGTACTGGAGAAGTCGATCACCATCATGGAACGGGAACTGATACAGCGTGAGGTCAAAAATTGGGAGATACCTCTGCGGTATGTATGCGTGAAATTGCTGGAGGGCGACAAGGAAGTGGAAAGTCGCATAAACATGCACCCTCTCCGGGAGCAGATTCTTTCTCGCAGAGACAAGGAATGCACCTACATAGAGAAGCTGCTGCGCGAAGATCCCGAGTCGGCATTCACCAACGCCCGTTACGGATTCATTGCCGGAGCATTGAAAGAAACGCTCACCGAGAAAATTCATTTTGCCGAAAAAACAAAACTGCTCGACTCCATTGTCACCAACAAATATCTTGGTTTTCCACTCTTCTTTCTCTTCCTCTGGATCATGTTTGAGGCCACCTTTCGTCTGGGTAACTACCCGATGGGATGGATCGAGTGGCTGGTCTCCGTTCTGGGAAACCTGATCCGTAACAACATGGCGGAGGGTCCCCTGAAAGCGCTGATCGTGGATGGCATCATCGGTGGTGTTGGCGGCGTGATTGTGTTTCTACCCAACATCGTGATCCTCTATCTGTTCATTGCCTTTATGGAGGACTCCGGCTATATGGCCCGTGCCGCCTTCATCATGGACAAACTGATGCACAGGATCGGCCTTCACGGGAAATCGTTTATCCCGCTGATCATGGGTTTTGGCTGTAATGTACCTGCCGTGATGGCTACACGCACTATTGAAAGCCGCAGCAGCCGCATGATCACCATGCTTATTGTCCCTTTCATGTCCTGTAGCGCCCGCCTACCGGTTTACATCCTCTTCGTCGGTGCTTTCTTTCCTACCCGGGCGAGCCTCGTCCTACTGGGATTGTACGCTTTTGGCATCTTGATTGCGGCCCTCACGGCACGTCTGTTTCGAAAAACACTCTTCCGGGAGGAGGATACGCCTTTTGTGATGGAACTGCCCCCCTACAGAATGCCTACCCTGAAAGCGATCGTCACGCACATGTGGGACCGCTCGCGGCAGTACCTCCAAAAGATGGGAGGCCCCATCCTGGTCGCCTCTATTGTGATCTGGTTTCTGGGTTACTTTCCACAGAATAGGCAGAGAGATGCTGCATTTGAGGCAGGAGTGGCAAAGGTTGAAGAACAGTACGACCGAAATGAAATCAACAGCATCGAACGCGATATTCAACTGGCCGAAATAGGCCACGCACAAAACAAGGCACATCAGGAGAATTCCTATATCGGGAAAATAGGAAAGATTATGGAGCCAGTGATGCGACCGCTTGGGTTCGACTGGAAGATATCTGTAAGCCTCCTCTCGGGGATGGCTGCCAAGGAGATTGTGATCAGCACCATGGGTGTGCTTTACGCAGGTGACAGCGATGACCAGCAGTCGTTGCAGACCAGGTTGCAGGCCGAAGCTTATCCTGACGGATCACCGGTCTTCACTCCGCTCGTGATCATCGGCTTCCTGCTCTTCGTACTGATTTACTTCCCTTGTATCGCAACCATTGCAGCCATCAAGGAGGAGTCGCATTCCTGGAAATGGGCTTTGTTCAGCGTCTTCTACTCCACGGGGCTGGCCTGGCTCATTGCCCTTGTGGTACATCAGGTTGGGAGCTTGTTCCTGTAGAATGGGAACCTCGATTCAGAGTCCTCAGTTGGCCACCAATAAGCAGTTGGGAGCTTGTTTCTGTAAAATGGAATCCCTCTCAAACATTGTACAGTTTTTTTTGTTGTAAGATTATGGACATACAACTTTTCATCGTCATCCTCATCGGTATTGTTACAGGAATAATCCTCCTGCGACAGGTATGGCACTTTTTCACCCGCAAAGACAACTCCTACTGCGGTGGTTGTAACATGTGCGAGTTACCTCAAAAAGAAAAAACGGAAGAAAGAATCTCCCGTTCCCATTCATTTTTATCAGATCACTAAGACAACAGTCCCAACAGGATCTTCAGATTGTGTTCCGAATCTGATTTCTTTCCATCCGGCGTGTGCAGCATCTCAATTTCCTTTGCATATCTTTCATACACCTTGTGCTTCACAATCTTCATGGTGGAGTTAACCATCCCATTCTTCTCGCTAAAGGGTTCCTCAATGATTGCAAAGGCAGTCGGAATCCAGCGGTAGGGAAAGAGTCCGTCGTACTTTCCACCTTTCATATAGGCAGCAATCTCGCCAGCAATAATTCGTACCGCTTCGGAGGGGTCTGCGGTGCGCCGGTTCAGCGCTTCCTTGTTCACCGTCAGCAGCGCCGTGGTATAAGGGCTCTGGTTGTTGTGCAGTACGCACTGGTCGATGTACTCCGATTTGGCGGTAATCGACTCCTCAATTCCCTCGGGAGAAAACTTCTCCCCGTCGTTACTGATCAGCAGCGACTTGGTACGCCCCAACACGTAAAGATAACCGTCTGAATCGAGGTAACCCATGTCGCCAGTGCGGAGCCAGCCGTCGACAATGGTCTCTGCCGTCGCCTCCGGGTTCTTCCAGTAACCCTTCATCACATTGCCTCCCCTGATCAGGATCTCTCCCTTCTTACCCACTGGCAGCGGGTTCATCGCTTCATCACCGATGCGGATATCCATGCGCGGCATGGTCTTTCCCGAGGAGCCCAGCTTGTGAGCCTGCGTGCAGTTGGCGGAGATGATGGGAGAGGCCTCTGAAAGGCCATATCCCTGGTACATCGGGATGCCGATGGCATAGAAGAAACGCTGCAACTCGATGTCGAGCAACGCGCCCCCGCCAATGAAATACTGCAGGTTGCTGGCAAAGTTCTGCCGGATCTTCGAGAAAATCATTTTATCATAAAAGGTGACCAGCGGCTTCAACAGTGCTCTTTTTCCCTTTCCCCGGTTATGGCCTTCACCGTTGTAGGCATATGCCACCTTCAGTCCCTGACGGAAAAGACGCCAGGCAGTCTTGCCCTGCTTCTCAATTCCAGCCTCGATATTCTTTCGGAAGTTTGCGGCAAGCGC
>DHTF01000029.1:1504-2043 GCA_002411515.1 Proteiniphilum sp. UBA5267 | reverse complement strand
AGCGCCGGCACACTCATCAGCAGGTGGGGATTAATCGCCTTCATGCTCTTGGGCACGTTACGCAGAATCTCCATGGCGCTCTTACCGGCAGCCACCGACGCAATGGCAGCACCGCATTTCATGAAGGAGTAGATACCGGCGGTGTGCCCGAAGGAATGATCCCATGGAAGAATCAGCAGGGTCTTGAAATAGGATGGTATGCCATTGAGATGGTCCACTGCCTGCTCGGCATTGCAAACATAGTTGTCGTGAGACAGCATGATCCCTTTTGGATTGGCTGTCGTACCCGATGTGTAAGAGATATTGGCCAGGCTGTCGGGTTCCACGGCTGCCATCCGTTCTTCTACCTGCTTTCTGTCCGTCTCTAGCAGCTTGTCTCCCAGTGCCAGTACGGCATCGAAATAAATCTCATCCTCTCCAACCGTTTCCACCGGGTCAAGCAGGATGTAACGCTTTACCGTGGTAAATTTCTCCTTCATGGGACGCAGTTTCGCGATCTGCTGATCGGAAGCCAGTACCATCACCGAGTCGGAGTGGTT
>DHTF01000029.1:949-1189 GCA_002411515.1 Proteiniphilum sp. UBA5267 | reverse complement strand
CCCAACGCCATGAGCCCTGCTGCAAAACGAATGGCATGCTCCTGCACCTCACCATAGGTGAGCGCGGTATACTCTGTTCCCTGGCGTGCCTCGTAGAGGTAAGGCAAACCTCTGTACTTCTCCACAGACTCTCTGAGGAGTGTGATAATTGTTTTTCCCATAGGATATGAATTGGTTTTAAAATCTTACATCTTGAAGTTCAGTATCTCTGTCAAATACTTTTTTTGCAAAAGGACAAAG
>DHTF01000029.1:362-792 GCA_002411515.1 Proteiniphilum sp. UBA5267 | reverse complement strand
ACTTTTTTTGCAAAAGGACAAAGTGGGATGATCTTAAGTTCCTGCTTTCGTGCCGTTGTCTTTCTGCTCAATCCTCGTCATTTGTCTTCTTTTTTTATGCTCAATGCTCCCGAGGGACATTTGGCTACCTGATCAATCATTTCCTGACTTGTGGCATGTTCCATATAATCGTAATCTCACCATTGGTCTATTCTTTTGCTTTCATCGTGTCAATCTATTAAATGAATGAATCTCAAAGATATCATTATTTTGTCAAACTTACCAGCCAATACCATAATCTTCCCCGTAGTTGCTGCTTCCACCCCAAAAAGTACCGTGTTCATGATCGAAATAAATGGCATTGAGGGGACCGCTGGTATGCGTGGAAAACTGTAACGAATAATTCATTAAAGAAAATGAATAAACTATTATCATTGCTGTCCCATTAAAA
>DHTF01000029.1:0-248 GCA_002411515.1 Proteiniphilum sp. UBA5267 | reverse complement strand
GACATTAATTTTTAAAAAAGTATCATTGCTGTCCCGTTAAAATCTGAAATGGCTATTTGAAGTATTTGAAATATAGTTAGTTGAAGACGATTTTCGATTAAACGGATTTGAATTCTCATCTTTGCGATCCTAATCAGGATTGCAAATGCACAAAGACAAATTCGTATTCGCTCAGCTGGTCGCTTTCTTAGATAGGAATAAATTCAATTACATCGTTCGAAAGTATGAGAGATTTGATTATCGCTCTT
>DHTF01000089.1:12772-14747 GCA_002411515.1 Proteiniphilum sp. UBA5267 | reverse complement strand
AGACTTCAATGTTGTCGTATGCCGTACTCAGGTGCCGGCCGAAAGCATCGGGCACAGCCGGATCAAGCCCTTTGCCCTTTTCCCAATCGTCCGGCATACCATCACCATCAGTGTCAACCGGAGCTGTACCAGATTTCAGGAAAGGCCATGCACTCCAGTCGTTCCCGGCGGAGGCAGGCTTCAAGTCCTCCTGGCTGTCAATAATCCCCGGTTTGGGGTAGGGAGCAATGTTCAAGGGACTCAATCCTTTGTAGGGTGCCGTATCACTTTCGACTTCTTCCACAAGGCGCTTGTCGACTGCATCGCGATAGAGGCTGCTTCCGGCCTTTCTCAGCACAATCTCGTAGGCTTCGGTTGTGGTATAAGTAAGTGCCTCTGCTTTGTCAAATTCCTTGTCGGCTAGCAGGTCGCTCAGGGTGACACCGGGCGCACGTTCCGAAAAAGTGTTGTGCAGATGGATACCCAGGCTGTTGTTCGCTGTGACACTGCTGTTTCCTGCTACAACGTTCCCTTTCAGATATAACCTGCCATAGACCCCTTTTGGCTGGTTATTTTCTCCATCGTCGGCATATGGCTGGATCAGACGGTTCCGGTTGCTTGAAGCAGGACCAGGCTTATAGTAGTTGTTGACGATGTTGTAGCTTCCCCCTTCGGCTCCGTAAGCATTGTTGGCGCCCCAGTTGTAGAGCAGGTTGTTCCGGAAATCCACCCGCTCCAGGTCGGGCTGGCTGGAGTATCGGCTTCCGCAAAAACGTGGGTTGCGGCTGTCGTGATGCACCAGCAGGTTGTAGAGAAAGGACGCATTCTTTCCTCCCCAGATTCCACCGTAACCGTGTGCTCCCTTGTCATGAAGCGAGAGACGCAAGCTTTCTGAGAGAATACACCACTGGAGGGTGAAATTTTCGTTGTCGTAGAAGGAGGCACACTCATCGGTAGACCAGCTGATGGAGCAATGGTCGATGATGATATGCTTCCTGTTGCGAGCCCAGAGTGCATCTTTTTCGCCGGTCACTTTTTTATCTCCCAGTCGAAAACGCAGATAGCGGATCACCACATTGTCGCCTTTTATCTCCATGCCATAGTCGGCAAGGGTGATTCCATCTCCCGGAGCCGATTCTCCCGCAAGGGTGATGTCACCATGGTTGATATTGAGGTCGCTGTTCAGTCTGATTGTGCCGCTCACCTCAAAAAGAATGATCCGTGCTCCCGGTTGGTTTACTGCATGGCGAAGCGAGCCGGGCAGGTTGTTGTCATCGAGCGTGGTTACCTTGATCACTTTGCCACCTCGTCCGCCGGAGGCCTGCATGCCTCCGCCGTAAGCACCCGGAAAGGCATAGGCCGTCTCTGAAACAGGTTTGGGATAGGTATGTTTCCCCGTTTCATCCGGCTTGTCGGTTTCCGGCTGGATCTCTTCCCCATGGCATGCTATGAGCAAGGCAAGGAGGAAGGCCAAGAGGAAGAGAATGATGTGACGTAAGTAATTGAAATGACACATGGACAGGATTTATATTTTCTTTTCCTGCGGTATGATGGAGGTGAGGTCCTTGATGTACATTTTCTCCTTTGCTGCGATACTTTTTCTCGCTGCGATGCCAATCAGGCAGGCCAGTGCTCCGTCTCTCACGCCAGCAGCCTGCTTCAGCGGATCGGGTGTGCCTGGAATGAATATCTGATCTTTCAGGAGCTGGTCGCCACCTCCATGTCCGCTACCCTGCGGGATTTGTATATATTCTCTTTTTCCGAAATTCTTGGCGATCACGATCTCATCGTAATTGGCATCTGTGGTGGGGTGGGATTCCTGGATCCAGACATCCATCCTGCCTTTGGTACCGTTGAAGGCAATCCGGTAGCCCTCGTAGGGAGAATAGGTTGTCAGCGAGTAAGCCACCTGTACGCCGTTCTTGTATCGGATGGTCGCAGCCATTTTGTCGAAGATGTTGACATCATTTCTGAACACGCAGCCATCGCGGTGATA
>DHTF01000089.1:9483-12511 GCA_002411515.1 Proteiniphilum sp. UBA5267 | reverse complement strand
CAGGTTTCTCCCCTGAAGGGGCCATTTTTACCGTAAAACTGCAAGTCTCCCAAAGCATACACGCTTTCCGGATCACTTTGAATCCACCAGTTCAATAAGTCGAAGTGATGACTGGCTTTGTGCACCCACAAGGACCCTCCCTTTTCCACGAGCCGGTGCCATCTTCTGAAATAGTCGGCACCGTGTGACGTGTCGAGGTACCAGTGAAAATCAACGGAAGTGATTTCGCCGATCTCTCCTGAGCGCAGTATCTCCCACATTTTCGCGCGATGGGGTGAGTACCGGTAGTTAAAGGTGACGCGACACTTTTTACCTGTTCTCTTTTCGGCATCGATGATGGTTTGGATTTTTTTCTCGTCTATTGCCATGGGTTTTTCACAGATGATGTTGGCGCCCATCTCCATTCCTTTTTCCACAAAATAGTCGTGGGTATTATCGTCGGTGGTGATGATGAGCTGGTCGGGTTTGGCTTCACGCATCATCTGTTCAAAATTTGTATAGGTGGGACAGTTGGCGCCAATCATCTGGCTTCCCACTTCCAACCTCCCCGGGTTGTGATCGCAGAGGCCCACGTACTGCACCTGGTCGGTATAATCCTTTACTACATCGCTGCCCCACATGCCGGTACCTCTGTTACCGAGTCCCACGACAGCTATTTTGGTTTTCACGCTTTTTTGTTTAGCGCCCGGGAAATTGGCTGCGAGAATCTGTGATTTGGGGTCCACAAGGCTTGTGCTTGCGATGGCTCCGGAGACAGCGAGAAATTTTCTTCTCGACATTGCGTGCTCAGTATGTTTCATTTTATTTTCAGGTTTTAAGGGTGAATAATCAGGTTATTTAGGTTGGTTGAATTGCTGCATCATGTGATTGATTTCCGCATCACTCATGTCGCCGCCGATGATCACTTTGTGTTTGAAGGAGATACTTTCTCCGGGTGATAAGTTGATTTGTATGGGTTCCGATGTCTCGTCCATGGCTTCTCCCGCCAGGTTGTTCATCGAGAAAAGTCCGTAACCCCGTGCGTGTGGCCAACCCGGGTAGTTTGGGTTTTGCATATGATCGAGAATGACGATGGTGATGATTTCACCCTCCTTGTCGGCACGCAAGGCCACCCAGGGTGTTTTCCTTCCCCACACTTCCGCTTCGCCTGTGGCTCCCTGTTGATTCCGGTAGAGGCCATTTGCATCGTCGTGAACGAACGGTATATCTGCTACATTCCCCGTAGCATCCACTCTTTTCACGGCCTTGCTATCGGGAGCCTCAAAGGCGCCGTCCACACGCAGTGCAATCAGGCCCTCCTTGTTACTCCGCAGCGTGATCTTCTGTATCGCAGTCAGACGTGTATCTCTTTCAATAAACCGATATTGGTTCTTGATGCCGTTGAACAGGTAGGTTGCCTCTTCCGAGAGCAGTCTCTCACCCTTGTGGTTAACCCAGGAGGAGCGGATCTTCAACACTCCTTTCGCAGCGTCTGTCAGCAGGATGGTGTCGAGCAGTATGGAGCCGTAATGTATCTTTCTCTCGGGTGCGATGGCCGATGAGTTGTTCCAGAAGTCGATTCCGTTCACATCGCCGAAGTTGAACCACAATCCCACATGGTGGGGGTGATCGGTCCGCTCAAAGGGTCTTGGTTCGAGTGGGTATCCTCTGGTGATAAATTTCCCGGATGGTGTTTTGATGGGATAAAGGCTTGGTTTTTCCAGCGTGTCGGAATAAATCAATGAGGTGAAGTAGTGGTCGTTGACGGTGACATTGATTTTTTTGTTTTCTGTGTCATGCTGAAATGCAACAACGCCATTCCGCGCTGAGGTGCAGGCAGAAAGAGTCATCCACACCGATACGACAAGATATAACAGACTTCTCCTGATCATGATCATTTACTTTATAAGGCTCTGTGTATGTTTTCGGTAAACCGTCCCATTACATTCTCCAGTGTTACTTTTTGTGCTTCCCCGGGCGTCAGCAATTTCATCCATTGCACCCGTTGTGTGGAATCACTGCCTTTTCCTGAATTATTATATTCTTCATACCGGGCTGTCTTTTCGTTTTCCGGCTTATCCCAATTGTGCCAGCCCAGGGGGTTGATTACCGCCGGTAGTTCGCACTGCTTGAAGAGGGTCATGGCGTAGGGCCTCCAGGGGCGTCCCAGATAAACCGAAGTGACACTATCGGCAGCCGTCACCCGACATTGGTTGAAGATATAGCCAAACTCGACTGTTGCAGGCGTACTTGCAGCAGTAATATAGGAATTTTTCTTGCAGTAGATATCACAGTTTTCAAACCATGCCGTGGAAGGCCCGAAGATAAAATCAGTCGTTCCCTCAATATAACAACCGTGAAAATAGAGGTGCGCATTTTCTCCTCCGGTATAGAGGGTATCCTGATTGCCCAGCAGCCTGCAGTTTTTCAGGATGATCCTGTCGCCCTCGGTGTGCAGTGCCACCGCCTGTCCTACCATGGGTGCATTGTTTTCGATGGTGATATTTTCAAGTGTAATGTCATTGCCCCTGATCTGCATGGTATAGGTGCGGAAAGTACCCATGTTGTTGATCAGCGCGTGGTCGTTGTTGGAGATGATGGTTTTCTCCCTGTTCTCCCCCACGATTTTGAGGTCACGCACATAGTCGGGCACGACGATCTTCTCATAATAGGTACCCTCTTTGACGAAGATGGTGGTGACAAAGTCCGGATCGAAAGCCCGAACTGCATCAATGGCTTGCTGGAGCATGGTGAAATCGCCTTTTCCACTTTTGTCAACCACAAAACGCTTCTCTTTTTTTGCCGTGCTGTCTCTGTTGTCTCCCTGCGCAACCTCCTGGCTGGAGCCAGGCATCAAATGTTCCACCAGTCCGTTGAGATAAACTTCCAGGATGGTGTAGCCTTCGTGGTTGCGGTCGTTTGCTTTTTTACCGGGATGATTTTTTTCGAGCCATCCATCGGGGATGCCGTCACCATCCACATCGCTGTAAAGGTTGTATGTTTTATATTCCGGCCAACCACCCACATCCTGCTGGCTGTCGATGAGTCC
>DHTF01000089.1:6940-9132 GCA_002411515.1 Proteiniphilum sp. UBA5267 | reverse complement strand
TTCAGCGTTGCTGCCGGTGCAAACTGCTTAAATGTTCCGTCCATTTCAATCCCCAGCACATTTTCATTCGTTACGGAAAGATCGCCATGGAGGTAATTGCCCATTACATAAAATTGGCCAAACACTCCTGCCGGCTGTTGATTTTTGCCGTCGTCGGCGTAAGGATTGAGAATTCTTTTTTTGGATCCTTTGCTTGAAGCGGGTCCGGGCTTGAAATAATTGCCAACGATGTTATAGCTACCCCCTTCACCGGCATAGATGTTGTTCGATCCCCAGTTATAGATCACATTGTTTCTGAAATCAACCCTTTCCAGATCGGGTTTGTTGGAATAGCGGCTCCCGCAAAAACGGGGATTGCGGCTGTCGTTGTGAGCCAGCAGATTGTGATGAAACGACGCCTGCTGTCCTCCCCAGATGCCGCCATAACCATGTTTACCCTTGGCATGAACCGAGCTCCTCAGGCTCTCCGTAAGGAAACACCACTGTAGGGTGAAGTGGCTGTTGTCGTAAAAAGAGGACAACTCATCCACGCCCCAGCTCATGCTGCAGTGGTCGATGATCACACGGTCGTTTCTATAGCCTGAAAGGGCATCCACTGCGGATCCCGACCTGTCCCCAAGACGGAAACGCAGAAAGCGGATGATCACGTTGTCGGCACTTACAATTGTTTCATGGTCACTGATGCAGATGCCATCGCCAGGTGCTGATTGACCTGCAATGGTGAGATCGCCCTGGTTGATTTTTAACGGACTCTTCAAGCTGATCTGTCCCGATACTTTGAACAACACCGTGCGGGTACCCTTTTGTTTGATAGCCCAGCGCAAGGTACCCGGCTCTTCGGTATCATCGAGTGAAGTCACATAGAGCACTTTTCCTCCCCTGCCACCGGTGGTAAATTTGCCGGCTCCCTCGGCGCCGGGGAAAGCAGGGGGCTGCGCTGTTGCTGTGATCGTAAACAGGAGCAGGAGCAATTGGATAGTGTTGAATCTCACAGTCATTGTGCAAAGGTTGTAATTTTTATTTATTTATCCAACAAGACACTTGTCATAATAAAGGGCCCCACTGCCTTCGGGTCATCGTCTCTTACCGGTTCAGAGATGTAATACGCAAAGCTGCCGTCGCGGTATTTCTTCTCCCCGCCCAGGCCGGCTACGGAGCATACATCGGTAACCGAGATGGTTCCATCGGCATTCTCTCTGATAAAACGTGCCACAAACTGCGCAAAGGCTTTCTCTCCCTTTTCCAGGTATTCTTTGGGCAGGTATCCCTTTTGTGCACCTTTCACCCAGCTGTAGATGAACATGATGGAACCGGACGATTCCAGGTAGTTTCCTTCTCTGTCTGGCAGGTTGGTCACCTGATACCACATCCCCGTTTCGGGGTCGCGCTGTTTTTCTACAGCGGCGGAGACTTTGTTCAGTATCGCGATGATTTCTTCTCTTTTGGGATGATCCGCGGGCATGAAATCCAGCACATCCACCAGGGCCATCATGTACCAGCCGATGCTTCTCGACCAGAAGTTGGGCGATTTACCCGTAACGGGATCAGCCCAGCGCTGCTGACGGCTTTCATCCCAACCATGATAGAGCAGTCCCGTCTTTTCGTCAAGCAGGTCACTGTAGGCTGTCGTAAGTTGCAACGCCACTTCATCGAAAAGTGCCGGCTCGTTGAAGGTTTTGCCGTATTCTGCCAGGAATGGGGAAGCCATGTAGAGCCCGTCGAGCCAAACTTGATGCGGGTAAATCTGCTTATGCCAGAACCCACCGTTGGAGATGCGCGGGTGTGTCTCCATCTGACTTCTGAGCAGCTGCAAGGCTTTCAGGTACTTTGGATTTTGGGTTTTCTTGTAGATAGGGAATAAAATCTTTCCGGGATTGATGTGATCGATGTTGTACCGCTCCAGCGTGTACGTCTGAATGGTTCCATCGTCGTTCACCATGGTGTCGGCGTAGTTTTCAGCGTACGTATAATACTTCTCGTCACCGCTCTTTTCCGCTACCTGGATCATCGCCTGCATCTCCAGTCCATGTGTATAATTCCATTTGATATTTTTTGAAAAGTCGACCATCCAGCTTTCCGGATAGCGCTGCATTTCTGAGCCGGCCATTCTCACATAATATGGATCCGTTTTTGACTCCTCTTGTTTACTTCCTGTACATTGCATGGAAATGGAAATTGTGAGTAGCAGGATT
>DHTF01000089.1:0-6732 GCA_002411515.1 Proteiniphilum sp. UBA5267 | reverse complement strand
TCAGTGGCAATCTCCACATCTCCTTCGTGTAATCCCTTGAGGTGCAATCCGGAGGTTTGGGCCCCGGTGATTTTTGCTACCTTCTCCTCATTTTTTACTACATATGTAAGTCCTTCCGCCTGAAAGTTTTTCACGTTGTTGAAAAGATAGGCCGGTCCTTCTTCGGGGATGACATGTACATTTTTAAGACTGATATCTTTCGATTCTGAGAATTCTGCGCCATAACGGGCGGTAATGAATGCATTTTCCAGGTTGATGTTTTCGATGTTCATCTCCGGGAGTCCGTTGAAGAGCATAGCCCGACGGGCATTTCTCGATACCAGGTCCTTCACATAGATGTTCCTGAATACCGGGGTTTCCTCCGTGACCGGAAATGTCTTTTCTTCTGTGGGTGTGACATCGCCATCGGCCAGCGATTCCGAAGCCGATTTTCCACCGTAGAACAGGTCGAACAGGAAAGAATCGGTGGCAATATTAAACATATATATATCGGAGATGTAAATGTTTTCGACCACTCCTCCACGTCCGCGATTGCTTTTAAAGCGCAACCCCACATCTGTTCCCAGGAACTGGCATTTTTTCACGGATATATTTTTTACGCCTCCCGACATCTCACTGCCAACCACAAAACCACCATGACCCTGAAAAACTTTGCAGTTCTCCACGATCACGTTCTCGGTGGGGCGACCCCGCAAACGACCCTGTTCATCTTTCCCTGATTTGATGCAGATGGCATCATCTCCCACATCGAAGAGAGCGTTCACGATGATGGCATTTTTACAGGATTCCAGGTCAAGGCCGTCCCCGTTTTGTGAATATCCCGGATTGCGTGCAAAGATGCCATCGATGATCACATTCTCACACATCAGGGGATGAATATTCCAGGCCGGTGAGTTCTCGAACAGCACACCCTGCAGGTAAACATTCTTGCACGCAATGAAATTGACCATCACCGGACGCAGAAAATCCTTTATCTCGAGCCATTCCTCTTCCGTCATGTTTTGTCGGGGGACATTCATGTCGCTTATTTCGTACCCTTTGAGCGCTCCTTCTGATGGGAACCAGTAATCATCTCCCCTCACCACGCCGCCTGATGAAATCACGCTTTTCCAGTGGCTTTCCGATACCTTGTCTTTCTTCAGCGGGCGCCATGCTTCACCCGACCCGTTGATAGAACCTTCGCCGGTGATGGAGACATTTTCGAGGTTTCTTCCCGAAATAGGAGATTGGCATCGTCTTGTTTCGAGCCCTTCGAAGATTGTTTCCACCAAAGGATAGAGCGTTTTATCGGGAGAAAAGAGAATCAGTGCTCCTTTTTCCAGGTGCATTTCGATGTTCGATGCAAAGACGATGGGGCCTGTAAACCAGATTCCTTTTGGCACGATCAAGGTCCCTCCACCTTTATCGGACAGCTCTTGCATTGCTTTGGCAAACGCTTCGGTATTCAAGGTTACGCCATCGGGGTTGCCACCAAAATCCAGCAGGTTTACGCTGTTCTTCGGGAAGAGAGGTCTCTCGATTCGTGGCATCTCGAAGGGCAGATCTTTGTACAGATATGCATATGGATAAGCTGATTGATCTGTCGTATTGCTGTGGCAAGATATGACGATGAATGCGAATAAAAGCAGGTGCAAATTTGGTTTCATCAGTTATGGATTTTACGTTTGGTTGGACATAATCTGTTTAAATTAACCCCGCTAAGGGGGCTAATTTAAACAGATTATATGTGTGGGCTACTGCATCCAGCGGGGATCACCCGTGCCTTTGGCTTTCAGCAATTCATTGGTAACGGTGAAGTTTCCATTGGCTGCGTTTGTGTAACCCGGATTCTCCTGTGTGGCTGAATCGTCAAAGATATTGGAAGTACTTCCTGATGCAGAGAACAAGTTTGGTGCGTTGAAAAAGTTATTCCCTCCAAATGTGGGTGTCTGGTCGGTATTGGCCTGATTGGAGAAAATACACGCTGTCTCTGTCACAATGTTGTTGGTGAAGGTAATCTCATTTACCTTGAACCGTACATACAAAAGACGCTTGGAGGCATTGTTGCTTACACCATGAAGGGTATTGTGATCCACCGTTATTTGGGTTGTAATTCCCGGGAAACTGGATGAGGCATCGTCATAACGGATAAAGTCTCTGGCGGCTACACTGTTGTACACAGTATTGTTGGTGAAAGTGAGTACATCAAAAGCGCCTTTTCGGGAATCGAGAAAATCACCCCCGTTGCATTCAATATTGTAAATGAGATTGTTATGAAATGTGATTGACGCAACTTTTGCAGTTACATTGAGATACATTAATCCTTTCACGTAGTTTTTAATTTCGGATCCTTCTACCCTGAGGGCGCCAAAAGTCACATCCGACGTGTTAAAAACAATACTTTGGTTGCCATCTGCCAGTCCTGTACCGTCGAGAACAACATCCTTCAACACCAGCCCTGCAGCATCTTCCATTGAAATATAACCGCTTAATACCGGTTTGTTGAACGGATAAACCCCTTTTATTTCGATGTTTTTATTCACGGTAAATTTGTTGGCCGATCCATATGTTCCGGGGAAGAGGGCAAATGCATCGCCGTCATTTGCAGCAGCCAACAGCGCAAGAAAGTCGTCTTCGGGATGTACCGCAATGGCGTTTCCGATATCCACGAGTGTCATAAATTCCACGATTCCGCGGGTCTTTGCTCCGTTACGCAAGGTAACTGTATAAGTGGTTTCACCTGTTAGTCCTTCAATGGTGGCGCTGCCAGCGGCGACTTCAGCCGCTGTAACCGGATGGGTTATTCCGCCCGGTTCGAGTGTGATGGCAGTGAGTGCTCTTCCCGGAATCCAGCGGAGGGTGACTGAAGTAGCTGTTATATCTCCATCCTGAAAAGGCTGAAAGATATTTTCAGTACCTGTTTTAAAGGTTACTCCGCTCCATTTTGATTCGGTTTTGCCGGTGGCAACCGACTTGATTCTTACGGAGTACTGTGTTTCACCATCCAGATCTCTGATATAGAAGGGAAGTTGGTCACCGGTTACCCCCTCATAGTTTCTCACCGGGGTACCCGTAAAAGAGAGGCTGTCATCAGCATATACCTCCAAGGTGTATGATTCCACATCCCTGTTGATGGTCCAGCTCAATCGCGCGTCGGTACGGTTGATGATAAATGATTCGATTTTAATGGGAGAAAACAGTCTGTCATATTCAATCGATGTCAGTTCTTCGGCTCTATCGTCAGTGCAACTGAAGTTGAGAAGAAGCATGGCACAGAGTGCGAATAAGGGAGTATATATATTTCGTCTCATGTGATTAATTTGTTAATTGTCCGTTACTGCTGTCTATAAATGTTTGCCAGATAGGCCAGAACTGATTTTGATCTGGATCCTTCTGGTAAAGCGCATTAATCAGTTCAGAGGAGAGATGGCTGTTGTTGAACCATGTGACATTGCTTTCGTAATTGAGACCGGCTCCGATGGCATCGGTATCTCCATGATTGAGTCCGTAGATAATGAGTGTCTCGTTGTCATCTGCAAGTTTGTAGTAAAGTTTTTCCGGAAGATCGGCATAGTTCCCTTCCCGGTTGATAAGCTGCGTCATTTTTACCTTCGCTTCATCGAGTTTGGTTTTTAGCAGATTCCAGCGAATAAGATCTGCTTTGCGAAGGCTCTCTCCGGCAAACTCAAGCGCCCGCTGATCTACGATCGCATTGAAGAAAGTACTTTTACTTGCAGTAACCTGCGCCATATAGGCTGTTACCTTTTCAGACGGAAGAACCCTGTCGAGAACAGGTTTCAGATAAGGAGCTGCTGCTGAAGGACCTTCCAGTTCATTGATTGCTTCAGCAGCCATCAGGTATACATCTGCCAGTCGCATGTATTGCCAATTGATTCCATCGTCGTTTGTGGATGTCACATAGCGGTTCATCCATTCATAACGAAGTTTGCCAAAGCACCAGTTGCTGATTCTTCTGAGCTGCTGATGGCTTGGGTTGGCATTCGACCATTCATAGGGAACACAGGTCACATCTCTGCGAAGATCTTCCACATCATAGTCATAGAACAGATAAGGCAACGGACCGTTGGTTCCACCTCTGTTCTGTCCGGTATATTGGTCTATTGCCCTGTGCTGTACACCCAGCGTGAACAATACACGGCCACGACCTGCGGAGAAAGGTATTTCCCAGAGTGACTCCTTGCCTGCAGTCACATCATCCTGACACAGGAGCCTGAAGTTATCCTCAAATGAACCGAGTTTGTTGTACCCTTCCTGAATGACCTCTGTTGTTTTCTCTTTTGCCAGTGCATACATCTTCTCCGGACTTAGTTCAGGGTCGTTGCTGCGTCGCACTCCGTCAGCTCTTTGAGAATACCCGCCTGCATATAGCGCTATACGTGCCATCAGTCCTTTTACGAATGATTTGTTCACCCTTTCGGTGCTGGCGGTCATGTCGGTCTCATTGGGCCATGCAACCAGTTCCTCGGCTTCATCGAGATCAGCCAGCAGTTGTTTATAGATCACGTCACGATCGCTTCGCGGCAAGTAAAGTGTCTCAGTTGTGATGGGTTCAAAGCGTGCCGGCACATCACCCCATGCTTTTACCAGGTCGAGGTATATTACTGCACGCAGGGTAAGCGCTTCGCCAAGCAGTTGGGCCATTCTGGGATTTTCTGCCACGTTGCCGTAAGCACGCAACCCCTCAATGGCTTTGTTCGCACGTTCAATGCCTTCATAGAATTTAGCCCATGCATTGTTATCGGTGTTCATTTGTGTGTTTCCCGGTGAGGCGGCATAAGTGGAGAGTTCATACTTCCCGGCGTCGTTAAGCTGTGTGGGGTCAATACCATTGATCCACTCTACATCGCTGTTGATGCCATAGTAAGGAAGAAAACGTCCGCGATAGGAGTTGGTCTCCCCGAATGATTGATGAATTCCCATCACTGCTCCTTCAGCCAGCGCTTCAATAGACAGTACGACCGATCCTTCAGCAGCCGATTTGGAGGGAGCATCCAGATCACACGAAGTGACAATCACTCCGAGTGATAAGATAAACATGTATATATAAATCAAATTTTTCATTCTGGTCTTATTTTGTGATTAAAAATTCAAATTTACGCCAAATACGAGTTGACGGCTTTTTGGGTAGGCGGAGTAATCTACGCCCGGCGAGAGGTTGGTCCTTCTTACGGTCGATACTTCCGGATCATATCCGGAGTAGTTGGTCCAAAGGAAAACATTGTAACCGGTTACATAAAAACGTAGCTGGTCGATTTTCATTTTAGCGAGCACAGTTTTGGGAAGTGTATAACCGAGGGTAAGGGTATTCAGCCGGAGGAAACTTCCATCCTCCACGGCCCAGTCGCTGAATATCATGCGGGAGGTTAACGGGGACCACATGGTTGTATTTGCATTCATCGTAGTCAGCTCTTGCGGATCGTTGCTGATGGTCCCGTCTTCCCGAAGGTTGGTCCATCTTTTGCCTGGCTCCATGGTGGTAGTCATGTTGCGATACTGATATTTTCCGGTGTGAGAGAATTCAATCTTATTGGCGTTGTAGATGTCGTTGCCATAACTCCAGTTGAATGCGGCAGAAATGTCAAATCCATAAAAAGTGGAGTTGATGGTAAAACCGCCTGTATGTACGGGATTGGCATCCCCAATAATCTCCCGGTCATCTACATTCACTATGTCGTTGTCGTCAAGATCTTTCAGCTTCATGGAACCTGGACGAATGTTCCCGACCACGCCGGAAGCGTCAGGTACCCCTTCCTTGAGAATCCATCGGTTGGTGGAAGCATTATATCCGGTAAAGTCAGATACTTCGTACCTTCCATCGGAGCGATATCCGAACATTTGACCCACAGCACCCCCCTTTGCGATCCAGTAGTCATATCCAATTTCAGAGGAAGCCCAGTAGGTGTCGTATCCAAAATCGTTCATGATGCCCAGACTTCGTATTTCTGTCCGGTTAAAACCAATGTTACCGCTTAAACTGAGGGTGAAATTCTGATTATTTACCGCATACCAGTTCAGCGTAGTTTCGATTCCCTCATTTTGGTTTTCTCCCATGTTGCGGTATTGGGTATCATATCCCGTACCGGCTACCGGGAACTCGATCAGCAGATCGCTGGTCGTATTGCGATAGGCTTCCACAGTTCCACTGAGTTTGCCTCCCAACAGCGTGAAGTCGAGACCCACGTTTCTTGTCACGGTAGTCTCCCATTTCAGATCGGGGTTGGCCATGACTTTCGATGGAGCCCAATAATTCGTGAATCCGTTGATCCATGATGTAGCTCTCGACTCAAACATCTGTACAAGCTGACCGGTAGGAATATTGTTGTTGCCGGCTGTTCCGTAACTGGCACGTAATTTCAGATCATCGAGCCAACTTTTCGTGTTTTCCATAAATGGTTCAGACGAGATACGCCAGGCTGCTGCCGCCGAAGGGAAGTATCCCCAGCGGTTCTCTTTGCTGAATTTTGAGGAGGCATCGGCACGGAAGGTCGCACTCAGCAGATATTTACCCTGGAAATCGTAATTGGCACGACCAAAATAGGAGAGTAGTTTGTCATCTTCGTTGTAATAGTTGTCGATGTTGTAGGGTACACCCTGTGAGGAGAGCCTCCATGCATCGTCCGCGGTGAAAGTAGTGGGAAATCCATGAACCTCGTCTGTGAGCGTAAGACCTTTCCGGATGATGTACTCGTGTCCTGCCATCAAATTCAGGCTGTGATCTTCACCGAGGATTTT
>DHTF01000002.1:5120-18844 GCA_002411515.1 Proteiniphilum sp. UBA5267 | reverse complement strand
TCCGATTATGGCAGCACCTGGGAAGGTGAATTTATCATCCGCGATTGCATATTTGTACCCCGCAGTGTGAAATCAGGAAGCGTGAACCTGATTGGCGGATCCAATTCCGGTCAGCATGATTTCGGGTATACCTGCTATATGCCGGAAAAAATTACCATAGAGAATCTTAAAATTGAAGATGCCGGCCATCCGGAGACTTATATGGGTCCCGCCATCTTTGCAAATTTTAATAAGCAAATGGTGGATGAGACGTATGTGGAAAAATATCCATATATCATCACGAAGGAAGTCATCCTTAAAAACGTGACCGCTGAAAGCGGCAAACCTTTAAGAGTAAGTGATAATGGTTATATGTTCAAAGATGTGACTATAAATCGATAACGATTCTACGGTAGGCTGGCTGATATCCGGTTTGATATTATAAATTCGAAATCACGACAATCCCATTGGCTACTGCCCTTTCACCGCTATAGTCGGAAGGGCGGTTCCTGATGTCAAACCTGTCATCTCTGAAAGCGGGGAAGCGGCGTACGAAATAGGTTGTAGATCCACCGCCATCGAGATTAATTGCATTATGAGCACCCAAAGCTTTCAGACACATAGCCAACTCTTCGAGGGTCATCCCATTTGAATAGGGAACATCTCTGCCATCAACAGCCAGGAAAAACACCCGGGTGCTATCCGCCGTTATTCCCACACAGGTTCTGGGTTCTACAGTTTTATTGGATTGGGATAAAGGAACTCCGTTCTTCAGGAGAATGGCCCCACCACCTACCACTTCCTGCAATTGCAGGCTTGAAGATACCCCGGGATACTCCTTGTTTGTACCTGCCAGCGCTTTTTTATCTTTCGTTATGGCAAAAAAGCCCCTGTTCCCTTCGTCGTAATTCGTTTTTAATATTTGTCCATTGCGATGCAGCACTCCCCTGGGAACACCCGTTTTCATATCATAAAAATCGGCATTTACCCCCGCCCATACAACGTGACCCACGCTGTCCATTGATGCGGCCTGCCGGGTCATCTGTTGCATGCCGTAACTATTTCTTCCATCGGGCATGGTAACTTTCAGGGATAGGGATGGTTGTTGCAGATCCACCTCAAGAATGAATATTTTCATCGCCTTCCCATTCGTGGCCTCGAAAGCTATTTCGGTACTTTTTACGCCATCCGTAACCCCATAATTCACATCGGAATAAATTGCTTTTATCAAACCGGTATACTCCGACAGCACTTTTGATTTTTGTGCATAAGCTCCAATGCTGAAAAATAAAGTAATAATAAATAAAAAAAAAGTGATATTTTTTGATTTCATAGTAAACATATTAAAATTGGGAGAGCCGTTTTTGGCTCTCCCGGAATATATTGTATTTATGGCATTACTTAACGCATGCACCCATTGTCTTTTTCCCTGTCCGACTTAATCCGATCTGGTCCTTCGTGATGATCAACTCATCCACAGGAGGATTAAATCCTTCACCGAGCGCTTTCAGTTCTTCGCTGGTCATACCGTAAATCTGTGCCGGATTGTTGCTTCCCGTAAGTAAACAGGTATTGGTTTTTCCGCCGTTGTCAGCCAACGCTTCGATCATGGAAGCAGGATCGAAAGATAAACCGGGAATTGCATTGTTCTCGGCCCCGTAAATAGTGCTTCCAAAAAGTGAGTTTCTGAAGGTTGCCGGCTGATATCCTTCCACAGCACCTCCATTACCCGATACAATTGAGTTATGAAAGTTTATTACAGAGCTGGCATGCCCCTCATATCCACCATGATTGGTCAGGGCTATATTACCTGTAACCGTGCAACTGATCAGATTCAGCTTTGCTTCATTACCTGAAGGCCCGTGAATAGCCACTCCTGCACCAACGCCCCCCGTGTTACCATGAATGGTTGTATTCACCATCACAGTCACTGAGTTTTCTCTGCCATAGAATCCTCCTCCTTTTCTTGTGGGATGAGAGCCAAGTAGGTTGTTGTTGTTACCTGAAATCAGCGAATTATAAATGTAAGTGTACGTGGAACTGGTGGAATTAAAACTATAGATACCCCCTCCCACACCGGTGGTTCCGTTGTTAATAACCTTGGAGTCGATTAAATACAAGGTGGAGGCATCCACAAAAATTCCTCCTCCGTTGGAACTTGTGGTAAGGCCACTGTTGTTCTGCACGGTAGAATTTTCCAGTCTTACTGTGGCTCCTCCAAATATATACATTCCCGCGGCATGAACTCCCGAAGAGTTATCGGTTATATTACAATCAATCATCTTAACCACCGATTTGGCCACGATCACGCCTCCTCCATAGTATCTGAAATAGTTGGCACCATTGACAGCTACGCTACCTGTTCCACTTGCCGCAGCACGTCCATCTCTGATGGTCAATCCTTTTAATGTGACTTTTTGACCGTTCTCTGCCGGGGCAGTAATTGCCATGGCGTGATATACTTTATCGCTACCCAGCATACCGCTTAAAATCGTTTCATTATTTACCGGATCGGATGTTGATCCTTCCGCTGCATTGGCAGGATATCCCCCTATCAGGGTTATGTTGCTGTGTATTTCAAACGTTTTATCCTTGGAATCATCGGCTTTTCCATTCGCGATGGTTCTTGTGGGATGGTAGATCCCTGCTGCCAGGTGGATAAAATCTCCACGGACAGCTTTATCCAGCGCTGTTTCGAGTGTGGTTGCGGTAGCCCAGGATTTGCCATCGGCATTGATTTGTCCCTCCGATTTTACGTAATAATGTTCAATCAGATCACTTGCTTCGCTGGGTGCCTGCGTGATCTTTATCATCTTTTTCTCATCGGAGGTAATCCATAATGCGATTTCTGTTTCGCGGACAGCCAATGTTCTGTTGATAGTAATTTTCACTGTCAGCACCCCACTTTGTATGTTTTGCGCTCCCTCCAGCGACACCCATGTATCTTTGGCTTCAGCCCTCCATGGGAGGTTGGACGAGATATTGACAGAAAATTCGCCACCTTCTTTGGGTACGTTTATTTCATTTTGATCCATGGATAATTCGGGATTCTTCGGATCAAAATAAGAATCATTTATGTCTTCAGAACATGCGACTAAGGCAAGCATCAAAAAACTGAAGAATAAAAGATTGATATATTTATTGAATGCTACTTTCATCTTGAACTAATTTTTGGAAATAATTACTACTCCGTTTGCCACCGCTCTCTCCTTACCACCATTATCGGAAGGCCAGTTTCTGATCGTAAACCTGTTTGCTGAGAAATCGGGTGTATTTCTTACAAAAAATGTAGTGGAACCGCCCCCATCCAGATTGATTCCGGTGGATGCTCCCAAAGCTTTTAAAACTGCTGCTAGCTCCTCCAACTGCATTCCTGTAGAATAAGAAAAATTCCGTCCATCTACAGCCAGCACATACACCTGCGTGCTGTCTGCTGAAATTCCGACACATGTCCGGGGTTCCACTGTCTGGTCGGTTTGGGAAAGGATATTTCCTTCACTCAGTAATGAGGCTCCTCCACCGACTGCTTCCTGTAGTTTCAACCGCTTTACCACTTCAGGATATTCAATTCGGGTAGCAACCAGTGCTTTCTTTTTATCCGTCAGGGCAAAGATACCTCTGTCTCCGCTATCAAAACTAGTCTTCACAGCCACGCCATCGCGATGCACGGGACCACGTGGAATACCGGTGGACATATTGTAAAAATCGGCATTAAACCCTGCCCACACCTTCTCATTTTGACTATCCATGTAAACAGCCTGTTCTGTCATCGTTTGCATCCCGAAACGATTTATTCCGTCGGGCATGGATACTTTCATGTTCACAGAAGAGTTGTTGAGATCGACTTCGAGTATAAATATTTTCATCGCAGAGCCCTTCATGCTTGTATAAGCTATTTCCGTAACCTGTACCCCCTCTGTTACTCTGTATGTGCTATCAGCGTGTATCGCTGCAATCAGGTTTGTATTCTCCACCAGTTTGATTCCTGCAGGAGTCCGGGGAACAGCTTCATAATGATTGTTGTAATCTACACTGTCGTCGCAGCTGCCAATGATGGCTACTGCAAAGAATATCCATATAAATAGTTGAAATTTTTTCATTGTATTTCGTCTTTAGTATACCACAATATTAATAGCCCGGGTTGGGAGTTAAATTTGGATTGTTCTGAAGCTCTCTACCCGGTATGGGATGGAGAACCTGATGAGGCAAGATTCCCAATTTCTCAACAGCTACGCCCGTTCTCACGTAATCGTGGTACATAAAGTTCTCTCCAACCAATTCACGCACCCTTTCGTCGAGAATCAGATTCAGATATTCACTGGAATTTGCAGCTGTGACAGGTGCCAGACCTCTGAAAACCCTTAGTTCGTTTAATCGTGCAATACCGTTCCCCAAACCCTGTGCTTCTGCACTGATCAGGTACATCTCGGCAATGCGTGAGATAATTACGGGATCACGTCCGGTTTGACCGCTTTCATATTTATTGATCGTGGTACGGCCTCCGATATTTATCAGCGTGATATCTCTTCTATTGTCTTCATCGGCAAAAAGTGCGATGGTAGCATCTGTCGGCTTATAGGACCCCTGCCCTTTATTGGGATGATCATACGTATAATACAGATCGCTGATGTTGATGGATGATTCTTCCGTGCGGTTTTCAAAAGCGAAAATAATTTCCGTGTTGGCTTTTTTTCGGAAAATCTTGTCGAAGCTATCCAATTTATATTTCCCTTTTACAATCAAAGATTCTGCATATTTCGCCGCATTGGCATAATCTCCGCTGCTAAGGGCCACCCTGGCACGCAAAGCTATTGCCGCATCCTTTGACACATAATAATAGGATGTAGGTGCATCCGTCAACAATTTGGTTGCCAGTTCCAAATCTTGATCAATAAAATTCCATACTTCTCCCAGCGTATTTCTTGACACTTTCTCCAACGTATTTTTCTCCAAAATAGGAACCCCTCCCCAGCGTGTAGCCAGGCAGAAATAGATATAGGCTCTAAAATAAAGCGCTTCTCCCTTGATAAGCTGGGATTGCACTGTAGAGAACCTGTCGGTCACTTCAATCACGGTATTTGCCTGAAAAAGAGCATTGAAATAGCCATCCCAGCTGCCCTGGATATACGCATTGAGTGGACTCAACGTGTTGTTTATAAGGTCTCTTGCGCTCCCCGTCGTGGTTTGAATGCCTCCACCCAACAAATCGTGCATCATAAAAGCACGTACGCCGGGCTTGTTTTGTACAAAATTATACATACCGATTCGCAATGCAGGTAAGTCTCCTTCAGTAACCGCCTCCGGTGGAATGGCCGATCTGGAATAGAGATCCAGATAATCGGCACACGATGAAAATAAAAGTATACTCAGGAGAATATAAATATAAGTCTTCATATCATTCTTTTTTCAGATTAAAAATTAAGATTGACCCCAAAACTAAAGACCCTGGGCTGGGGTACTCCCAAAGTTGCAACTCCAAAGAATCTTGGATCCATATTATTACTGGTTTCGGGATCCCATCCGGTATATTTTGTCAGAATAAACAGGTTGTCTCCCTGAAGATAAAGTCTTAATCCGTTTACATCGTATCTTTCTAAAAATTTCTTTGGCACATCGTATGCAAGGGTCAGGCTACGGAGACGGATAAATGAGCCGTCCTCCAGAATTCGCGTTGAGTTTCTTGTATTATTGGTATCACCAACCACGGATCTCGGATACTTATTGGTTGTTCCGGGACCAGTCCATCGCCGGTCGACATATTTCTGCATTACCGCATTGGTATGTCCTACTTTCGACAGGTCGTTCTGCCACTGTGCGAATACGTTGTTACCGTACATATAGGTAAAAAACATATCGAACTGAAAATTATTGTATCTGAAACTGTTATTAAATCCTCCAAAGAAATCCGGATTGGAAGAACCTGTCACCATCCGGTCACTGTCGTTGATAATCCCATTTCCATCTACATCTTTCCATTTCACATCGCCCGCTCTCACTCCCATGGCATATTGCTCTGCGGGTACTTCACCGTCGTATTGATAAATACCTTCCTGCTTGAAAATGTAGAAGATCCCAAGCTCCTGGCCTACTTGCAATGCCCTGTTGCCACCAATCGATATGGGATTATTGTGATCCAATAAGCGGGTTATTTTATTGCTGTTATGGGCGATATTAAATTGGGTGAGCCAATCTACTTTATTGATGTTGAAGTGTGTATTGAGCGTAAACTCGATTCCTCTGTTTTGCATGGAACCAATGTTTGTGAGCGTGTTGGTCCTACCCGTAGTGGCATGCATCGGCATATCATAGAGCAGGTCGGTTGTATTTTTCTGATACAAATCGACCATGGTGTTTATCCTCCCTTTCAGGAAAGACAAGTCGAAACCGATATCATACTGGTCGGCCTTCTCCCAGGTTACATCTACGTTCCCAAAATCATTGTTACCAGTTGCTATACCGCTCACACCACCATAGTTATTTCCTCCGGAAAGGAACGACTGGTAAGCGTAACGTCCGATGCCTTCCTGATTACCGGTTCTCCCATAGCTCATCCTGAACTTGAAATCTATGTCGGATTCTTTCATGAACTCCTCTTCCGACACGTTCCATCCCAAAGAAAGAGACGGAAACCATCCCCACCGCCTGTCTCTGTGAAACTTGGAAGAACCATCCGTCCTCAGCGTGGCCGTAAGAATATATCTCTCTTTGTAAGCGGTAGATGCACGACCAAAGTAGGACTCCATCGCGTAGGCTACGTTGTTCCCGGAATGTCCGGCAATTTCAGCGGCAACTCCGATTACATCGAACGATGGACTTGGAAATCCTCTGCCATCCAAGTTGATATCCCGATGCCCTATTTTTTGAAACGAATGACCCAGCATGCCGTTGACCGAAAAATCACCAAACATGTCCCGATAATTCAAAACATTGTCTATCATTATGTTGGTTATGGTTCTGTTATAATCCAAAAGGCGACCTACACCTGTTCCGTAAGGATGATTTTCGTTGTAGTAGGTATAGTCATAGATATTCAATATATCCGTGTTCAGTGAGGTTTTGAATGTGAGAATATCCTTGAATTTAAATTGGGTATAAAATGTACCCAGGAACCGCAGGTTCTCCAGATATGCAATTTGTTCATTCAATATCTGCATGGGATTATGAAACCTCAGATCATCCGTTCCTCCCACGTAATATTCTCCATTTGGTTTATAGGGACGGGCGAATGGTCTTTGCAGGATTGAGCGTCCAATAATTGTGGATCCCAGACTTGCTCCCGGTACCTGATGATTTTTCATATAATTACCCGAAGTATTAGCTCCTACTTCAAGCCAGCTATTCATTTCATGCGAAATTTTAGCTTTCAGGTTAATTTTCTCCATCTTATTGGTTCTGATAATCCCCGTTTGATGGGAATAATCAGCTCCTACATAAAATGTTGTTTTCTGGCTGCCGCCTGAAAAAGATACATCTATCTTCTGCATTTTACCGGTTTGTGTGATTAGGCTCATCCAGTCGGTATCCGGCATATTCCCAAATGGGTTTTGCAAGTATGTTTTATAATTCGGATCCCCTACGCTCAGTCCGTACTGCTTATTATAATTATCGACTCCCTCGTTGTATTGCATCAGATATGTTTCTGAATCAGTTACTTTAAGTTTTCCCCTATTTGGAAATTGTGAAATGCCGGTACTATAATTGATTCTTATATCAGACCTGCCTGCTTTTCCAGATTTGGTTGTAATTACAACAACCCCGTTGGTGGCTCTGGATCCATAAATAGCTGCTGAGGCCGCATCCTTGAGTATACTGATTGATTCGATATCACCCAGGCTGATGCCTGCCAAAGAGCTCATCGACTCACCAAAATTAAACAGGTTGGCATTATGATCTGTAATAGGAATGCCATCAATCACATATAGCGGCTCATTGCTGGCATTTAATGATGCCATACCGCGCACACTGATTTTCTCCCCGCTCCCCAGGTTCCCAGAACTACTGCCTACAGACACCCCGGCAATACGTCCGTCCAATAATTGGGTGGGGCTGTTGATTTGTCTCATATTCGACTCATCGACCGATAATTTACTGATGGCGCTGGTAACCAGTGAACGACGTTCTGTTCCGTAGCCGATCACCACAACCTCATCCAATGTTTTCGAATCTTCCTGCAGAATAATCTCTACCACGGTATTATCGTGGCTGTTTACTTCCTGTGGAAGATAGCCGATGTAGGAGATCTGGAGGGTGGCGTTTTCCTTTACCTGAAACGAGAAATTTCCATCTATATCGGTTACCGTTCCATTGACGGTTCCCTTTTCTATGATGTTAGCACCGATGATGGGTACACCCTCTTTATCCACAATCCTACCGGTTATATTCTTACTTGCCGGCGGCTGTGCAACCACGGGAGCTTTGGTGATGATGATGTGATTTTCCTTTACACTGTATGTATAATCGCTATCTTTGAACAGTGCGGTCATTATATTGGCAAGGGAACCGCTTTTACGGGGTAGGGTAACCGTTTTGTTTACATCGATTATTTCGCGGTTATAATCGACCGACATGTTGGTCTGTTTTTCTATTTCGGAAAAAGCAGTTCTGAGTGTTAACCTGTTATTGGAAAGAGAAACAGATTGCCCCCAGGAGGATTGTGTCTGGAAGAATGAAAAGGCTATAAACAGAAACAAGAACCGACACAAATAAATTGTCCTTATTCTGTTTTTATTCTCATTTATTTTCATAATTTTGTAAACTGATTGTTAGTACTTTATATAATTATCCTTGTATTTACTCCATGGATATAAACGATGTATGGTATTTAACGATTTCAACCCGGGAAGCCTGCGCTACAAGCTTCCCGGCTCTTTTTCCCATGCGCATTTCTCCTTCTCTCAATCCATCATATTATTCAATGTAAATCGCATTCTCTTCTCTGTGCCATTTTAATCCCGGATTCAATGTTTCCAGAATGTTTAATACCTGTTCCACATTTTCATAAGGCGTATATTTTACCGAGAAACGTCCTCCTCCGTACTTTCTCACATCATACTGAATAATAACATTGAAACGTCGCTCCACCGTGTGGATTATCTCCTCAAAAGATGCATCCTCGAAAACAAGGTAACCCTCCCTCCATCTTGAAATAAGTTCAGCATCAACCTGTAATAACGAGGTTATTCCCAGACGGTGATCATAAACAAACTGTTCGTTGGGATGAATCACTTCCGACAGATTTACTTTTCCGGTGACACCTACTCTGACCAACCCTTCCTCAAGGGTAACTGCCGTACTGCCCATATCTATATATGATCGTACGTTGAATGTGGTTCCCAGAGCCTCTATCTGCATATGTTGGGTCTTCACGATAAAAGGTCGTTCGGGATCCTTTTTAACCTGAAAAGTAGCTTCTCCATTCAGAAATAAATGTCGATTCTTCCCGGGAAGGTTATCAGCATATAATAACATAGAACCGGCATTTAGCCATACTTCAGAACCATCCGGTAAAAGAATCTGCTTCATCTCTCCGTCAGGTACAATATGTTCTACTATTTCCGTTTTTGGAATGGTTGATTCAAAGTTATCACGCACGATCCAATAGGTGGTCAATCCACCTATGACAGGCAAAATCAGAATCGAGGCAATACGAAGCAGACGGCGCGATAACGACAGATGGCTGGATTTTTTTTCTTTTCTTATCCGTTTATTCATTTCCTTCAAAGCCAGTAAAGTACGTGCATTGGCTTCTGTCGTTTCTCGTTCCCACAATTCCTGAAGCACATCGTCTTTTAGCTCGCTATCTTCTTCGCGGGTAAGCCACTGCTGGAATTTAAGAAAAGTTTTTTGAGGAAAATCATTCTCAAAAAAACGGAATATCAGTATGCGAATAAAATTTTTATCCATTTTATTTGTTCACTGCCTATGGAAAGATTTTTTCAATCGGGCCGATTTAGTCTTTATAATGGTAGACAGGCATTCAGCGGGAAACGCACAAATAAAATATTTTTTAGAAAAAATAACGAAACGATGCAGGTTGGTTGTGCACTACAATGCAGTTCTTGTTATTGTTAAAGAAAGAGGAGAGAAACATATTGAAGTGCTTTTTTTAAATCGGTCAGCGCGTTGGAAATGTGATTCTCAACTGTCCGCTTGTGAATACTCAGGCGGGAAGCAATCTCATCACTCGAAAGCCCTTCTTTCCGGCTCATCATAAAAATACGTTGACGTTGCAGGGGCATTTTCGAGATTACCAAGTCGATCAAAAGAGAGAGATCTTTGGCAAACAGTTCTTCTTCCGGCTCATAGGTCTCAGATTGGTTTAAACGACTGAGATTGTATTTTTCCTTTACAAGGTTGTGTTCGTATTGGTTATAAATCATATGTCTTGCCATGGTGAACAAATAAGCCTTAAATGACTTGACTTCTTTCATGGCCGTGCGATTTACCCACACTTTATAAAATATTTCCTGGGCCATATCATATGCTTCTTCCTCATTTTTTATGAAACCCGATAAAAAATGATAGATCTTCGGATGATAGGTAAGGAATAGTAATTCGTAAGAACGATGATCACCCTTTGATAAATTTATTAAGTGTTTTGCCTCAAGATGCTTATCCATGCAAAAATATTTCACCAGCTGTTATTACGCAATTTTATTTTACGTTACAAAGATGGTTATTAAATGTTACATAACCGTTAAGAAAATATTACATTTTAATGTGCTTGATCTTTTATACAACAAAAACATCTAATTTCAACAACTCTTTTGCAAAGATGCAGAAATACTATAAAAAAACAAAATATCTAGGATAATTTTAACGTCATTGAGTTGAGCGCGACCACAATGGTACTGATGGACATCAGTACGGCTCCCACGGCCGGACTCAATATGATCCCTACCGGAGCCAGCACGCCTGCTGCGAGCGGAATGGCAATGATGTTATAGCCTGCTCCCCACCAGAGATTCTGCACCATCTTTCGGGTTGTATTCTTTGCCAGCGAGAAAAAATGCAGGATGTCGGATGGGTTGCTTTTGACCAGTACCACATCGGCCGAATCAATGGCCACGTCTGTTCCTGCACCAATGGCCACTCCAATATCTGCCCTGGCCAGTGCAGGCGCATCGTTTACCCCGTCGCCCACCATCATGACCGGCTTCCCGCTATGTTGCCAGGATTGAATGAGTTTTTCCTTGTCCTGAGGCAGGAGTTCTGCGTGTACTTCGGTGATGCCAACCTGTGATGCCACGCTCTTGGCGTAATCTTCATTATCGCCCGTGAGCATTACAGGCGTAATGTGTATCCGTTTCAAACCATCCACAGTGGTTTTGGCTTCTTCCTTAATCTCATCGCCTTGTGCGACAATACCGGCCACTTCATTGTCCACAATCAGATAACTTACCGAGTTCCCTTTCTGAGCCAACTCCTGGTATCGATTGTTGTCGTAAGACAGATTGTGCTGATCAAGATAAGCTGGTTTTACGATCAGCAGCTGCTTGCCTTCTGCCGATCCACTCAGACCGGTGCCACTGATGACCGTTACATTCTGAGGTGCCGGAAAGCGAATATTCCGCTTTTCCGCTTTTTCCATAATGCCGATAGCCAGGGGATGGTTGGAATGGCTCTCCAGCGATGCCATCAGGCGCAAAACTTCGTCGTTGCTCCACTTCTCGGATAGGGACTCAACAGCGGAAACACGAAAATCTCCCTCTGTGAGTGTGCCGGTCTTATCCATCGTGACCACCGCGATCTCTTTCGACTTTTCCAGTGCAACCCTGTTTCGGATAAGCAGGCCGTTGCTCGCACCCAGTGATGTAGAACGGGCCACTACCAGCGGTATGGCAAGCCCGAGTGCATGGGGACAGGCGATGATCAGTACGGTTACCAGCCGCTCAAGTGCGATATCTACATTTTTCGTGAGCAACAGCCAAACGACAAATGCAATTACACCCACCGTGACGGCCACGTAGAACAATGCTCTGGCCACTTTATCGGAGAGTGTCTCTGAGCGCGATTTCTCCTGTTGCGCTTCACTGACAAGCTTCATCACCTGTGCAAGGAAACCCGATTCACCGGTACCTGTCACTTCAATCTTTATTGTACCGTTTCCGTTCACGGCCCCTCCAATCACTTTATCACCCTTGGTCTTCTTGACTGCTTTGGCTTCTCCAGTCACCATCGATTCGTTGACAGTGGTGTTCCCTTCCACAATTTTACCATCTGTGGGGATTTTTTCTCCGGCGTTGACGATTAACAGTTGCCCGATCTGGATTTGTTTGAGATCCACATCGGTAATATTACCATGCTCATCTACCAGACGAGCGCTTCCCGGAAGCAGTTCTGCCATCTTTTGCAGTGCGTTGCCGGCATTGCCTACTGCTCTCATCTCAATCCAGTGTCCCAGCAACATGATGACAATCAGGGTAGCCAACTCCCAGAAAAAGTCCATCTGGTGCTCGGCATCCGGGAAGAAGTGATTCGAAATAAAAGCATAGACGCTATAAATGTATGCCACCGTAATACCCATTGAGATCAGGGTCATCATGGCGGGATTCTTTTCCTTCAACTCCATTTGGGCTCCTTTCAAAAAAGGAGTACCGCCATAAAAGAACAGAATGGAGGACAATACCAGCACAACCCAGTCTGATCCCGGAAAAGAAAACTGAAATGGTAGTTTCTCACCCATAAAAGTGGACAGCAAAATGATCGGGATGGTGATGATGAGAGACACCCAGAATTTCTGCTTCAGGTTTCCCATGTGTGCCATATGCCCCAAATGTCCGCCGGCATGATCGTGCCCCTCATGTCCCTCGTGCATCGAATGTGCAAGGTCGTGCATATCATGCTCTTCATGCGTTGCGTGATGGCTTATCTCATGATCATGATGACTGTGCGAATCATGTGCATGATGTTCGTCATTATTTACATTTGTCTGGTCCATCTCGGTTTATTTTAATAGGGGGGAAATACCACAGCAGGATACTTCCCCCTTCAACAAAAAAATCTATTCAATCAATTAATTCCTGTATTTGCAGCAGGCGGGCAATGCATCGTACGTAGCCTGGTCGGCCTTGTACTTATCAGTATCGTGACCGGCTTTGGCTACGGCCTTTGCAATGTCGTCGGTCGATGTTTTATCGGGATCGTAATTCAAATGCAACACCTCTTTTTCGGTCTCCCAGCTCGCAAAAGAAACGCCTTCCACTTCCTTCGCTGCTTTTTCAATGCGGTCTTTACACATTTCACAACTTCCCTTTACATTCAGCATGGCATGTTCTTCGTGCGCTTCGCCCGATGTCATGTGATCTGTTTCATTGTGTTGTGCACCCGTTTCCATCTGTTCCATTCCATTATTTGGTGCCGAGTTGTTCTTGTCGGATGATCCTGAGTTGCAGGAAATGAACAAGAGTGTACTCAGCGCGCATGTTGCTAAAATTGTTGTTTTCATCTTTGTTACATTTTAAAATTTTAATAATTTGATTGTTAACCTCTGTATTTGCAGCAGGCAGGCAATGCATCGTATGTTGCCTTGTCGGCCTTGTATTTATCGGTGTCGTGTCCGGCTTTGGCAATGGCTTTGGCGACAGCATCTGCCGATGTCTTTACCGGATCAAAATTGAGATGCAACTGTTTTGTCTTGATGTCCCAACTTGCAGAAGTGACACCACTGACAGATTTTGCTGCTTTCTCAATGCGATCCTTGCACATCTCGCACAAACCCTGCACCGCCAGCATCGCATGCTCAC
>DHTF01000002.1:0-4968 GCA_002411515.1 Proteiniphilum sp. UBA5267 | reverse complement strand
CACCGCCAGCATCGCATGCTCACTGCCCGAAGCAGCGGCTTGCATGTTGTGACCCTCATGTCCCGTGGGGGGCGCTGTACTTGCTGGAGTGGCCCCATTCATTGTATGCCCCTCGTGCCCCGTTACTGCCCTTCCTGCTTCATCGTTCATCATGCTGCGTTTCCCTGCCAACTGTGCACTGGCATCGATGGTAAATGCGCCATTGGTCACAATCTCTTCTCCGTCGTGTATGCCGGATAATACCACGTAAGCGTCACCAAGCGACGGCCCCAGTTCAATTTCCCGAAGCAGGAAGGCGGGTGTCTCGGTGTCGGGCTGTTTCACGTAGACGATGGAACGCTTTCCTGTCCAGAGGATGGCCGACTTGGGAATAACAACCTCATTGTTATATTGTTTAAGCGGAGCGTTGATGAGTGCGTTGGCATACATCTCCGGTTTTAGCTCCATGCCGGGATTGGCTGTCTCTACGCGCACTTTGGCGGTACGTGTGGCAGGATCCAGAATGGGATTGATAAAAGATATTTTTCCCGAAAAAGTTTTACCTGGTAACGACTGAAGGGTGTATTCCAGCCGGTCGCCCACTTTCAGAAAAGGAAGATCCGACTCGTATGCATCGAAGACAGCCCATACCTGCGACAGGTTGGCCACATCGAAGAGCACGGTGCCGGTATTTACATAATCACCCTGGTTTACATTTTTTGAAATTACGATACCGCTTGTGGTAGCGGCTACATCGATTAGCGGAGAAACCTCACCCGACTGTTCAATACGTGCGATCTGTTGATCGGTGAGTTTCCACAGACGTAATTTTTCTCTTACCGCCTGTATCAAAGCGGGCTGTAGATCTTTCATCTTCGCTGCTTCAATCAGTTCCTGTTGTGCGTTTAACAGCTCAGGTGAATAGATGGTGGCGATGGGTTGTCCACGACGTACACTTTCGCCGGTAAAGGTGACAAACAATTTTTCGATGCGTCCGCTCACGTGGGATGTCTGGGATTGAGAAAGCCTTTCGTCCACCTGAATGGTGCCATAGAGTTGCACCTCCTTCACCGGATTCTGTCTGCTCACGATGGTTGTTTGTACATTAGCTAATGCGGCGGCTTCAGCCGATAGCTGAATGGCATTTGGGTCAATAGCCGCATCGCCCGATCCGGTTGTCTTTAGCGGAATGAGGTCCATGCCGCAAATGGGGCAGTCGCCCGGCTCTTCCATTCTTATCTGGGGATGCATGGCGCAGGTCCAGATGGTGGGTTCCGCTCCGTGATCATGTGCTTCTTCCACTGTAACTGTTTCCTGTGACTTTTGTTCCTTGTTGTTCCCCGAAAAAATAAGCCAACCGAGAAACAGACCGGCCAGCAGGATCAATCCGTACCTGAAATAGGGATGATTTCCAATTTCTTTTATTTTATTCTTATCCATGATGATCGTTATATTTTAAATGTTTGTTGTATCAAAAGAATGTAATTTTTGGATGGATGCCACTATTGTGTTGTATTCGGCAATTGTCTCGGCTTGCCGCAACTGATAATCAAGCAACTGCCGCTGCACCTGAATCACGTTGGTGAGGTCACTCTTTGCAGAGACAAATTCCTGCACAACCAACTGGTAGGTCGTCCTGGCCAGTTGCTCCTGCTTCCGGTAAAGGGCAATCTTGCGTTCAGCATTGTCGAGCTGCTGTTTCAGTTTAAACAAATCGGACTGAAGTATATTGATCGTGTTGTTGTACTTTTCTCGTGCCGACTGCCACATAAACCGGCTTTCGCGTTGTTGTGCGTTGTATTTATTCCTGTATAACGGGATTGTAATAGAAAACATGGGCATGACCATATCCATACCGGTCATCTCGGGTGCCACTCCCGGATTCATCGGATCAGGCTTGCTCTTGCCAATCAGCATGTATTGCAACCCGATACCAAACATGGGATAACTCATTTTCTGGTCCATTTCTCTCTTTGCACGGTAAGCCTGTTCTTCTTCTTCCAGCATTCCCAACATGGGATTTTGCTTTTCTATCTCACGCATGGAAGAAACTTTGTAGAAGAGATAGTCTACTTTCGAGATTGAGTCGGGCACCACGACTTCAAAATCGACTGGACGGTTCAACAACGCGTTAAACTTGGCTTTTTCGGCTGCAATGTCCGACAGGATACTCTCGATGTTATTTTCAATTTCTACCATCTCCAGTTGCACCCGAAGTACGTCGGACATACCCGGAGCAGCGCTACCCATGCCGGAAGACATACTGCTTCCTGCACTGCCCATACCGGACATCGAGGAAGAGGTGGTAGCGGAAGAAGTGGTGGATCCTCCCATCGAACCCATGCCTGCCATACCACCACTGGTAGGTGATGAGCTGCTGCTTTTTGTTGCCGGCGAAGGGGCAGGCACCGTGTAACCGGATGAAGAACCGCTGTAAGGCGATGATACCTTGCGAATAGCGAGTTCTTCAAGTTGTTTCAGCAGCTGGAGGTTCTCACGATTGTTGTTAAGCTGCTCAGCCAGCGTAGCAAGTATATACCACTGGGTGTATACTTGCAGATAGAGGTTATCCCTTGTCTCCCTGAATTTTTCATACGCCATTTTGGCCATGTGGGTGGCCTCTGTTTGGGCTGCTTTTTTGGTGCCAAACCAGGGGAACATCTGCATCAGCGTGAAATCGGCGATCTGACGTCCACCCACAATATCCATCGGTTTGAGAAAAAAGCCGATATCCAAATTAGGATCGGGCCAGGCACCAGCCTGTGGCACCTTTTCCAGTGATGCTTTGTAAGCCAGAAAATCGGCATTCAAACCCGGATTATTTTTACCTGCTATTTCAAGGTAATGGTCGAGTGAATCAGCTGTTTGGCTCTTGAGAGGGAGGGTAATCATAAAACCCAGCAAGATGATGAATAAGCGGTTGATATTATATTGTTTCATAATCTGTAATTTTAGCTTGTCGTTTCGCTTTCTTTCGGATAATACCTTCTCTCCACCAACACTGCAGGATGGGTACGATGAACATGGTCATCATTTGAATGACCATTCCGCCAAAAGTAGGGATTGACATGGGTACCATGATCTCTGAACCCTTACCGGTGGAAGTAAGTACCGGAAGAAGTGCAATCAATGTAGTAGCAGTGGTCATTACTGCAGGGCGTACTCTTTTTTTACCGGCATACACAACAGTTTCCCTTACATCTTCCAATGTCTGTGGATCTCTCTCCAAAAAGGCGTCATGTATATAGGTCCCCATCAGCACGCCATCGTCTGTAGCAATGCCGAAGAGCGCGATAAATCCTACCCACACGGCAATACTCAGATTAATCGGTTGCATGTTGAACATGTCTCGGATGTTCATTCCTCCGATATTAAAATTCATAAACCAGGGTTCACCGTAGAGCCACAATAGAATGAACCCTCCGGCCAGCGCGACGAATATTCCCGAAAAGTGAATGAGTGAGGCTGTGATTGTTTTAAACTGGAAATAAAGAATCAGTAGGATGACAAGAAGACTAATGGGTATGATAATCGCCAGCCGCTTCGATGCACGGGCTTGTTGTTCATAGTTTCCGGCGAAGGTGAAGGAAACTCCTTTCGGTAATTGCATTTCACCGTTTCTTAATTTTTCATCAAGCACCTTTTGGGCCTCGTGAACCACATCTACTTCTGCTTTGCCTGCCACCTTATCAAAAATAACATACCCGATCAGGAAGGTGTTCTCGCTTTGTATCATCTGCGCTCCGCGCGTATAGGTAATATCTGTTACATCGCCCAGTGGAATCTGCGCACCCGTGGCAGTCGGTACGATGAGACGGGCCAATTCATCCGGATTTTCTCTTAACTCGCGCGGATAACGTAGTCGTACCGGAAAACGTTCTCGGTCTTCCACCGTGGTAGTCAGGGACATTCCACCAATAGCCGCGCTGATTACCTCTTGCAGGTCGGCCACAGTGATGCCGTAACGGGCCATCTCTTGCCGGTTTAAACTGATCTCGATATAGGGAGCTCCCACAGCCCGATCGTAAAATACGGTAGATGGAAGCACCGAAGGGACATCTTTTAAAGCCGTTTCTATTGCTTTACCACCCTTTTCTATCGACTCCAGATCGGGTCCGGATACTTTTACACCCATCGGTGCACGCATGCCGGTAGAAAGCATCACCGTTCTTGCAGCAATGGGCATGAGTTTCGGTGCCGAAGTGAGTCCGGGTAAATGTGATACGTTGACGATCTCCTGCCATATATCGTCTTCATTCTTTATTTCGGGACGCCACTGTCTGAAGTATTTACCCCTTCTGTCGTGAACGAGACTATCTTCAGGTATCAACCGAAAACCTTCCTCCGGATTGTATGTACTGTTGTTGGTCAGAATAAATTCACCCTTCCTGTTTACTTTGAAGCGTTTTCGGTTTCCGTCCTGATCCAGTATATATTCCGGCCGGTAGGTGATTGTATTTTCAAACATTTGTGTCGGTGCCGGATCGAGTGCCGAATTGACACGTCCCCATTTGCCAACGGTCAGTTCTACTTCCGGAATATGGCTGATCCGTTTGTCGAGTACTTCAATGTATTGCTGATTCTGTTCTATGCCGGTATGGGGCATACTCGTGGGCATCAGTAAAAAAGAGCCTTCGTTCAGAGTGGGCATAAACTCCTGACCTACACCAGGAAAACGGTTGCTCGCGTTTTGCCAGAAACCTGTCTGCCGGAATGATTCCCACCCAACAGTCTCAAATCCTTTTGCCACAAGACCAAAAGTTTTGTCAAATCCTTGCCAGATCACAATGCCAAAGAGAATGGTTAAGATGGGAATGGTCATAAACTTCCACCTGTTTGCAAGGCTCCATCGGAGTATTTTCTCGTAATAGATTACCATCAACCACAATGCTCCCAGGATAACAGCAATTATTAAAATAACAAAGAGGAAATTTCGTGGTGTTCCCGCCTGCGTACCCATGGGCAGCCAGTCCATTGCAAGAAGATATG
>DHTF01000028.1:12896-27571 GCA_002411515.1 Proteiniphilum sp. UBA5267 | reverse complement strand
AACCTGAAGGCAGTCACCATCGGAGAAGAGGGCTATACGCTCGACGACATCCTGGTGCACGACGCCACTGCCAAGGACAGTACCCTGCAGTTGAAACTTGCCCTGATGGATACCTCCGACGGCCTCCCTGTAGCGCTGGGAGTGATACGCAATGTGGATGCACCTTCCTACGACAGGGATTATCAGCAACAGATTGAAGAGGTACAACAAAGATCATCGAAAAAATCATTCACTGAGTTTCTCCTCAGCTCCCCCAACGTGTGGGAAGTGAAATAAATGTGCCAATGTGCCAATGTGCTAATGTGGCAACATGCTAATGTGCTAATTTAAATTATTTAAATTGGCACATTAGTCTTATTAGTCTAATTGGCACATTAACTCCTTCTTCGTTTCATTTCTGTGTGGATCATTTTCAGTTCGCGGCTGCTTTGTCCTTTGACCGAGGAGTTTTCTTCGGCACGGCGGAAAAGGTAGGGCATCATGGTTTTCACCGCTCCGTAAGGAACATATTTCGCCACGTTATAACCCTGCTCGGCAAGGTTGTATGTAATATGGTCGCTCATGCCATAGAGTTGCGAGAAGTAGATACCGGGATGGTTTCGCAGCAGCTCACGGGCATCGATCAGGGAAGCGAGCAGTCTGATGCTTTCTTCGTTGTGCGTGGCCACCATAAAGTCGATGCTCTCCAAATGATCTATAAAATAATGGATGATACCGTTGAAATCGCAGTCGGTCGACTCTTTATCAGGCTGTATGGGCGATGGGTATCCTTTTTCAATCGCACGGGCACGTTCTTTCTCCATGTAGGCACCCCGCACAATCTTTAGCCCAAAACGGAAACCGCCCTCCAGTGCCATCTGATGGTGCTTTTTGATGCGTTCTACGCTGTCGTGCCGGTACATCTGATAGGTATTCTGCACAATGGCTTTCTTTCCATTATACTTTGCCATCAGCCGCATTACCATCTCGTCCAGTACGGGCTGAATCCAGGTCTCTTCGGCATCAACCATCACCGGGACATCCAATTCGTAACCGCGTCGGAAGATTGCATCGACTCTTTCCTCCACCTGCCGATACTCTGCTGCTTCCACATCGGTTAGCACACTCCCGCTGCTGACCTTCGCCAACAGATCGAAACGGGCTATACCCGTGATTTTGAATACACTGAAAGGCACGGCTGGGTTATGCTGTGCGAATTCAATGGTGCGAATGATCTCCCGGAAGGTAGCATTGAATGCTGCCTCCGACTCTTCCCCTTCCTGCGCATAATCGAGTATCGAAAAGACATGACGATTTGCAAGCCGGGAAATGGTCACGCTACAATCTTCGATGGACATACCCCCCACAAAATGGCGGTAGATTGTTTTTCGCAAAATATTCTTCACCGGAAAATGGATGGCCATGGCAAAGCTGACAAGATGTTTACCGATGCAAACTAGCGTCTTGTTGTTCATGAGTCTGAAAAGCTGATAAGCCTGCCTGAGGCTGGCATTCGATTGATCGCGAAAAGCAATCTCGGTGTTCTCGAAGTTGAGGACGTGGCTTTTTTCTGGTAGCATGCGTTTTATGTAAAAGATTTACTGCAAAAATAAGAAAAAATAGATTTCCTGTTTCTAACTTTCTGAAAAAACGAGTGAAAGAATCCCTGAATAGTTTTTTTTTGATATATTTGCCTCATTCAACAGAACCACTGAAAAAACAAATTATGTCCAAAGGATTCTATCAATTGCCTCCCATAAAAAATGAACCTGTCAGGAGTTACGCTCCAGGATCGGCTGAAAGAGAAGTACTGAAAAAAAAACTTGCAGAACTCAACCAGGGCGGCCTTGACCTGCCGATGGTCATTGGCGGCAAGGAAGTACGTACCGGTAATCTCATGGAAATTCGTCCTCCTCATAACCACCGTCACCTGTTGGGACATTATCACCAGGGAGATCAAACCCATGTGCAGATGGCCATAGAGGCAGCTCTCAAAGCTAAACCGACCTGGGAAGCCATGCGTTGGGAAAGCCGGGCAGCCATTTTCCTGAAGGCGGCCGAGCTGATCGCAGGTCCTTACCGGAGCGAATTCAATGCCGTAACAATGATTGGACAGTCGAAAAATGCATACCAGTCGGAGATCGATGCCGTTTGTGAGTTGGTTGATTTCTACCGATACAATGTAAAAAACATGACCGAGATCTATGCCATGCAGCCCAACTCCGCGCAGGGCATATGGAACAGGATGGTCTGGCGTCCGCTCGAGGGCTTTATTTTTGCACTCACGCCATTCAATTTTACCTCCATTGCGGGTAACCTGGGTGCCGCTCCGGCGCTCATGGGCAACACGGTGGTGTGGAAGCCTTCCAGGACGGCGGTTTATTCCAGTCATCTCATCATGAAAGTTCTGCAGGAAGCAGGATTGCCCGACGGGGTGATCAACTTGGTCTATGCCGGCGGAAAAGAAACAGCAGAGGTGGTTTTCAACCACCGTGACTTTGCCGGGCTGCACTTCACTGGCTCCACGGCAGTATTCAACGGCATGTGGGGTACCATTGCCAGGAACATATCGAAATATAAATCCTATCCGCGCATTGTGGGCGAGACGGGGGGCAAGGATTACATCTTTGCCGATGCAACGGCCAACCCGAAACAGGTAGCCACCGCCATCACGCGAGGCGCTTTCGAATACCAGGGGCAGAAGTGCTCCGCAGCATCCCGTGCCTATATTCCTGAAAACATATGGGAAGCGGTTAAAAATATGGTGAGCGACGATCTGTCGAAGATCAAAACCGGCGTGGTTGAGGATTTCAGCAACTTTGTGAATGCCGTGATTGATGAGGAGTCATTCGACAAGCTGGCCCTGGTAATCGAAGAGGCAAAAGTTTCACCCGATGCAGAGATTGTTTGTGGAGGGAATTACGACAAGTCGACGGGTTATTTCATTCAACCCACCGTGATTCTGGCGAAGAAACCCGATTATGTCACCATGCGGGAAGAGCTTTTCGGTCCCATCATCACCATTTATGTCTATCCTGCCGACAAAGAGGATGAGACCCTGGATGTACTGGACAGCACCACCAATTATGCGCTGACTGGTGCCATCTTCTCGGCCAGCAGGGCCAATATTGAAAAGATGACCACCCGTCTGACGCATACTGCAGGCAATTTCTATATCAACGACAAACCTACGGGTGCCGTGGTCGATCAGCAACCTTTTGGCGGCGGTCGCGGATCGGGGACCAATGACAAGGCAGGATCTCTTTTTAACCTGCTGCGCTGGGTTTCCCCACAGTGTATCAAAGAGACGTTTATTCCGGCAACCGAATATATGTATCCCAGCTTCGAGGAAGCATAAAACGGATATCTTTCTTCTCCCAACTGCAGACACAGCCCGATGAGCTGTGTCTGTGGATGTTTGGGAAAAATTTATTTGACTAAATCTGACCACAGTCTATTTTTTTCACTACTTTTACGCAACTAAAAATCACGACGACATTATTGCGTCCGTTTCACATTTGTACCTCCTCTTCACGTAAAATACCAACGTTTGGTTTTTGGTAATTTATGGCGATTCTTTTTTTAAGGTTTGATTCATTGAATAGCTTTTATTCGTAAAAAGTAATTTATATGAGCACAATCACCATCTTTTGGATTGCTTTTGTAGCAATCTTTCTTCTTGTTTATGCAATCGATTTTTACGTAACCGATCATCGCAAAGGCACCATCAACGTAAAGGAATCACTCATGTGGACTGGTTTATGGATTTTAATAGCCCTGTCATTCGGGCTGGCAATCTTCCTGTTTTTTCCACAATCTCCCGATAGTCCCGTGAGGACGGGAACGGTCATGGCCACAAAGTTCATCTCGGGCTATCTCACTGAATATTCACTGTCGGTGGACAACCTGTTTGTGTTTATTCTGATCTTTTCCGTGATGGGCATCAACCAGCTCAACCAACCCAAACTGCTCAAGATAGGAATTCTGATTGCCATCGCCTTGCGCATCCTGTTTATCCTGGTGGGCATGGAGCTCGTGCTCCGGTTTCACTGGATATTGTATATCCTTGGCATCGTTTTGATTTACACTGGATTAAAGATGCTTTTTGGCAAAGATAACGACACGATGGATCCGAAACAAAACATCCTATATAAAGCGGCAGTGAAGTTTTTTCGTGTGGATCCAGATATGCATACGCCGCATTTTTTCACGAAAATAGATGGAAAAAGACACATCACGCACATGTTCCTGACGTTGCTAATCATTGGCACCACGGACATCATCTTCGCGATGGACTCTATTCCGGCCATTATCGGGGTAATCATGGAGGGTGCGGGTAGCTTGCTTACAGGTGAAGAAGAACAATTTCTGGCCGTTACCTCAAATGTTTTCGCCGTGATGGGGCTTATTTCACTCTTCTTTGCGTTGCGGAACATCATTACCATGTTTCGTTTTCTAAAATATGGTATCAGCTTCATCCTTTTCTTTATTGGCGTAAAGATGCTGATGGGTATATTTCCTATAGTTGCCGATTTCTTCTCGTCCCATTCATGGTTCTCGCTGGCTGTCATTGTGGGAACCCTGTTCATCTCCATTGTCTTATCGAAACTCATTCCCGCAAAAAAAATATTTGATCCTATTTCGGAGGAGAAGGAGAAGGAAGAGGAGCAGCATCCGTATTGGATGGAAGGAGAAGAAGAAGTACAAAATTGACAATTCCCATAAACATTCTATCTTTGTGTATTGTTTATCTCTTTGACGGGTAAAAAATATGCAAAAAAAAAGGATTATCATTGCCGTAGACGGATACTCGTCGTGTGGTAAAAGTACGATCGCCAAGGGATTGGCCAAACAGCTGGGATACATCTACATCGACAGTGGCGCCATGTACCGTGCTGTGGCACTCTATGCACTCAAAAAAGGGTGGATCACGGAGACCAGAATGGACGAGGAAGCGCTTCGCCAACACATTGGTGATATTACCATCACATTCAGACCCAACAACGGAGGAGAACAGGAAACCTTCCTGAACGGTGAAAACGTGGAAAGAGAGATACGAACCCTGAAGGTGGCCAATGGGGCGAGCCGCGTGAGCACACTTGGCTTTGTACGCCGTGAGATGGTGCGTCAGCAACAGGAGATGGGGAAAAATAAAGGTGTCGTCATGGATGGACGGGATATTGGCACGGTGGTATTCCCCGAAGCTGAGATGAAGCTTTTTCTGACCACTTCACCCGAAATACGTGCGCAGCGACGCTACGACGAGATGATAGCCAAAGGAGAGCATACCGATTATGCTGCTGTATTGGCCAATGTAAAAGAACGCGACCTGCGCGACACCACCCGCGCCGAAAGTCCGTTACGCAAAGCAGCCGATGCACTGGAACTGGACAATACCCATATCGGTATCGAAGCACAGTTGCAGTGGGCATTGGATATGTTTCACAAAATCACAGCACAAAATGTACAAAATTGAAATAGATCGGCAATCAGGATGTTGTTTTGGTGTTGCCAAAGCGATATCCAAAGCAGAGGAAGAACTAAAAAAAGGAGGCACGCTTTATTGTCTGGGTGACATCGTGCACAACAACATTGAAGTGGAACGCCTTGAGAAGATGGGGTTAATTACCATCAATCACGAGCAGTTCAAACAACTTAAAAACGTACGCGTGTTGCTGCGTGCACATGGAGAGCCGCCCAGCACATACGAAATAGCCAAACAGAATAACATAGAAATCATCGATGCTTCTTGCCCTGTTGTTTTGGGATTGCAGAAGCGGATTAACAAGAAATATATCCATCGTGCGCATGAAGATGCGCAGATTGTTATTTTCGGTAAGAGAGGACATGCCGAAGTGAACGGCTTACTCGGTCAGACCAATGAGAATGCGATCATCATCGAAAACAAGGAGGAAATAAATAAACTAGATTTCTCCCGTGACATCAGTCTTTTTTCACAAACGACCAAGCCCCTGGACGGTTTTCAGGAAATTGGAGAGCTCATCGCATCCCGTATGCAGGGGGATGCAAAATTTGAGTTTTACGACACCATCTGCCGGCAGGTATCAAACCGTGTACCCAACATGCAGCAGTTTGCTGCCAGTAACGATCTGATCATATTCATTGCCGGTGAAAAGAGTTCCAATGGCAAAGTATTGTTTGAGGAGTGTAAAAAAATGAACCCCAACTCCTATCTCATTCATACTCCGGAAGAAATCGACCCTGCATGGTTGAAAGAAAACATTCGGATTGGCATCTGCGGAGCCACATCCACTCCCATGTGGCAAATGGAAGCCGTGGCTGGGAATATTGAGAAGTTGAAACCACACACTCAACTGGAAAAAGCAGCTTTTTAGCTGCTTTTTTTTGTGGCATCGTTAAAAAAACATACCTTTGCAGCTTATTGTTTTATAAGGTAAAGTTTTATAAACCACAACGTCTCAAAGACAAACAACTTAATTATGGACTCAAACATTCTTAGCGTGGGTGTCCTCACCTCCGGTGGCGACGCGCCGGGCATGAATGCCGCTATACGTGCAGTAACGCGTGCGGGCATTTCAAATGGTATGCGTGTGTATGGCATCTACAGGGGCTACAAGGGCCTGATCTCCGACGAGATCGAGGAATTCCAGACAAACAGTGTCAGCAACATTATACAACAGGGTGGCACCATCCTGAAGACAGCCCGCTCCTTGGAGTTCATGACGATAGAAGGACGCCGGATTGCCTACGAAAACATGCAAAAGCACGGGATAGATGCATTGATTGTGATTGGGGGCGACGGTTCACTCACCGGTGCAGGCATTTTTGCCAATGAATACAACATCCCAATTGTCGGTCTTCCCGGAACAATAGACAACGACCTTAGTGGTACCGATACCACCATTGGCTATGACACAGCACTGAATACCATCATGCAATCGATGGACAAGATACGCGATACAGCCACCTCCCACGAGCGTCTTTTTTTTGTGGAAGTCATGGGACGCAACTGCGGTTTCCTTGCTTTAAATAGTGCCATTGCATCGGGAGCTGAAGCAGCCATCATCCCGGAAATCAGTATCGAGAAAGACCAGTTGGGAGAACTCATCGAACAGGGCTTCCGCAAGTCAAAAAACAGCAGCATGGTACTTGTCACTGAAAGTGAGGTAACCGGGGGTGCCATCAAACTGGCAGAACGTGTAAAGACGGAATACCCACAGTATGATGTGCGGGTTTCTATTCTGGGTCATCTCCAACGAGGTGGTTCACCCACGGCACAGGATCGCATACTGGCAAGCCGCATGGGAATCGCTGCTATCCAGGCTCTTTTGGAAAATCAACGCAACGTGATGATTGGCATTCGTGAAAACGAGATCGATTACGTACCATTCAAGAGAGCCATCAGAAAAGAGCGGGAGATCAGTGAAGAACTGCTGGACGTTTTGCGCATTTCATCGATTTAGATCATACCGCTCACAGAGGAAGACGTAAAAGATTTAATTCTTTTTTGTTCTCATATTAAGGTGGAAAAGGGTACTTTTGTAACATAAAACTAATTAAACAGACATTTATATGGAAATAACACACATTGAACACATTGGCATCGCTGTAAAAAGTATTGAGGAACAACTTCCCTATTATGAAGGGATTTTGGGACTCAAATGCTACAACGTAGAAACCGTGGAAGACCAAAAAGTAAAAACTGCTTTCTTTAAGATTGGATCCACCAAGATAGAACTCTTGGAGCCCACCAGTGAAGAGAGCACCATAGCCAAATTCATTGAGAAAAAAGGCGAAGGAGTGCATCACATTGCCTACGCAACTAAAAATGTAAACGAAGCTTTGAAGGAAGCCGAAGAGAAGGGTGTGCGACTGATAGACAAAGAAGCACGCGGCGGAGCCGAAGGGTTGCGCATTGCCTTTCTTCACCCTAAATCTACGGGTAGCGTATTGACTGAATTATGCGAACATCCCGAGTAAGTCCTGAAGAATAATATTAATAAACATATTTTTATGAGTAATCAACTTGATAAAGTAAAAGAGCTTATTCAACTCCGTGAAAAAGCTCGTTTGGGTGGTGGTGAAAAAAGAATTGAATCACAGCACCAAAAGGGAAAATATACCGCCCGTGAACGTATTTTTATGCTTCTGGATGAAGGTAGCTTCGAAGAATTTGACATGTTCGTGGAACATCGTTCACACAACTTCGGTATGGAAAAGACCAAGTTCCTGGGCGATGGCGTTGTAACAGGATATGGAACCATCGAGGGCAGGCTGGTTTATGTATTTGCACAGGATTTCACTGTTTCGGGCGGTTCACTATCTGAAATGCATGCACAGAAGATATGTAAAGTAATGGATCAGGCCATGAAAATGGGTGCCCCGTTAATCGGCATCAATGACTCAGGTGGTGCCCGTATTCAGGAAGGTATCAATGCATTGGCCGGTTACGCGGAGATTTTCCAACGGAACATTCTTGCTTCGGGCGTGATTCCTCAGATTTCCGGTATTTTCGGACCTTGTGCGGGAGGTGCAGTTTACTCTCCTGCCCTGACAGACTTTATCATCATGACCCAGGGCACATCCTATATGTTTCTTACCGGTCCCAAGGTAGTGAAGACCGTCACAGGTGAAGATGTAACACAGGAGAACCTCGGCGGTGCCTCTGTACATGCCGCCAAATCGGGCGTGGCACAATTCTCCGTGGATTCTGAAGAAAACGGTATCAGAGTAATCCGCCAACTGTTGGGTTTCATTCCCCAGAACAACCTGGAAGAGGCTCCTCTCTATCAAAACGATGATCCCATTGACCGACTTGAGGATGGACTCAATGAAATCATTCCCGACAGCCCCAATAAGCCATACGACATGTATGAAGTAATTGGTGCTATTATCGACAAGGGCGAATTTCTGGAAGTACACGCCGACTATGCTAAAAACATCATCGTAGGCTTTGCCAGATTCAATGGCCAGTCGGTAGGTATCGTGGCCAACCAACCTAAATATCTGGCGGGTGTGCTCGATATCAATGCCTCTCGTAAGGCAGCCCGGTTTGTTCGCTTCTGCGATGCGTTCAATATACCCATCGTTTCTTTGGTGGATGTTCCCGGCTTCCTCCCAGGAACAGGACAGGAATACGGAGGCGTCATCACACACGGTGCGAAATTACTCTATGCATACGGGGAAGCTACCGTACCCAAGATTACTGTAACCTTGCGGAAATCATACGGTGGAGCACATATCGTGATGAGCTGCAAGCAGCTTAGAGGAGACATCAACTACGCATGGCCGAGCGCCGAGATTGCTGTAATGGGTGCCGATGGTGCCGTAGAAGTTCTTTATAGCAAAGACATTGCAAAAGAAACTGATCCACAAAAACAGGCAGCCGTGTTTGAAGAGAAAAAACAGGAATACAACAACCTTTTTGCCAATCCATACGAGGCAGCCAGATATGGTTATATCGACGATGTAATTGAGCCCAGGAATACGAGATTTCGCATCATCCGTGCTTTGCAGCAGACAATGACCAAGAAACTTCAGAATCCTCCAAAGAAGCATGATAACCTTCCATTGTAAGAAATGAATATGAAGAATTTACTAAAATATTTTGCTTTCTTTCTTCTACCGCTGTTTGTAGCCTGTTCTGGAAGAGTTCAAAATCCAAGATTCGTTATCAACGAGGTGTTGGTGATCAATGAACAGAACTACGTAGATGATTATGGGAAAAGAAGCGGATGGATCGAAATATTCAACAACAGTGCCAAGACACAGGATATAGGAGGACTATTTCTTACAAACGACAGGTCGAATCCGAGGAAGTATCCCATTCCGAAGGGTGATGTACTTACCAAGCTTGCACCTCACCAACATGTGCTGTTTTGGGCAAGTAATAAACCTTACCAGGGTACTTTCTATGTAAGTTTCGAGCTGGACCCCAATAAGGAAAATTACATTGCCTTATACGATGAAAGCGGAACCAAACTGATCGACGAAATAGTCATACCTGAAGGTCAGTTGGCAGATGTCTCATGGGGTTATAAAACTGATGGAGTGAAATTTAACAAGGAGGGAATAAATCAACTCACCGCCTTGGAAAGAGTTACACCCAGCACCAATAATTTTACACTCGACAAAAACGAGAAAATCGAAAGATTTAAAAATCAGGATAAATTTGGAGCATCTATGACAATAACATCAATGTTAGTAGTGTTTCTTGCACTTGTTCTACTTTACGTTATATTTAAACTGGTGGGTAAAACTTCAGTGCGTATAAGTAACAAAAGGAAAGCGGAAGAGGCAACTGTTACTGTTGGGATTAACCCTGACAAAAATGAAATACCGGGAGAAGTACTCTCTGCCATTTTTATGGCACTTCATGAGGAACAGAGCGATGTACATGACATTGAACATACCATCCTCACATTCAACAAAATAAGCAGAAATTACTCTCCATGGAGTTCAAAAATTTATGGTCTGAGACAACTTCCCAAATAAGAAAGTAACAGTTTTATAATTTAATGCATTAGAAGATGAAAGAATACAAATACAGAATAAATGGCAGCCTCTACAGTGTTGTTGTAAACAACGTAGGCGACGATACCGCAGAAGTGGAAGTTAATGGGACCCCTTACACGGTCGGGATCGAGAAAAAAACAAAAAAACAAGTTCCCTCTCCGTTTAAAAAAGCGGCCCAGGCCGGTTCTCCAAACCCTGAAGTAAATTCACCAGTTTCAAAACAATCATCACCTTCGGGTGCAAACTCGCTGAAATCACCACTACCAGGTATCATCCTCGATATCACTTGTAATGTGGGAGACAGGGTGAAGAAAGGACAGAAACTGCTCATTCTGGAAGCGATGAAGATGGAGAACAACATTATTGCAGACAGAGATGGCATGATACAGGAAATAAAGATAAGAAAAGGTGATTCAGTTTTGGAAGGATCAGAACTGATTGTAATAGTTGGATAAGATGGAACATTTTTTTGATTTTTTAATTGACAATCTAAACACCTTTTTTATTAACACAGGATTTGCCAATGTAGAATTGGGTCACGTTATCATGATCTTCTTTGGTATCCTGTTTATATTCTTGGCTATTCGTTATGAATTTGAACCTTTGCTGTTGGTACCGATAGGATTTGGTATTCTGATAGGAAATATTCCTTTCGATCTCTCGGCAAATCTCGAAATTGGCGTATACGAAGAGGGATCGGTGCTGAATATATTGTATCAGGGTGTCGAAAAAGGATGGTATCCTCCCTTGATATTCCTGGGTATTGGAGCCATGACCGATTTTTCCGCCTTGATAGCTAATCCTAAGTTGATTCTGGTGGGTGCAGCTTGTCAGTTTGGAATTTTTGGAGCTTACATGATTGCCCTACAGTTGGGATTTGAGCCCAACGAGGCTGCTTCAATCGGGATTATCGGAGGTGCAGATGGACCTACAGCCATTTTCCTCACATCTAAACTGGCTCCTCATTTGCTGGGTGCTGTAGCCATTTCGGCCTATTCCTACATGGCATTAATACCGATATTGCAACCACCTTTCATGCGGATGCTCACCACAAAAAAAGAGAAGCTTATCCGCATGAAGTCCCCACGCGTCGTGTCTCAAAGTGAAAAAATAATATTTCCCGTTATCGGTCTGCTCATGACCACATTTCTGGTTCCTTCCGGATTGCCACTGCTGGGGATGTTGTTTTTCGGTAACCTTCTGAAAGAATCTGGCGTTACACGTCGCTTGGCAGAAACAGCGCGAGGTCCAATGATTGATATCGTAACCATCCTATTGGGATTAATGGTGGGTGTTTCCACCCAGGCAACCACGTTCCTCACGGCTGCGTCGGTTAAGATTTTCCTGATGGGCGCTCTAGCCTTTTCTATCGCTACCTGTGCGGGTATATTGTTTGTGAAATTTTTCAATCTCTTTTTAAGAGAGGGCAACAAGATCAACCCGCTCATTGGCAATGCCGGCGTATCGGCCGTTCCTGGATCGGCCAGAATGTCTCAGATTGTGGGACTTGAATATGATTCAACCAACCACCTGCTAATGCACGCCATGGGGCCCAATGTGGCAGGGGTCATTGCTTCGGCAACCGCTGCAGGTTTAATGCTTGGATTCCTTTATTAAACAATAAATGCTTTTGTTTGTTAAAGTGAAGAGATAAATAAATATCTCTTCACTTTTTTTTTCTTACAACATTCAAAAAACAAAAGCATTATCCGTTTAATTATGGGAATAGAACAATTATTGCCTGCCATAGCAGGTATGACATGGCAACACCTGGTGATGATAGCGGTGGGATTAATTCTCATTTATCTTGCTATTGCCAAGAACTATGAACCGACGTTGCTATTACCAATGGGATTTGGCGCCATTCTGGTGAATATACCCCTCTCTTCTGCCTTAACGCAAATTGATCCTGCGACAGGGAAGGCAGTGGAGGGCGTTCTGAATGTCTTTTTTGAAGCAGGTATAGCAACCGAGATTTTCCCTCTCCTTATTTTTATTGCCATTGGAGCCATGATCGATTTCACCCCACTGTTTCGCAATCCATCGCTATTGTTGTTCGGTGCAGCGGCGCAGTTCGGCATCTTCCTAACCATGCTGTTGGCGGCCCTGATAGGTTACGACATCCGGGAAGCAGCCTCAATCGGTATCATCGGTGCAGCTGACGGTCCCACCTCCATTGTAGTGGCATCGCGGTTTGCTCCCAATCTGCTGGGACCCATCTCTGTGGCAGCCTACTCCTACATGGCACTTGTACCCATAATTCAACCCCCGGTCATCAAACTACTCACATCTCGAAAAGAGCGGCTAATTAGAATGACCGGCAACAACAACAGGAAGATCTCAAAAAAGGCGTTGATTGCTTTTCCCATTGTCATCACGGTTGCGGCAGGCATCATCGCGCCCTCCTCGCTTGCTCTGATCGGATTCCTGATGTTTGGCAACCTCATACGTGAGTGCGGTGTACTGAATAAACTGTCACTTTCGGCACAGAATGAATTGTCGAGCCTGGTAACCATCCTCCTTGGAATTACCATTGCAAGTACCATGACTGCCGAACGTTTTATTCGTCTCGATACGTTGTTCATCATTGCATTGGGCTTGTTTGCTTTTGTATTTGATACATTTGGCGGTGTGATCTTTGCCAAGTTCCTGAATCTGTTCAGGAAAGAAGGCAATAAAATTAACCCGATGGTGGGAGCCTGTGGCATCTCTGCCTTCCCCATGTCGGCACGGGTCATTCATCAGATGGGCCAAAAAGAAGACCCTTACAACTATTTGCTTATGCCGGCTATCAGTGCCAACGTGGGCGGACAGATCGGTTCGGTGGTTGCCGGAGGTATTATACTCACACTGGTTCCTTTACTCGCTTAAAACAAAAATGATATGACACCAACAGTAGAAACAGCCTTGCTCATTGCAGTAATCGGTATAGTCGGAATTTTTATTTTCATGGCACTCTTCTACCTGATGATTATTGCCCTCGAAAAGTATCTTCCCTATCAGGAGGATAAAGCGAATACAGAATCAGGAGGATAAAGCGAATACAGAGTCCAAGGATAGAGAATAAACTGAGGATACAACAGTAAAATAAGAGGTGGAGGAGCTATTGCCCCTACCTCTCTTATTTTTTTCGTACATCTGCTCCCCACATCAACTTATCGCGGAGAGTTTGGTAGAAGGTATGGCCCAGCCTCTTTACCACACGCAATGTATAATCGTCTTTCCGCACCTGAATGTTGACAGTTTCGTCGAGCACACGCGACTGGCCATCGACCGACACCAGGAACATGTGGCTGCGGCTTTCCACCTTCAGTGAGATGATGCTACTATCGTCCACCACCAGCGAACGCGAGGTGAGGTTATGGGGTGCAATGGGCGAAAGAATGATACTGGGAATGGTAGGTGACAAAATGGAACCGCCTATGCTCAGTGAATAAGCGGTAGAACCGGTAGGAGTTGAGATAATCAGTCCGTCGGCCTGATATGAAGTCAGGTAATCGTTATTGATATATGCATGAATGGAAAGCATGGAAGCCGTATCCTGCTTCAGAAGAGCCACTTCATTCAGTGCATGGTTGTTGAAATACTCAGGGGGAAAAGCCTCATCGGTGGACATTTTCAGCAAGGTGCGTTCCTGCACATTATAGGAATTATCCATTACCTCCTGCAGGGTTTCTTCCACATCGGAGTAGTTGATCGCAGCTAAAAAGCCCAGTCGCCCCGTATTGATACCCAGAACAGGAATGCCTGAATCGCCTACGGTGGTTGCCGTCCGCAAAAAGGTTCCGTCACCGCCCACGCTCACGACCATGTCTACCTGAGGCAGAGTCTCTGCCAGTTCGCAGAGAGGACCTACTTTTTGTTGTATATACCCCGGCAATGAAAGAAAAAAGTTTTCGGGCAAGATCAACTCTCCCCCGTGCCGTTTGATCGCCTCACAAACCCCAAATATCTGTTCTTCCGCTTTGGCAGTTCTGTCGGGGAACATGCTCCCGAATAACGCAAATTTCATCTATACTTTTTTCAATTTCTACTTTTCATCTCACATCCAAAACGGACTACATCTCTAGATAATACATCAATTCGTCGAGCCGCTCTTTCTGGGTATCTGTAACCACTCCTTCCCGCATAAAATAGTACACCACCCGGTAGTTGAAACGCTCGAAACTCCGTAACACCAGTGAAAGGTCCTGTACATC
>DHTF01000028.1:8655-12646 GCA_002411515.1 Proteiniphilum sp. UBA5267 | reverse complement strand
GCCACCTCCGTAAGGGTATAATCTTTTACGGGGATTTCCAGGATAAGCAGGGAGTTTTCCGTTTCGGTCAACTCCGTAAACTGCTCTTTTGTAAGTGGTAAAGCATATTTCTCTATTTGAGCATTGATAAATTCTTTGACCGACATGGCGTAAAACAGTTATTTCGTATTACTTTTGTACTGTCTTACAAAGATGGCAAAAATTTGCGAATTCTGCTTCTCCTAAGAAGATTGTTTGTAATAAAATTATGACGAAATTAAGCGTAAATGTGAATAAAATTGCGACCCTGCGCAATTCCCGTGGTGGAAATATACCCGATGTGGTACAGGTAGCAATAGATTGTCAGCTCTTCGGGGCTGATGGTATTACCGTACACCCGCGTCCCGATCAACGACACATTCGAACCAGCGATGTCTTTGATTTACAGGCCAAAGTACATACAGAGTTCAATATTGAGGGAAACCCCACACCTGAGTTTATCGAACTCATCCGAAGAATAAGACCCACGCAGGTAACCCTCGTGCCGGATGCCCATGATGCCATCACCTCCAACGCGGGGTGGGATACTGTGACGCATAAGGATTTCCTGACCGACATTGTCAATGAGTTCCAGTCGATGGGCGTACGTACTTCCATCTTCGTGGATCCCTATCCGGAGATGATCCGCACGGCTTCGCAGATTGGTACCGACCGCATAGAGCTCTACACCGGTCCTTATGCAGAGCTCTACTCCACCGACCGTGAAAAAGCAATTACACCATACCTGGAAGCAGCCACGCTGGCAAAGAACCTGGGTCTGGGAGTCAATGCAGGCCACGACTTAAACCTCGACAACCTTCAATGGTTCTCTGTTCACATACCCTGGATCAAAGAAGTCTCCATTGGGCATTCACTCATTTGTGATGCATTGTACCTGGGTTTGGAAAAATCAATAAAAGCGTATAAAAATTGTTTAAAAGAGCCTCAACCACAGGTTTAGCATAACAAAAACAATTATCTTTATTGGTGAGTATGGTTGCTACGGTAGCATGGAGGAATTCATTTCCTCGTTACGTTGCTACAACACGGAATTTCATAGACTAACAAGGAAAAATAACATCATCGTATGAATCTATTACAAATCTTGCCGGCAGACACTGCACAGGCAATATACAACACCATGCAGGAAGCAACTGCAGAGACAGAATCTGTGACCATGAACGCATTCGACCTTGCTCTGAAGGGAGGATGGCTGATGATAGTTCTTCTCATTCTGCTGTTGATGACGATTTACGTGTTGATAGAAAGAACCCTGGTCATCAACAAAGCCGCCAAAGAGGACAGCTCTTTCATGAACCGCATCAAGGATTATATCCACGACGGGAAGATTGATGCTGCCCAGGCCCTCTGCCGCAACACCGATACCCCCTCGGCCCGCATGGTGGAAAAAGGAATCTCCCGCTTGGGAAGACCTACGGCTGATGTGATGTCGGCCATTGAGAACCAGGGAAACATTGAGATTTCTAAACTGGAGAAGGGACTTCCCGTGCTGGCAACTTCTGCTTCAGGAGCACCCATGGTCGGGTTCCTGGGTACGGTGACCGGTATGGTAAAGGCCTTCATGGATATGGCGAGTGCCGGCGCAAACGTAGATGTTAACATTCTATCCACCGGTATTTACGAAGCACTGGTCACCACAGTGGGAGGACTCATTGTGGGAATTATTGCACTTTTCGCATACAATTATCTTGCCACACGCATCAAGGGAATCGTGAACAAACTCGAAATGAGGATCATGGAGTTCATGGATATCCTGAATGAACCGGCAGTGTAAAAGATTAGCAGATTAATAGATTAGTAGATTATAGATTGAAGATATGGCATTAAAACAGCGATTTAAGTTAGAATCAAACTTCAGCATGGCGTCGATGACGGATGTGATTTTTTTGTTGCTTATTTTCTTCATGATCACCTCCACCATTGTGGTACCGAATGCCATCCAGGTGTTGTTGCCCCGGGCGCAACAGCAGGCACAAGCAAAACCCATTACCCGGGTTACCATCGACAAGGACCTGAATTATTACGTGGCCAATGCCAACGAAACGGAACGACAGGTTCCCTTCGAAGCGATCACCCCATTTCTGCAATCGGCCTATACAAACGATCCCGAAATCTTTGTAGCTCTCTATGCCGATGAGAGTGTTCCCTACAAGGAGATTGTGCGCATCCTCGATATCGCCAATCAGAACAGGTTCAAAATGGTGCTGATGACCAGACCAAATTAAACAGGACATGGAGATTACGAGGGAAAAAATAGTTGGCTTGGTGGGAACAACAATCTTCGCGGTGTTGCTTCTGCTCCTGCTTCTATTTACTTACTTCACCCACCGCATCCCTCCCCAGGAACTGGAAGGAATTCCGGTCATGTTTGGAGCAACGGAAGACGCTTACGGCGTCACGGAAGCACCCATGGCCGAAGTTACCCCTACTCCGTCGCAAACGCCGGTCGTGCCGGAATACAGGCCCAATGAGCCGATGATCACCCAGACCGCCGAACCCACCATCGATGTGGAAGCACAACGTGAAGAAGCACGCCGTCAGGCTCTGCTGGCGGAAGAGCGCAGGAAACAGGAAGAGGCAGAAAGAATCAGAAGAGCGGAAGAAGCACGCCGTCGGGAGATTAACCAGCAGATGTCGGGTCTTTTTGGTGAGAGCGCCGGTAGCCGGGGCAACACCGAAGGCAGCGGCACACAGGGCGTTTCCACCGGAAATGCTGCACAGGGATCACCCTCCGGCACGGGTGGTATTGGTTCCTACGACCTCGGTGGACGCAGCCTGGGCAGCGGAGGATTGGTGCAACCCCGTTACAATGTGAACGATTATGGCACTGTAGTTGTTAATATCACAGTAGACCCCAATGGGAATGTGATCAATACCGAAATCGGGAGAGGCACAAATACGCCCAACACGGCGCTTCGCAACGAAGCATTGCGTGCAGCCCGAAATACAAAATTCAATGCGATCACGTCACCCAACAACCAGCAGGGGACCATCACGTATCGCTTCAACCTGAAATAAGGTTACTGTATCCCGACCCGTGTAATGGGAATCCCCTTTGTTCAGCTAAACCACTTAAATTAAATTGTATGAAACGAGTAGCCCTTTTTTTAGCAAACGGATTTGAGGAAATCGAAGCGCTCGGCACACTGGATATTTTACGGAGAGCGCAGATACCGGTGAAAACCGTCTCAATTACAAAGGAACGAACGGTAACCGGTGCACATGACATACAGGTTATCGCCGACACCACTTTCCATGAGGCAGATTTCTCTGCTGTGGAGGTATTGGTGCTTCCGGGAGGAATGCCCGGAGCAAAGCATCTGAACGAACACGAAGGGGTAAAGAAACTCCTTCTCGACTTCAACGAACAAGGCAAACTGATCGCTGCCATCTGCGCCGCCCCCATGGTATTGGGCGGGTTGCGCTTGCTGGAAAGTAAACAGGTCACCTGCTATCCTGGTTTTGAGCCTGAACTGATTGGAGCACAGGTCACCGGAGAAAATGTGGTGGTCGACGGAAACATCACCACGGGAAAAGGGCCCGGCCTGGTATTCGATTTCGCACTGAGGTTGGTAGAAGAAATTGCAGGCCTCGCCACTCGTCGCGAAGTACAGCAGGGACTGCTTTTATAAAAAGTCCACAGTTTTTCGGATATATTTTTAGCGAAAAAACAGGGTGCAAATAGTTGGTTATTAATAAAAAACCAGCTATCTTTGCACCACTTTTTTTTAAGCAACATAATGTCTCACTATTTAAAGTAAATTTTTTTATTACAAATGACTGAAAACCTGAAAAATGTAGCTCCGGTAGAAAATTTCGATTGGGCTGCGTACGCTGAAGGAGATGCCTACAGCAAAGAAAACAGAGATAAACTTACCGAAAGCTACGACAACACGTTGAGCAAGATCAACGACAAAGAGGTTGTAACAGGTACGGTAACCTCCATGAACAA
>DHTF01000028.1:7040-8467 GCA_002411515.1 Proteiniphilum sp. UBA5267 | reverse complement strand
AAACGCGAAGTGGTTGTAAACATCGGTTATAAGTCCGATGGCGTGGTATCGATGAACGAATTCCGTTACAACCCCGACCTGAAAATTGGCGACGAAGTAGAAGTTTACATCGAGAGCCAGGAAGACAAAAAAGGACAATTGCTCCTCTCTCACAAGAAAGCCCGTGCATCCCGTTCGTGGGATCGTGTCAATGCCGCGTTGGAAAACAACGAAATCATCAAGGGTTACATCAAATGCCGCACAAAGGGCGGTATGATTGTGGATGTGTTCGGTATCGAAGCATTCCTCCCCGGATCACAGATCGACGTGAAGCCGATCCGCGATTACGATTTGTTTGTAGACAAGACAATGGAATTCAAGGTGGTAAAAATCAACCCTGAATACAAGAACGTGGTTGTTTCACACAAAGCACTCATTGAGGAAGAACTGGAACAACAGAAGAAAGAAATTATCTCGAAACTCGAAAAAGGACAGGTACTCGAAGGTGTGGTTAAAAACATCACTTCCTACGGTGCGTTTGTCGACCTGGGTGGCGTAGACGGACTGGTACACATTACAGACCTTTCCTGGGGACGCATTCAGCACCCCGAAGAAGTGGTACAGCTCGACGACAAGATCAACGTGGTAATCCTCGATTTCGACAACGAGAAAAAACGCATCGCTCTCGGTTTGAAACAATTGACACCCCATCCATGGGATGCCTTGAGTGAAACACTGAAAGTGGGCGACATCGTAAAGGGTAAAGTGGTTGTCATTGCCGACTACGGTGCATTCGTAGAGATTGCTCCGGGTGTGGAAGGACTGATTCACGTATCTGAAATGAGCTGGACACAACACCTTCACAGCGCACAAGACTTCATGACTGTGGGCGAAGAAGTGGATGCAGTGATCCTCACCCTCGACCGCGACGAACGCAAAATGTCGCTTGGTGTAAAACAACTCAAGCCCGATCCATGGGATAGCATTGAGGTGAAATATCCTGTAAACAGCACCCATACTGCTACAGTGCGCAACTTCACCAACTTTGGTGCTTTCGTGGAAATTGAAGAAGGCGTAGAAGGCCTGATCCACATCTCCGACCTCTCATGGACGAAGAAAATCAAACACCCGAGTGAAGTTACCGAGATTGGTGCTCCCATCGAAGTGCAGGTGCTCGATATCGACAAAGAAAACCGTCGCCTAAGCTTGGGTCACAAGCAACTGGAAGAAAACCCGTGGGATGTATTTGAAACCATCTTCACCGTAGGTTCTATTCACGAAGGAACCATTGTGGAACTCCTCGACAAGGGTGCTGTGATCTCTCTGCCCTATGGTGTGGAAGGATTTGCTACTCCCAAACACCTGGTAAAAGAAGACAACTCACAAGCTCAGGTAGACGAGAAGCTCGAATTCAAGGTGATTGAGTTCAACAAAGATGCCAAACGCAT
>DHTF01000028.1:6394-6857 GCA_002411515.1 Proteiniphilum sp. UBA5267 | reverse complement strand
TCTCACAGCCGCATCCACGAAGATATCTCCGGCGAAGACTCCAGAAGAAGAGGAAAACGCGGTGGTAAAAAAGAAGGTGGAAACGACGCTCTCACAACAGTTATTCCAGTAATGGAAAAAACTACGCTGGGTGACATCGAAGAACTGGCCGCACTGAAGGAGAAGCTCGACAACCAGAAGGTAGAAGCTTTCAAGAAAGAAGCTGCAAAGGCTGAAGCAAAAGCGGAAGCTAAGGCCGAAGCTGAAGTAAAAGCCGAAGTGAAAAAGGAAGAGGCTCCCAAGGCTGAGGAAGTAAAGGAAGCCAAAACAACCGAAGCACCGGAAGCAGAAGTTGCTGAAGCACCGGAAGCAGAAGTGAAAGAGGACGCCCAAACTGACGCTGAAAAAGAAGCATAATCTTTTTATACAATACATTTTACCCGGGGTATCACAACATGTGATGCCCCGGGTTTTTTTATGTTAC
>DHTF01000028.1:0-6230 GCA_002411515.1 Proteiniphilum sp. UBA5267 | reverse complement strand
CAACAGGATGATCGACTTGCTTCCCGAAATGCAGCGAACCATTATCCGGATGAAAGATGTGGAAGAGATGGAAATCACAGAAATTGCCGGAATGATGTCGATCACAGAAAATGCCGTTGCTGTAAATCTGTCACGAGCCAGAAAAAAACTTCGTGAAATGATCCTCACTCATCAACAAAAGGAGAACATGCTTTATGGATAACATCGATAACATACTCAACAACTATTTCGAAGGAAAGGCATTGCCTGAAGAGGAGAACAGGCTGAGGGAATACTTCCGCAACAACACTGTTTTACCGCAGCATGAAGTATATAAACCCATGTTCGCTGCTTTCGACAAAGAAAAACAAATTGTTTCGCCCACTTTTATCATTCCGGTGGAGATGAACAATCAAAGGATGTTCTCATTTCGAAGACTGTGGATTTCGGCAGCAAGTATTGCTGCGATTATACTGCTGGTTGTAATGTTCTTTCCCTTCAACAAAAACAATTCCTCCGCAGGTGATTACCTGGTTTTCATTAACGGAAGAGCAGTAAAAAATCCGGAGAAAGCACAAGAATATGCCGACCAAATGTTTACGCAAGCCGATGAAATCATTCGCACCAGCTACAAACCACTGGTTGAGGCAAATGCGATACAAACGAAGATGGATGCCAGTAAAATTTTTGACGATTTAGCACATACCATCGACCACATAGAATCTCTGAATCAATAACTCAAAAACCCTGTAAAAATGAAAAAAATTCTCTCAATTATGTTCATGGCGCTCGCTTTTGTCACTACCTTATCAGCGCAACAGCTGGAAAAGTTGTTCGACAAGTATATGGAGGATGAGCGTTTCAATTATGTGTATCAGAAGAAAGCCAGTATGATGGATAAATTTGCCGATTTGGGAAACATGGAGACCTGGGGAACCGACAAATCCTACACAAGTACGGGGCGCCAGATGATCTCATTGAATTCAACCGAAAAATCGTTGGGCGAAAGCTTTGCGCAGGAAGTAAAAAATGCGCTCCAGGCCGACAAGTATGAAGAAGTGTCAATTGTCAGAAACGGGAAAAACCGGGTAGAGACATATGAAAGAAAAAGTGACAAAGGGTTATCCAAAGTCAGTTTCATAAAAAATCCCGGTAGCATCATGGTCTCACTGAATACCTATGCTCCCGGGAAGTAAATCTTGCGAAAAGATGGCAGAAAAAGCATGGTGAACAAACGACTTTACTTTTCAATACATTCACTTGAACGGGAATGTGGCATGATGTCACATTCCCGTTTCCTATTTTTCATTATCTTTGTATCCTAAAAATCAGAGCAGGTGTTTTCAAATGACAAGCCATATCGTGATTTCTCCGAATATCTTTCGGCACGATTTTCCTATAAAGTACAGAAGATATCCATCAATGCAGGCTTTACCTGCCCCAACCGCGATGGCAGCAAGGGGCTAGGCGGATGTACCTACTGCAACAACCAGAGCTTCAGTCCCGGCTACGGCAAGCCAACCAAGACCATTACCGAACAAATGGCCGACGGCATCCATTTCTTCTCCCGGAAATATCCGGAAATGAAGTACCTGGCCTATTTCCAATCCTATACCAATACCTACGACAGCGTGGACTCGCTGACCGACAAATATGAAGAGGCACTGTCGCATCCCGGTGTGGTGGGACTGATTGTGGGTACCCGTCCCGATTGTATGCCCGAGGCATTGCTCGATTACTTCGAAGCGCTCAGCAAGAAAACATTCGTGTTGGTGGAGTATGGTGTGGAATCTACTTTAAACAAAACGCTGGAAAGGGTCAACCGCCAGCACACCTACGAAGAATCGGCAGAAATGATCCGTAAAACGGCAGAAAGAAATATTCCGACTGGAGCCCATATGATCCTGGGGCTTCCCGGAGAAACCGAGGAAGACATCCTGCACCATGCCGGGAGGCTCTCCGAACTACCGCTCACGACGCTCAAACTGCACCAGCTACAAATTATCCGTTACACCGCCATGGCAAGGGAATACAAACTGCTGCCCGAGTCGTTTAATCTGTTTTCGCTGGAGGAGTATGTCGATCTATGTGTTCGTTTTGCAGAGCGGCTCCGTTCCGAAATCTACATCGAAAGGTTTACCTCGCAGTCGCCCGCGAAACTGCTCATCGCACCGGATTGGGGACTGAAGAACTACGAAGTACGGGAAAAAATCCTGAAACGATTCAGGGAAAAGGAGACCTGGCAAGGGAAACTTTACATCCGGTAATTCCAGCCGCGCTGTGTATATTTGTTCCTTTGGAGTTCCTCAATTTCTACCATCTCTTCAGCTTGGAGGTTGATCACTTTATCAAGTCCATAAAGGGTGAGCAACTTTCCGGAAAGCATACAAAAAAAAGAAGTCATATCGACAGTCGTACCTTGTTGTTCCGCCAGATAGGAACGGATATTCCGCACCGGGCTGGGCACCGAAGGGGTGGCTTTTTTTATCGGGCGACCGTTTTCGGAAGTCAGCGCTCTCTGCAGCATCTCCAGATCGGTATCATACAACAAGGTGCCGTGATGCAGCTCCCTTCCCCTGGAAACATGGGAGGCGGTACCCGAAATCTTATATCCATTAAGCCAGAGATCTTTTCTTTTCCCAACTTCCACGGGAATACCCGATTCATGAAGCACAGTCACTACAGGCTCCAGGAAACGGGCGCTCAATGGTGCACCTGTACTATCCTGAATAAACGAGAAATTCAAGTTGCCCCTGTCGTGATACACCGCACCACCACCCGACAATCGACGGATGATCCGGATATTGTGTTCAATACAAAAATCCTGATCGACCTCGTTCTTCACCGCCTGATTCGATCCAATAATCACACTCGGCTCATTGACGTAGAACAACAAAAAATCTTCTCCTTTTCTGGAGAAAAGATATTCTTCTGCCGCCAGATTAAACGATGGCATGGAAGAAGGAGACATGACAATGTTCATGGCTGCAAAATTAGTAAAAAAAACAGCATGGAATTTTTGTGTGAGATATCATTTATCAATTTCAAACTTTGCAAAGTCGATAAACCGCTCCAGGTTATTCACAAACGGCTCCTTGCCATTTGCCGATGATATCCACAAACTTATCAGCCTGGCCGGTTTTGAAATAAAAATAAGCTGATTCCCATCGACTTTGGTCTGATCGAAGTCATCCGGATTCACAAAGATCGCAGAACCCAGTTCCACCTTCTCTGCAGCCACATCTTCCGGATGTAGACCCCAGGTAAATATACAATCCTTCTCTACAACTACTTGTTGCCCGGGATGGTAGTTGATGCCGGTGACAAATGCCACGTCCTCATCAGTCAATGCAAAAGCCTCCACCTTTGCTTTTCTAAAACCGGAATAGACAGTCACGCGCACCAGGATATCCACTTTGCGATTCTGGTAAGGCACATCTTCCGACAACATCTCCAAATAAGAGACCGAACCCTCTTTCACCACCCTTGCCGTTCTGTTTGAGACAGGATCGAGGGGAATCACTTTCTCTCCATCCCACAATCGGATACCACCAAGGCCGACGGTGGGTCCTACCTTGTAATAGTCGGCCCCCTTTCCCTCGAGCTGCTGCTGTGGTGTGGGATACCATTTATAGGAAGCCAGCTCTAGCCCGGGCTTTGCTTTCGAATAGACATCGATGGCCGCTTTCTTGTCGAAATACAACCGCAGCGCCAGCCATTCATTTTCAATAGCAGGCCCGTGATGGCCCAAAGCATTGTAAAGGTCGCCCGACTCCGACGAAACCCGATTGAGATAGGTGGCACTATCGCTCCTTAAGAAAAGACTCACATCGGTCATGTTCTGTGCTGCAAGAAAACCGGTCTGCAACAGAAACAAAAATAAAAACAACTTCCTTTTCATATGCTTTTACTAAAAATAATTTCCAAATTACAAACTTATAAAAATTTAACTGCACATCAATACAGTCATTCCTTATCTTTCATTTTTCAACCCCTTTTCATGCAGGTGCGCAACACCGATGCTCATGGATCAATCTCCATGGAACATTTTTGCGGTCATCAAGCAGGAAACTATTTCGTTTTGTGAGATTTATACGATACCATTTCGACATGCAGGACTTCGCGAACGAGACAAGGACGAGACAGGTGTATCACAAAACATGACACGGCCTTTCTTGGGGCCATCTTCGGTATTCCCTTATGTTTCCCTTATATCATCCTCGTATTTATATAAGGGAAATACATCGAATATCCGAACAATCACCTATCCAGATGGGAGAAAAGATTAATGCCTTGTCCATCTCAATTTTTTTTTTGATAAAATGTCATTTATATTGTCCATAGACAGCGCCATTTGTTTAAATTTGCAAACTGTGAATGATCACATACAATACCATTCAAACAATGAACAGGATGAGAAAAACTGTCTTTTCGTTCCTTTTCCTTTTAGCGGTAGCACCCCACTACAAATTTGGCAAAAACATTGATAGAGGGGTTCAAGGAAACTCCTGTATTCACATTGAATCAATACATTAAACAACAAAAAACATCAATTATGAAACGAAGTGCATTTAAAATGTTCCTGAAACCAGGTTTCGAGGAAGAGTACGAAAAGAGACACAATGCCCTGTGGCCAGAGATGAAAGCGTTGTTGAAGGAATCCGGCGTGTCGGATTATTCAATTTTCTGGGACAAGGAGACGAATATCCTTTTTGCGGTACAAAAGACATTGGGTGAAGGATCATCGCAGGATCTGGGTGAGCTGGAGATCGTACAGAAATGGTGGGCTTACATGGCCGATATCATGGAGACGAATCCCGACAATTCACCGGTATCGATACCGCTCGACGAACTTTTTTACATGGAGTGACAGCTTGTTTGATCGGGAACGATGAGGCCGCTTCCCCCACTCCCTTCTATACGCTGACAAGACCGGAAGGATATCAATGAGAGATAACAGCCGAGAGCAAACCTTGGACACGATGGTGGTGGATGGGCAGCGATGTGGACTCCGCCGGCCTCACCTATAATCTGGAAGCTTTGGCTAAAGCAGGGATAGGTGGCGTGGAGATTACTCCCATCTACGGGGTAAAGGGAAGAGAAGCGCACTACATCGACTACCTCTCTCCCAGGTGGATGAAGATGCTTGATTTTACCATCTCTGAAGCAGACCGGTTGGGGATGGGTGTAGACATGAACAACGGAACAGGATGGCCTTTCGGGGGGCCTTCGGTCAGCTTGGAGGATGCTGCGACAAAAGCTTTCTTCAATCAGTACAAGGTGAAAGGAGGCGGAAAGCTGGAGGAGAAAATTGAGGTCTCCGACAAAAGACAAGCCGACATGGCGTACATCGATAAGGTGATGGCCTACCCCGGAGACGGTGATGTGTTAGACCTTACTGACAAGGTGACTGATGAAGGATATCTCGATTGGGTAGCTCCTGAAGGCAAGGATTACAGCGTGATCGCCCTCTTTGTAGGGAAAAGCAGGCAGCAGGTAAAAAGAGCCGCTCCCGGCGGTGCGGGCTATGTGTTAAACCATTTCGACAAGGAGGCGGTGAAACGTTATCTGGATCAGTTCGACAAGGCTTTTGCAGAAAGCGACACGCCTTTTCCAAACACCTTCTTCAACGACTCTTATGAGGTGTATGGTGCCGACTGGTCGCCGGAGCTTCTGAATGAGTTTGAACAAAGAAGAGGCTATAAACTGCAGGACTATTTTCCGGAGCTGCTTGCCGATGGCGCAACAGAAACCTCGATCCGGGTGATTACCGATTACCGCGAGACGGTGGGCGACATCCTGCTGGAAAATTTCACCCTACCGTGGACAGCCTGGGCGCACTCCCATGGGGTGAAAACCAGGAACCAAGCACACGGATCACCGGCCAACCTGATCGACCTTTACGCGACGGTGGATGTACCTGAATGTGAATCTTTCGGGATTACCGACTTCGACATTCCGGGATTGAGAAAAGATTCCATCCGGAAGGAGAACGACAGCGATCCCACCATCCTGAAATATGCCTCCTCGGCAGCTCACATATCCGGGAAACAGTACACCTCATCGGAGACTTTTACCTGGCTGACCGAACACTTCAGGACTTCGCTTTCACAAGCAAAGACGGAAATCGACCAACTGTTTGCCTCCGGGGTGAACAGGGCTTACTTCCATGGCTCTACCTACTCCCCCGTAGATGCTGCATGGCCCGGCTGGAAGTTCTATGCCTCGGTGGATATGTCGCCCACCAACAC
>DHTF01000064.1:51643-52023 GCA_002411515.1 Proteiniphilum sp. UBA5267 | reverse complement strand
CCGATGGTGACTGCCTTCAGGTTCCAGCCATCCAGCACGAGACCCTTCTCGTTATCCTTGCCGAAAACCATCTTTTCACCCTGCTTCAGGACAACTGTATTGTCGGCTTTCCAGGTACGGTCGCTAATCTTGTTGTGGATACCATCATTGAAGATGACGCAGTTCTGCAGCACCTCAATCACTGCGGTACCTTTATGGCGTGCTGCTTCTACCATCACGTCCACCTGATTCTTCATGTCCACGTCGATGGCGCGGGCAAAGAAAGTTCCCCTCGCTCCAAAGGTCAGTTCTGCCGGACGGAATGGATCTTCCACGGTGCCATAGGGAGATGACTTGGAAACAAATCCGCGAGCCGAGGTGGGTGAGTACTGTCCTTTGGT
>DHTF01000064.1:13142-51487 GCA_002411515.1 Proteiniphilum sp. UBA5267 | reverse complement strand
GTGGGTGAGTACTGTCCTTTGGTAAGACCGTATATCTTGTTGTTGAAAAGGATGATGTTGATGTCTACGTTGCGACGAACGGCATGAATAAAATGATTTCCACCGATCGCCAATGAGTCACCGTCGCCAGTGGCTACCCACACACTCAGGTCGGGGTTGGCTACCTTCACGCCGGTGGCAATGGCTGCTGCGCGACCGTGAATGCTGTGAAATCCGTAGGTGTTCATGTAGTAGGGCAGTCGCGATGAGCATCCAATACCGGAGATCACTGCTGTCTGGTGCGGCTCGAGGTTCAACTCTGCCATTGCCTTGTGCAGGCACGTCAGGATGGCATAGTCGCCACAGCCGGGGCACCAGCGTACTGCATTTTCACTCTTGTAATCCTTGGGGAGATATTTTTGATATTTTATTTCTGTTGCTTCCATGCTTATTTAGCCTCCATCATTTTCGTAAATTCTTCAACCAGCTCGCTCACCTTGAAAGGTTGTCCTTCCACCTTGTTAAATCGGTGGATGTTACCCTGATCCTCGAACTTTCCGTTCAGATAAGCCGCAAACTGGCCATCGTTTTGTTCTGCCACGATCACCTTCTTGTATTTTTTCAACAAGTCGTGTGTGTTCTTTGGTAGGGGAGAGATATACTTGAAATGGGCAAATGCCACCTTCCTGCCGGTTGCCTGTATGCGCAGCATTGCCTCGAGGAGGTGTCCGTAGGTGCCTCCCCATCCCACGATCAGTGTGTCGGCATCTTTGTCGCCCACTACTTTTTGCTCGGGAATGAAATCAGCAATCTTTTCAATTTTCTTTCGGCGGGTATTCACCATAAACTGGTGATTCTCGGGGTTGGAGGAGATTACGCCGGTCAGTTTGTCTTTTTCCAATCCGCCAATACGGTGCATAAATCCGGGTGTTCCCGGTACGCCCCAGAATCTGACCAGGCTTTCTTCATCCCGCATGTAGGGACGCCATTTTTCGACGTCGCCCTTGTAGTATTTCTCCACGTAGGGAGGTTTTATTTCGGGATAGTCTTTCATATCGGGAATCTTCCAGGCCGAAGAGCCATTGGCAATATAACCGTCGGTAAGCAGGATCACCGGTGTCAGATGTTCCAGTGCAATCTTCGATGCTTCAAAGGCACTCTCAAAACAGTCAGTGGGCGATGCCGCTGCCATTACCACCAGCGGGCTTTCGCCATTGCGTCCGTACAAAGCCTGGTTCAGGTCGGTCTGTTCACTCTTGGTCGGCATTCCGGTGGAAGGTCCACTTCGCTGCACATCGATCACCACCAGGGGGAGTTCGGTCATCACGGCCAGTCCCAGTGCTTCACTCTTGAGCGCAAGACCCGGGCCAGAGGTAGAGGTGGCAGCCAGACAGCCTGCGAAGCTGGCGCCAATGGAGGAGGTAATTCCGGCAATTTCATCCTCCATTTGAAGGGCTTTCACGCCGAAATCTTTTCTTTTGACCAATTCATGCAGGATGTCTGTCGCAGGTGTAATGGGATAGGATCCCAGAAATAACTGAATTCCCGCCTTTTCTGCAGCGGCAATCAGACCGTAGGCAGTGGCTGTATTTCCGTTCACATCGGTATAAAAACCTTTATTCCCTTCAATGGGCTCAATGCGATAGGTAGAGGCGGTAAGGTGTATGTTGTTGCCATAGTTGTAACCGTCGGACATGGCCTTGATGTTGGCCTGCACCAGCAATGGCTTTTTGGCAAACTTCTGTTGCAGTAGCATGTCGGCTATATCCAGTGGCCGGTTGAAGAGCCAGCAGACAATACCCAGCGCAAACATGTTCTTGCAACGGAGCATGTCTTTGTTCTCCAGTCCTGAACCTTCGAGGGCAGCTTTGGTAAGGGAGGTGATGGCCACGCCCACAGGCTGCACATGTTCCAGCTTGAGTTCTGCGAAAGGATCCTGGGTTGTATACAGTGCTTTGTCGAGATCTTTCTTTTGAAATGAGTCGGTGTCGTAGAGCACAATAGACCCCCTCTTCAGGTATTGTGCGTTCACCTTCAATGCTGCTGGATTCATTGCCACAAGTACGTCTGTTTTGTCGCCGGAGTTGTATACATGTTTCGCTCCGATGCGTACCTGGAAACCCGAAACACCGTGCAGTGAACCTTGCGGTGCACGTATCTCAGCGGGAAAGTCGGGAAAAGTGGCGATCTCGTTCCCGAAGATTGCCGATAACGTGGAAAAGAGTGTTCCGGACAGCTGCATTCCGTCCCCTGAGTCGCCTGAGAAACGGATGGTTACTTGTTGGATGTCGGTGATAACCGAATTGGTGGGCATAATTGTAGTTTGTTATTTCAAATGAAGCTACAAAGTAATAAAAGAGTCGCCAGAAAAGCAAATATTTTCTTCTGGAAAAGCAGCTTCATCTTTTGTGCCTTCCCATATGATTCCCTTCTTTTTATCCGGATTTTCTTCAAAGAAAAAGCTTGCCAAACCGTTTATCGTCGATCAGGACGCTGTAGAGTTCTGCTGTTCTTTTGTAACTTTGTGCATGGACGGCGGCACCGCTGCTGATGCGTTTCACACCCAGCAGTTTGAGTTTTGAAAAAGAGGGTGTTTCGGGACGCAGAAAGACATTCAACGGAAGTGGGGTACTTTGAACCACCTGTTTTATTTCCTTGTCGTCCGATAGCAAAGGCACAAATATGCCATCGGCACCTGCTTTTTCGAATTCGCCGATCCGTTTTATTGTTTCTTCCAGCTTCTTGGGATGTTTGGTTACGTACGTGTCGATGCGCACATTCAGGAAAAGATCCGATTTCCGATCCTGCAGGAACGTGCGTATGGCCCTCACCACTTTCGCAAATTTATCCATTTCCTGCAACACCCTTTTCCCATTTTTCATTACCGAATCTTCGATGTTGATGCCGGATGCTCCCATATTGATGAGTTGTTCAACATGGGCATTCACCTTTTCGATATTCCGGCTGTAACCGCCGTCAATATCTACCGATACTGGAATGGAAACCGATTTGATCACCCTGTTCACGACGAACAGCAATTCGTCGAAACTCATGTTTTCCCCATCGCGGTAACCGAGGTTCTCGGCGATAGCATGACCGGAGATACCCACCGCCTTAAAGCCGGCCTTTTCTGCAAGCTGTGCGCTCTTAGCGTCCCATACGTTGCCGAGGATGAACGGCTCATCTCCGGCATGAAGCTTCCTGAATTCACTGGTTTTTGACATACGATCTTATCTGATAAATGAAGGTTTCTTGTATACAGTTTAACGTCCAACATCTGGTTTGGTTCAGGTTTACCCGGCGGGCGGAATCGATTATATCCTTTTTATCCGGGCACCCAGGGCGTTCAGTCGCGTATCAATGGACTGGTATCCGCGGTCAATCTGATCAATGTTGTGGATGGTGCTTGTTCCCTCGGCACTCATGGCCGCGATCAGCATGGAGATTCCCGCACGGATATCGGGAGAGGTCATCGTCATGCCCCGTAGGTGAAACCGGTTATCCAGACCGATGACCACGGCACGGTGCGGATCACACAGAATGATCTGTGCTCCCATGTCAATCAGTTTGTCCACGAAGAACAGGCGGCTTTCGAACATCTTCTGATGAATGAGTACGCTGCCTTTGGCTTTCGTGGCCACCACCAGCAATACACTCAACAAGTCGGGTGTGAGTCCTGGCCATGGCGCATCGGCAATGGTGAGGATGGAGCCGTCGATAAACGATTCAATGGTGTAACCCTCCTGCCGGGGTATGAAAAGGTCGTCACCGCGTTGTTCCACGGTGATGCCCAGTCGCCGGAAGCTCTCCGGAATGATCCCCAGATGGGCAACAGACGTCTCCTTGATGGTGATCTCAGAGGCAGTCATGGCGGCCATGCCGATGAAGCTGCCTATCTCAATCATGTCAGGGAGGAGGCGGTGTTGGCAACCCGAGAGTTTTGTGACACCCTGTATCAATAGCTTGTTGGATCCGATGCCATCAATTTTTGCGCCCATGCGCACCAGCATCCGGCTGAGCTGTTCCACGTAGGGTTCACAGGCCGCATTGTAGATGACTGTCTCGCCCTCTGCCAGTACGGCGGCCATGAGCAGGTTGGCTGTGCCGGTTACCGAAGCTTCGTCGAGGAGGATGTAGGTCCCTTTCAGTTGTTTGGCCGAGAGGGTGAAGAGGTTTCGCTCTTCGTGATAGATCATTTGGGCCCCCAGTTTCATGATGCCGTTGAAGTGGGTGTCGAGGCGTCGACGGCCAATCTTGTCGCCTCCCGGTTTGGGAACGACAGCTTCACCGAAACGTGCCAGAAGAGGCCCGATCAGCATGATGGAGCCCCGCAACGCCGCGCTCTTCCGCATAAAATCTTCCGACTGGGTGTAGTCATGGTCGATCTCTTCCGCTTTGAATGAATAACGTTTCTCATCCAGCTTTTTTACCGTGACCCCCATGTCTCCGACGAGGGTGATAAGGTTGTTCACATCGAGAATGTCGGGTACATTGTCGATGAACACCTCCTCCTGTGTGAGCAGGGTGGCGCAGATGATCTGTAACGCTTCGTTTTTCGCTCCCTGTGGGGTGATGTTTCCCTGCAGGCTGTGTCCGCCTTCGATGATGAATGATGACATAGTTTTCAGATTAAAATATCCACACTTCCGGCTCAAGGAGGATGCCGAACTGTTTTTTCACTTCCTGTTGAATCTCTTCCATAAAACCGGCTATCTCCTGTCCGCTCTCGGTCCCGTAATTTACAATAATCAGCGCATGGCGATCATAGGTGCCCACCATGCCTTTTCGTTTCCCTTTGTATCCTGCCTTTTCGATCAGAAACGCGGCCGATGTTTTAAAACCGTTGTCTCCCACGTTGTAGACTGTTGCATCAGGCAATATTTTCTGCAGTGCATCCTTTTCATCGGTTGTCAACACGGGGTTTTTGAAGAAGCTTCCCGCGTTGGGAAGGAGATTGAAGTCGGGTAGCTTGCGGGTGCGTATGCGAATAATCGCATCGCGTACCTGTGAGATCGAGGGAGTAGCAATGCCTTCCAGCTCCCGACTTAAGTCGACATATTTTTCTTTGTAGGCAAATGCTTTGCTAAGCCGGAACACCACCGCAGTGATTACGTAGCGGCCGGTACGTTTGAAGATGCTGTCGCGATACCCGAAAGCGCACTCCTCATTGCTAAACTCGTGGTATTCACCCGAACAGATATTTACCGCTTTAACCCGGATGATGGTGTCCTTGACCTCTGTTCCATAGGCGCCGATATTTTGTATGGGACTTGCCCCTACGGAGCTGGGTATCAGGGAAAGGTTTTCCAGTCCGGCATAACCGCGTGAAACGCAGTACCCGACAAACTGATCCCATTCTTCGGCGGCCCCCGCTTCAATTTCTACGTATTCGTCGTTTTCGGCCACCGTGGTAATTCCCTTCATCCCCGGCTTGATCACCACGCCATCGAAATCGTGGGTAAAAAAAAGATTGAATCCTCCCCCCAGCACCAGCTTCCGTTCATTCGAGAAGACTTTGATTGCGTCTGAAAGCTCTTCTGCCGTTTGCGGTTCGCAGAATATCCGTGCCAGCGCCTTGGTGCGGAAAGAGTTATAGGGTTGCAGTTGTACGTTATATCTGATGGTCATTGTGGAAAGGGGAATAGTCTAATATAATGAGTTACAAATATAGGCAAAAGTTTCCAAGGATTGTTCAACATACCACTCTGTTGGTTTTGGTATCAAGTCATCAGATATTCGTAAGCCGGGACTACGTTGATTAAATCCAAATCCGTCCGGATGGTGTCTGTTGAACCTGCGGTTACGACCAGTGCGTTTTTAGTATTGAAAAAACGCATGGCATCTGTAAGCCCGTTTATTTCCCTTTCCAAATTCTCCGGCGTTAATTCCCAGCAAACCTGGATTAGCTGCGTCGTTTTATCTTTCAAGCGGACAACGAAGTCACATTCACTGTTGTTGTCGTTGAAATAATAAATTTCTTTTGTCTTGCGACGCAAGTGCCAAAACACTACGCTTTCTAGCAGATGTCCCATGTTCCGGCTGAATGAGGTACTTCCAATCTGTACCAGCCCGGGATCAATTACATACATTTTTTTTGGACTTAACAGTTGGGCTTTTTGCGACCAGTTGAATTTAGGGATCGTGGCTATCAGATAGGAGTTTTCAAAATAAGAGAAATAACTCAATACGGTCGTGCTCGATTTGACACCGATTGCCGATGTCAATTTGGAAGGAACCATCAACGTGCCGTTGTTGGATAGCAGATATGAACATAGTTTTTTTATGGAACCTGCATCTTTCAGCCCGTAACGGACGATAATATCCCGATTGAGAATGTCGTTTATCAGAAATTCAAGAATTTCGAGAAGTTTCCGTTTCAGGTATTCTGGGAAACCTCCGTAAGTGAGATATTCCAACAATGTTTTGGCATTGGCTTTTGCCTGACGGAAATCCAGGTATTCAGCAAAAGAAAACGGGAACAACTCCTTGGTTATGTGTCTGCCGGTAAGTTTGGTACCCAGTTCAACACTGAGCAAACTAGCATTGGAACCGGTAATGATTACCTGAAATTTTTGATCCAGTTTCTGTCGCACAAATAATTCCCAACCTTCCACGACTTGAATTTCGTCAAAATAAAGCACTTTTAAACCGGTATCCCGGATTACTTCATCCAATAACACGAAATCTTTTACCTCGAACCCGTAAAGACGCACATCTTCGAAATTCAGATAAAATACGTCTTCAAAAGTATGCCGAACGAATTGGCGCAACAGTGTACTCTTGCCGCAACGCCGAATGCCCGAGAATATCAGGGCGTGAGTCTGGATGTTGGGTAAATCGGACATCAATGTCCGTTGTGTTATTATTTCATCTGCGCTAAAAGCGTCTTTCTTTTGTTCGCGAGCTATTTCATCAAGCGCTGATCGTTGCATTTTGATACTCATGGAACTGTAATTTTAGCCCAAAAATAAGCGTTTTTTTTACAATGCAAAATATTTCATTACAAATGATACAATTATATCATTTGTAATGGTGCTTATATATCATTGTTGTTGGAATATCTGTTTCTTATCACGTCAGGCAAAATAGAATTCAGTTGTTGTATTCTGCAACAACTGCTTCCGATGGTAAAACCTGCAAGGTGGAACATTTTAATCTTCCCTGAACCGTTAAAGGTGGACTGACTTTAACTGAAGAAGGTTGACATGTATAGGACAGATATAGGGGGAGTTGGCGATTTAAGACCCTTTGTAAATGAGAAATACTGTCGGCTTCTTGTGCATATCCGGCAGTTTGCCCTTCCAGGCCTTCACACTTCGTGTCACGATATATTCATCGTCGCAGGAAATGTTCATGGCGATGCAAAGGCGGGTTTGCGGTTTGCAGTGCAACAGGATCTCTTCGGCCATTTTTTGGTTCCTATAGGGTGTTTCGATAAAAAGTTGAGTCTGGTCTTCATTGTAAGCCCGTGATTCCAGTTGTTTCAGCTTTTTGGCACGTTCGTTTGCTTCAATGGGAAGATAACCCTGAAAGGCGAAGCTCTGTCCGTTGAATCCCGAAGCCATGACCGCCATTAGGATAGAAGAGGGACCTACCAACGGCACCACTTTGTACCCTTCCTGTTGTGCTAGGGCCACCACATCGGCACCCGGATCGGCTACGGCGGGACAACCTGCCTCTGAGATCACGCCCATGCTCTCTCCCGTTTTCATTGGAGTGAGGTAGCTTGCTATCTCCTTTGTGTCGGTGTGCTGATTCAACTCGTAAAAGATGATCGCATCAATCTCGATCTCCGGATTACATTTCTTCAGAAAACGCCGTGCCGACCGGATATTCTCTACAATGAAATACTTCAGTCCGGAGATAACTGTCGTGTTGAACGAAGGAAGAACCCTTTCAACAGGCGTGTCACCCAAGGTGACGGGAATTAAATAGAGTATCGGATTCTTCATGTCAGTTGCGACCCATTTTCTTACAAAAATAGGCAAAATAGGCCAAAACAGCCCCTTTTTTACTAGATAAAAACGAGAGAGAAAGAGAAGTGACTCTCCGGGCAGAAGCTGAGGCACCGCAGTTGAAGGCCCCGGGATGTGGAGTCCATCTTCGGCAATCTGGAATACGGAAGATATAGCTTCTTGCACGGATAATAGAAGGGTAATGGAAGGGTATTGGGTCGCTATCTCCTTATACATATACGGAGGGATAAGGGAGGGGTAAGGGAGGGATACCGAGCAAGGTAGGAGCATGGTAGCAACATGGTAGGAACAAGATAGCACGAAAGGCCGTCTCATGTTTTATCACGAGACGGCCTTTTGATGCATGAGCCACCCTTTATGATTGTTTATTTTCCTTGGGTGGTGGCAATTACTCCCCTGAAATAACCGATCGATTCGGCGATACCCTGGAGCGGATCATTCATGTTGCGTTCATGTTCGAGGCTGCACATACCGGTGTAACCTACTTTCCGGAGCATCTTTACGAAAGCCGGAAAATCGATGATGCCACGGCCGATCTCCACGGAATAACCTGCTTTGGATGCGCCGGTCACATCTTTGATGTGAATGTCGAATACGCGGCTGTGGTATTTCTTCAGATCTTTTACAGGATCCTTTCCGTTGCGGGTGTCATGGCCCACATCGAGGCACATGCCGATGCGCGGATCCAGATCCTTTACGTTGTTCCATACATCATCGGCATCGGGATAGAGTGGCATGTCGGGACCGTGCAGGTGAATGGCATAATGCATGTCATACTCCTTCACTTTCTTGTCCACGTAGGGCAGTAATTCATAGTTCGGTACTCCCACAATCAGTTTCACGCCCACTCTTTTGGCGTATTCAAAAGCGTTGTCAATCTCTTTTTCGGAACGCATATAGATGGGGCCCACGGCATAACCCTTCACTCCTTTCGAAGCAAGTTTGGCATGAAAGTCGGCAATCTGTTTTTCATTGCTATTCAACGGAAGATGAAAATCCTTGATACAAAGATTTTTTACGTCGCATTTTTGCATCATCTCCAGCGTTTGATCGAGATCGAACTTGTTGAAGGTGTAACCAGCCATGCCTACCTTGAATTTTTCTGCCGTTTCGGGCGCGGGTTGTGGATCAGGCCGTTCCTGTGACCAGATCGATAGAGAGACCAGTAGTCCCGCAATAAGGAGTAATTTCTTCATGATTTGAAAAGTTTATTGTAAGTGTGTTCAAACACCAACAGGTGTGCTCGAGCACAAAGATAGTTATTTTTTTTGAAATGCAGAATCCTTTTAACTTTGTAATCTAAAAGTTGAGGAATGAATTTGCCCGTCGATTTTATTTATTCTGTTCGTACACAGTTCGGAGAAGAAATGGAGCCGTTTGTCGCTGCGCTGGCAGAAGATACTCCTGTGAGTATTCGACTGAATCCGTTTAAAAAACAACGCAATCATCTGGCTTTCCTTCGCCCTGCGGAGCGTGTGCCCTGGTCGGAGCAGGGATATTATCTGGCAGAACGGCCCTCATTTACCTTCGACCCGTTGTTCCATGCGGGCTATTATTATGTACAGGAGGCCTCTTCCATGTTTGTTGAGCATGTGGTAAGAGAGCTGGTGTCGGCGCCTGTGATCTGTCTCGATCTCTGTGCAGCTCCCGGCGGGAAGTCGGTTAGCCTTCTCTCTGCACTGCCTGAGGGGAGTCTGCTCGTGAGCAACGAAATTGTCCGCCAGCGGGCGAATGTGTTGTCGGAGACCCTGATCAAGTTTGGCCATCCCAACACCGTGGTAACCCAGAACAGCGCGATGGATTTTGCTGCTTTTCCGGGTCTGTTCGATCTGATCCTGGTGGATGCCCCCTGTTCGGGTGAAGGCATGTTCCGCAAAGATGAAGTGGCCATACAGGAATGGTCACCCCAGAACGTGAAGATGTGCGCTGCCCGGCAAAAAGATATTCTGGGCGACGTGTGGCCGGCGCTTAAGCCGGGCGGGTTGCTGGTCTACAGCACCTGTACGTACAACAGCGATGAAAATGAAGATAATGTGCGCTGGGCGGCGAACAATTTGGGTGCTGCTTTCACAAAGGTGGAGGTCGATGCCGGTTGGAACATCGTGCCATCGCATGACGACGAGGCCGGCGGTTATCATTTTTATCCGCACAAAGTAAAGGGGGAGGGACTGTTTGTGGCAGTTTTGAGAAAACCCGGAACGGAAGTACCCGAAACCGATTTTCGCCCCAAGAAAAATAGAAAACCCACGGTTGTCCCGATCAAGGATCCGGCAGACTATGCGAAATTGATCACAAATCCCGAATTGTTTCATTTGATGGAATCCGATGATCGCATCACAGCGTTGCCGAAAGTGCATGCCGAAACCATCGTTACATTGATGCATAACCTGAAATGTGTTTCTGCAGGCATAGAGCTGGGACAGATGAGAGGGAAAGATTTCATCCCCGCTCATGCACTGGCCATGAGCATCGCCTTGAACCGGCAGGTCTTCTACAACCACGAAGTAACCTATGAGCAAGCCATCGCCTACCTGCGAAAAGAGGCCATCGCCCTTTCCGACGCACCCAGGGGAATGGTGCTGCTTACCTGGCAAAACGAGCCCCTCGGATTTGTAAAGAATATTGGTAACCGGGCAAACAATCTCTACCCAAACGAATGGCGTATCCGGAGCGGATATCTACCTGACAAAAAGCCGGAGATCCTTGCTCCCGAACAACCGGTTCCTCCTGCTGAATCATTCACTTTTTAAATCCTTGCCCCCATGTTTACCGGCTCAACCCGACAAATCCTCACCTATCTGTACGTGATCTTATCGATCAGTGCAGCCCTGATATCGTTGTTGCTGAACAACAAACTGGCGAAAGAGTTGTCGGAAGATGAACAAAACAGACTGGAAATATGGGCGATGGCCACTGAAAATGTGACGAAGAAGGGAGAGCGTGTCGATCTGGATCTGATCCTGAAAATTTTGCAAAGCAATACCGCTATACCGGTTATCCTGTATGATGAAAAGAGCGGTGAACTTCAGTCGCACAACATTGCGTTGCCGCAGGAGAATGTGCAAGAGTTTCTCTCGGCGAAGAGGGAGCAGTTTGGAAACAAACACCATCCTATCAGGCTGGGAGAACTGAATCAGTTGTTGTATTTCGACGACTCCTACCGGCTGAAGCAGTTGCGGACATATCCTTATATTCAGCTGTTTGTAATTGCCCTCTTCATGGGTTTGGCCCTTTTCGCACTGAACCGTTCACGGCGGGCGGAACAGAACCAACTGTGGGTGGGCCTGTCGAAGGAGACCGCTCATCAGTTGGGCACACCCATTTCATCACTCACGGCATGGATCGCCTATCTGAAGCTGAAGGAGATGGATCCGCAGCTGCTGATGGAGATCGAAAAAGATACGTCCCGCCTGGAGATGATTGCGGAGCGGTTCTCGAAGATCGGTTCGGCACCCAATAAGCAGCCATCTGATTTACGCGATGTGATTGTCGGCACGCTGAGATATCTGGAGAAAAGGCTGTCGACAAAAATATCTTTCAGCCTGCTGCTTCCCGATTATCCGGTGATTGTTTCACTGAATAAACCACTGTTTGGCTGGGTGATTGAGAACCTGGCCAAAAATGCGGTAGATGCCATGAATGGAGAAGGTGTGGTGACCTTTTCCGTGGTGGAGAAGGGCAAACATGTTTTGCTGGATGTGTCCGATACAGGCAAAGGCGTTCCAAAAACGAAATTCAAAAGGATCTTTTTTCCCGGTTACACCACCAAAGAGAGAGGGTGGGGACTTGGCTTGTCACTGGTAAAGCGTATCGTGGAAGTCCATCACGGATGGAAAATAAACGTGTTGACGTCGGAGCCGGGAAAGGGGACCACCTTCAGGATTGTGTTGAAGAAGCACTGAGAAATTCAGCTTCCATATCCAGAGCTTCGGCATACTTTTTTAGCAAATCCGTGGCATAATCCGCTGCTTCCTGCAGTCCCTCCCTGCCGGAATACCCGTTTATAATCATCAGCAGATGCGATGTGTCTGCCGTAATTTTTGTCCGTTCTTCGTCGCTGGTAGGGGTGCCGATGCCACCCACGGCATCCCGGTAGAGGGGTAATCCTTCAATATTCAGCATACCGCGCCCGATTGCTTCAAACTGTTCCCCGGCCTTGCCCACGCCCAACTGCAGGTCACCCGCTATTTTGTCGGCATCGAACCCGCCAATGGAGTACCCGGTCTTCAGAGAAACCAGATTGATCAGATCTACCAGCGTGTTGATCTGGTATAGGCTTTGCCCCTTCAGGATTCTTCTGCACAACGCCTCAGCCGAAGGGCGATACCGGTTGGGATCTTTTCCCAGCTTTTTGTAGGCTTGCCGGGTAGCGTAAATTGCCGGCCGTTTGTTGATTTCCTCCATTTTGTGCGTTGCATCAATCTGCGTGCAAAATGCCTCAATCTCCTGCCATAACCCCGCATGATAGGGACTGTTCTTCACTTTGCACGCAATGCTTGCCAGATGAAATTCGGGACACACCACCTCAATTTCATCGCTTATTGTGATCTTTCTCTGTTCCATGTTCAACCCGACAGGTTTTGTTCAATTATTTTCCAAAGATAAAAAATCTGAAGCAGAAGAGCGCAAAATCACTCTAAATGAATGAATGTTTGAAAAATATGCGTCGATTAACTTGTGAAACTCTATTTCAATTGCTATATTTGCGTGATTTTTTGTTTGCATACGATTATAATTTATATTCATTCAAACGTGTGCTACCGTTGACAAATAGAGAGGCCCGTTTCATATGTCCGATGAAAAAAATAAGCTGCTGGTCGATCTGGAGATACGCATCAAACAGGTCATGTTTTTATGCGACTCGTTGAAAGATGAAAATGAACGCTTAAAAACGGAGATACGAACGAGACAAACGCTCCTTGATGAGACGACGAAAGATCTGGAACAGTTAAAAACAAGATACAAAGCTTTAAAAACCGCGAGAACCATTACGGCGGCTTCGGTCGATGTGGATACCGCGAAATTGAAAATAGCAAAACTGGTGCGGGAAGTGGAGAAGTGCATAAATTTATTAAAATGAGATTTAAAAAATTTATGTGATGGGAGATGAAAAATTTTTATTAACATTAGAGGTTGCCGGCAGGAGGTATCCATTGAAAATCAAAAAGTCAGATGAACAATCCTTCCGCGATGCTGCCAAAAAGATAAATACAAAAATAAACCAATACCGTATTGCATACGGGGGGGAGAACTCCCGCATGACGACACAGGATTTTATGGCAATGACCGCCATACAGGCATTGGCTGAGAATTTTTCTCTCGGTGATAGGAACGATACGAAACCCTATGAGGATAAACTTAATTTGCTGATCAGCGAATTGGACGATTATCTGAAGAAATAATCTATTATTCTTGATTTTCAGAAGAATAGATTGACGCACCTTTTGGCACATAGTTTTTTTATGTGGCTGATAGTGTGCATTTTTTTTTATAGGCTATAAGCAACTAAAGGAACTCCTTTCGGAACGAAATTTATTCCGACAGGAGCATATAAATCAATTTTAAAAGTAACAATATGGAAATAGTAATAGGAGTGATAATCGGATTGGCAATCGGGGCATTTGTGTCCTGGTTTCTGACCGGTAAAATGGCCACCTCCCGCGCCCGGAGTATTTTGGGTGATGCGGAGAAGGATGCTGAGGTAATCAGGAAAAAGATGCTTTTGGAAGCAAAAGAAGAGACCCTCGCAATGAAAACAGAGGCCGAAAAACAGGCCAACGCGCGAACGACAAAAATACAGATTACAGAAAACAGGCTCCGGCAACGTGAGATGGCGCTTAACCAAAAACAGGAAGAGCTCAACAAGAAGAGCATCGAAATCGATGAAGTGAAAATCAACCTGACTGCACAACAGGATTTTCTGGATAAGAAAACTGTGGAAATGGAGCGTTTGCACAGACAGTCGGTAGAGCAGCTTGAAACCATCTCCGGCTTGTCGGCAGAGGAAGCCAAGGAACGTCTGGTGGAGTCATTGAAAGATGAAGCAAAAACTGGTGCGCAGTCGTTTATCAACGACATCATGGAAGAGGCCAAGATGACGGCCAACAAGGAGGCGAAGAAGATTGTGATTCAATCTATTCAGCGTGTAGCTACAGAAACATCCATCGAGAATGCCATTACCGTGTTTCACATTGACTCCGACGAAGTAAAAGGTCGGATCATCGGTCGTGAAGGACGCAATATCCGTGCTCTGGAAGCCGCAACAGGTGTAGAGATTGTGGTGGACGACACGCCCGAAGCCATTGTTCTTTCGGGCTTTGATCCTGTACGCCGTGAGATTGCCCGCCTCTCGTTGCACCAGCTGGTGGCCGACGGACGCATCCACCCCGCCCGCATCGAAGAGGTGGTGACGAAGGTGAAGAAGCAGATCGAAGAGGAGATTATTGAGACCGGCAAGCGTACCGTGATAGATTTGGGTATTCACGGCTTGCATCCGGAGTTGATCAGGATGGTGGGTAAGATGAAGTACCGCTCATCATACGGGCAGAACCTCTTGCAACACTCGCGAGAAGTGGCCAACCTCTGTGCTATCATGGCTTCGGAGCTGGGATTGAACCCCAAAAAAGCAAAACGTGCGGGCTTGCTGCATGATATCGGTAAAGTGCCCGACGACGAGCCAGAGTTGCCACATGCCGTACTGGGTATGAAGCTGGCTGAAAAATTTAAGGAGAAACCGGATATCTGTAATGCCATTGGTTCACACCACGACGAAATGGAGATGACCACTTTGCTGGCACCCATCGTGCAGGTATGTGACGCGATCTCCGGTGCACGACCAGGCGCCCGGCGCGAGATTGTGGAGGCTTACATCAAGCGGTTGAACGATCTGGAGAATCTGGCACTTTCCTATCCCGGCGTGGTGAAGACCTATGCCATTCAGGCTGGTCGTGAACTGCGCGTGATTGTCGGTGCCGACAAGATCGATGATCAGGACACCGAAAGACTCTCCGACGAAATCGCACGCAAGATACAGACCGAGATGACCTACCCCGGTCAGGTGAAGATCACGGTCATTCGCGAAACACGCGCCGTAAGTTATGCCAAGTAATGGCAAGGCCGTATTACACACAAAAAAAGGAGCTTTTCGGCTCCTTTTTTTATGGAATAAGATAGCGATCAGATCACTTAAATTTTGGCTCTCTTTTTATTTCTTTCAACCAGTAGTTCTTCGTTGGTTCCGATCACCGTTTTCAGTTCCATCTGAAGGCGTTTGATCTCCTTCTCCTGATTGTGTATGGTGGTGAGCAAAGAATTCAACTCTTCGTTGTCCACCGTGTCGGGGTATTGTGCCTTGACGCGGGTGATGAAATCACTCAGCACGTTCATGTAATTATTAAAAGCATCGTAGGGCGACATGTAGGGGCTGAACTGACTCTGCCCGCTACCGAAGTGCTTGGTCGACATATAATAAAAGTGATCGCTGCTCTGCAGATAGAGCCAGTCGTGTTTCAGCCGTCTGTCGGTGCAAAGACGAACCCTTTCCCCCATCTCATAGAGTGCTTCAAGAGCACTTTTTTGCAGTTTATTTCCAAGCCAGGCACTCACATCGCGCTCTTCATCCGACCAGGATATGGTGCTGGGTACACTCATGGCGCCGATGGGTTCGTGATTTTCCAGCGCTTCAGACGGCGTGCAAAATCCGATCTTTTTATCAAAGGCGAACCGGGGCAACGCTTTCATAAATTCAAAGATGCCCGTATGTGAAAGCTGAATGTTGCCCAGCGTTTCGTAATTCATGAAGAGATTGAATACCTCCTCCTCGGGAGGTGTTGCCTCAATCCAGGAGATAAATTTCTCCGCCGTGAGGGGGTACTCATTCCAGCTGTAGTTCGAAAAACGATAGGTGATATCGTCACTGTAACGGCTGTTTTTGAGCAGTAGCTTCAGTTTGGGCTGTGAGGCGGCCTGGTATACGTAATTGGGGCTCTTCCATCCGAGAACATGCTTTGCCCCTTCTGTGATCATCTTCGTATATCCCATGTCATAGACCATCTCGGCAATATCGTCGTTGTAGATCAGCTCGGTATTGCGCATCACGGTCGGCTTCTGTCCGAAGAGTGCTTCAATCCGTTCCGCATGATGCTTAACCTGATTGCGGAACTCCTCCGGATCGAAAAGGCTTGCGAGTGAATGTGCATAGGTCTCTGTCAGAAACTCCACGTTGCCCGTCTTACTCAATTCGCGAAAGCCGTCGATCACCTCCGGAGCATAGATTTCGAGTTGTTCGAGTGCGACCCCGGAGATGGAAAATGCCACTTTGAATTTGCCATTATATAGATTGACCAAATCGAGCAACATCCGGTTGGCAGGTATAAATGAACGGGCGGCTATCTGTTGCAATATGTCCTCGTTGGCGTAGTCATCGAAATAATAATGGTCTCTGCCGATGTTGAAAAATCGATATCTTTTTAACCGGAATGGTTGGTGTATCTGGAAATAAAAGCAAATAGTCTTCATTGCGTTGTATTTTTTGTTGTTTTTTTTAGTCCTGTGTCTTGAATCTTGTGTCTTGAATCTATTTTCCACCCACGAGGTTGTCGTAGATCTTGCGGACCTTCAGTCCGGCATCTTCCCATTTGATGTTGTCCACCTCAATCTTTCCTTCCTGTTTGAGATGTTCGGCCATGGCAGGGTAGGTGCAGATGGAATAGATGGCATCGGCCATCGCATCCACATCCCAGTAGTCGGTTTTGATCACATTTTCAAGAATCTCTGAACACCCGGACTGATAGGAGATGATGCTGGGCACATTGCATTGCATCGCCTCCAGCGGTGAGATACCAAATGGTTCCGATACAGAAGGCATCACATACACATCGCTCGATTTGAGCATTTCATATACCTGCTTGCCGCGCAGGAAGCCGGTGAAATGAAATTTGTGCGCAATGCCCCGCTCGGCCACAAGGCGGATCATCTGGTCCATCATGTCGCCGCTGCCTGCCATCACGAAACGGATGTGGTCCGTCTTGCGGATGACTTGTGTGGCTGCATCCACGAAGAACTCGGGTCCCTTCTGCATGGTTATTCTTCCCAGGAAGGTGACCACCTTCTCGTGCACGCCCGATATTCTTTCAATGGCTTCAATCTCCGGACTGAGCGGATCCACGGCATTGTGCACGGTTGTCACCTTCCAGTAGGGCTGGTGGTAGTTCTCGATCACGGTGCGGCGGGTGAGGTTACTCACGCAGATGATGTGGTCGCAGTTGTCCATTCCGTCCTTTTCAATGTTGTAGACGATGGGGTTTGGTTTGCCCCTGCTGCGGTCGAACTCGGTAGCATGTACATGAATCACCATCGGCTTTCCCGACACGCTCTTTGCGTGCAGTCCGGCAGGGTAGGTGAGCCAGTCGTGTGCATGGATGATGTCGAACTGGTAGGTGCGGGCAATCACACCAGCCACAATGGAGTAGTTGTTGGTTTCTTCCAGAATATTATTGGGGTAGCGTCCTGAGAATTCAATGCAGCCCAGGTCGTTGGTGTGCATATAACTGAAGTCTGCATAAATATTGTCCCTTCGCCAGTAATACTCGCGTGGGTCCATGAACTTCTCCAGTCTCGAGCTTGCCATCTCCCAGGGGATGTCGCGCCATACGATGGGCGTAGCGTTTGCACCGATAATCTTGGCGAAACTCTGATCTTCGTCACCCCAGGGTTTGGGAATCACGAAGATTGTCTCCATGTCCGGTTGTTGCGCCATTCCTCTGGTCAATCCATAGCTTGCCGTTCCGAGCCCTCCGAGAATATGTGGTGGAAATTCCCAACCAAACATCAATGCCTTCATTTGTCCAATTTTTGATAATTACCGATGCTATAAGAGATTTGTTGAATCTCTGTTACGTGAATGAGCGAATAATCCTTTGTGCTCTGAGTAGCTCTGCCACACTCATGGCAAATGAATATCCACCATGGGCAATAAAAGGAGGATTGGAATCGTAGAATTCCGATATGGAACCGATGCAATCGTTTTGCATTTCTCCTTCCATGGTTATCATGATGCGATCGGCCAATGATAATCCGCTCATATGGAAGAGACTCAGGTATGCTTCAATATAGGGCCCCAACAACCAGGGAAATGCCATGCCGTTGAAATAGGTCATTTTCTTTTCCGCTTCATTTCCGGCGTAGTGGGGATGGAAAAGATCGCTTTTGGGTGTCAGTGAACGTATGCCACAGGGTGTCAGCAACTCTTTGGTCACATAATCGATCACCGATTTTTTCTGTCCTCTTTCCAAAGGAGAATAAGGGAGGGAGACGGCAAAGATCATGTTGGGTCTCACATTCAGATCTTTGTGGTAGTCGTCCACATAATCATACAAATATCCTGCCTCATTCAAGAAGATTTCCTTGAATGAGTTGCCGGCTAAACGTGCCTTGTTTTCCCACACTTCAGCTTCTGCCTCTGCTCCCGTGGCACGGGCTATTTCTTCCGAGAATTTCAGCGCGTTATACCACAGGGCATTGAATTCGACCAGGTATCCCGAGCGGGGAATCACCGGGCGACCGTTGAGCATGGCATTCATCCAGCTTACGGCTATCTCGCGTCCATAAGTGGTCAGAAGTCCGTCCTCCTGATGATAAACCAGATTCGGATGTTTCCCTGCCAGGAGGTAATCCATTATTTCGAACAGAAAATTGCTGTATTTCAAGATGAAAGACTCCTTCTGTTCTAGCCAGTACTGTTGCAATGCCCATACAACCCACAACAATACATCGGGGTCCTCTATCTGTTTGATAAAACTTTTCGAGGGCTTATCGTTCATGAAATTCTGCAAATGGGGAATTGCTGTATCCATGATCTTTTCGTAGTCCTCCACTTTACCCACCGCAAGGCTACAACCCGGAAGAGCAATAAACTGGTCGCGTGCCCTCACTTTAAACCAGGGATAGCCCGCCAGTAGATAATGATCATCCTTCCCGGGCCTATATTTAAACTGGTGACTGGAGTTCTTCAGGCAGTTGTAAAAGCTAGAACGGGGTGTACGTTTATAAATTTCGAGGTCGAATTCACTCGACAGGTTGGATGTTTCCACTAAAATATCACCGGCCGAGAAGATGATTTCTTCGCCTTTTTCAATGGACATTTCAAAATAGCCCGGCACGTAAAGATCTTCCTTATAGGTGTCTCCGCTCTGTAGATCCTGGAGGTACTCGATTTCACGATACCAGTCGGGATGATAGATGAATTCCGGCTTTTTGCTAAACTGCATGAACAGTTCAGGGTATCCGAAATACATGCAGGTACTGATGCCGTTTTCTACATCGCGATAGGAACGATCTACCTGATCATTCTCGTGTGTAAGTTGCGATACTTTCCGGAAAGCCAGGAATGGCTTAAACCGGATGGTGGTGGGTGAGTGGGCATCCAACAGGGTATAGCGAATCATCAAGCGGTTCTCATTGGATGAGAACATGACTTCTTTTGACAGGATAACCCCTCCGATGCGGTAAATGATCTTCGGCACACTGTCGCAGTTGAACTCCCGGATATATTTATGACCCTTGGGGCTGTAGTGATCGCCGGCGTAACGATGTATGCCGAGGTTGAACTCGGCGCCATGTTGAATGACCGTTTCATCGAAAGAGGAGAGAATGAGGTGATTCTCATCATCCATATACGGAACAGGCATGACCAGTAGTCCCTGGTACTTGGTTGTATTGCAGCCCGATATAGATGTATTTTGATAAGCTCCTCTTCTATTGGTTCTTAAAACATTTCGGTAGAGCGAATACTCCAGGTTGATCATTAGCTCTTTGTCGAATTTCAGATAACTCATCGCTGCAAATAATTTAGGGTAAGGTGTATGGCTCTCAATTCCTGCGAAAGATAATAAAATTGAAATTATATAGCAAGAAAAAGAGATGAATAAAAGAATAAATTCTTAGTGACGAAGCCACTTTGCCATTTGTTGTATATTTGTGTCGGAATGATTTTGCACTTAGTTTGATCAGAATGGAAAAAACAACATCTTCCTCTTTTCTCTTCGAGAGAAAGCGCATGTGGCTCGCTTTGTTGCCCTCTCTGGTTTTCGTGTCTCTGGTATGGTTGAGTTTTCTGGTAGACCATGCTGGCCTGTTCGACAGTTTTTCGCAATGGGGCATTCGCCCGGGTACAGTGTCCGGATTGAAAGGAATTATTTTTTCTCCCTTCATGCATGCTTCATTCAATCATCTGATATCGAATACACTGCCTCTGCTCATTCTGATCTGGTTCCTGTTTTACTTTTACAACAAGATAGCCTTGGCTGTTTTTCTGCTTCTCTGGGTTCTGAGTGGTTTCACCACCTGGTTCATTGGCCGTGGCTACGTACATGTGGGGGCAAGCGGGCTGGTTTTCGCTATCCTCTTTTTTCTCTTTTTCAGCGGCCTTTTTCGAAATCATATTCCCCTGGTGGCAGTTTCCATGATTGTGGCTTTTATTTACGGGAGCACCGTGTGGAGCATCTTCCCCGTCACGGAGTTGGTGGATCCCTCTATCTCGTGGGAGGGACATCTTTCGGGTGCAATAAGCGGACTTTTGTTGGCAATAATATTCCGGAAGCAGGGGCCACAAAAGCCCCCTGTGGTGTGGGATGATGAAACAGATGATGAAACAGATGAGGAGATAGCTGACTGATGGGCGTTGGCCGATCGCCGATAACTGACCGCCGATAACTGACCGCTGACCACAAAAAAGATACCCCAGAGGCTTTGTATCTGCTTAGTTTTATTTATTTTTGAACAAATTTTTAAAGGTTACTATATGTCAGAAAAAATAAGAGCTGCCGTAGTCGGCTATGGTAATATCGGTAAATATGTAATTGAAGCGCTTGAAAACAGTTCGGATTTTGAAATTGCCGGTATCGTCCGGCGCGATATAGCAAATATTCCGAGTGAGCTAAAAGAATACGATGTGGTGAACACCATTGCGCAACTGGAGGCAGTGGATGTGGCCATTCTTTGTACCCCGACCCGCAGTGTGGAGCAATTTGCCGGTGAATGTCTGGCTCTTGGAATCAATACAGTGGATAGCTTCGATATACATGGGCTGATACTGCCATTGCGTACGTCACTCCATGCTTTGGCACAGAAAAACCATGCCGTATCCATTATTTCTGCCGGATGGGATCCGGGCAGCGACTCGGTAATACGTACCCTGCTCGAAGCATTGGCACCGCGAGGCATCACTTACACCAACTTCGGCCCGGGCATGAGTATGGGACATACAGTGGCTGTGAAGGCCGTCCCCGGTGTGAAGGCGGCGCTTTCCATGACCATTCCCACCGGTACAGGGGTGCACCGCAGAATGGTATATATAGAGCTACAAGAGGGACATGACTTCCACTCCGTGGCACAAGCCATCAAAGAGGATGATTATTTTGTGCACGACGAGACCCATGTCTTTCAAGTGGAAAATGTGGAGGCACTCAAGGATATGGGACATGGCGTGCTGATGGAACGCAAAGGTGTGTCGGGAAAAACACAGAACCAGCTTTTTAAGTTTGATATGCGCATTAACAATCCTGCGCTTACAGCACAAGTGCTTGTGGGAGCAGCCCGTGCATCCATGAAACAGCAACCGGGAGCCTACACCATGATAGAAATACCGGTCGTGGATCTGTTGCCCGGTGAGAAAGATGCCTGGATTAAAAAGTTGGTATAACTCACTTGACAAGAACGTTCAATAGAATAGACATTTTCTACACGCAGCAGAACAAATAAATTTTTCTGTTCTTGCTTAACGAAAATGTTCATTATCTTTGTCTAAAATATCAAAACTGATGGATATATTACTCTCTGTTACCTGGAATGTAGATCCCACACTTTTTACAGTTTTAGGACGTGAAATTCGTTGGTATGGACTGTTATGGGTCATTGGCCTGATTGTCGCCGTCTACATCGTACAAAAGATATTCAAGCACGAGGATCTGCTTGAAAATTGGTTCGATTCCCTGTTTGTTTACATGATCGTTGGTATCATCGTAGGGGCCCGGTTGGGACATTGTCTCTTTTATGAGCCGGCTTATTATCTGGCCAATCCCTTGGAGATGATTAAAGTATGGGAAGGCGGACTGGCTAGCCATGGTGGGGTAATCGGTATCATCATTGCCGTATGGCTCTACTCCAGAAAGGTGACCAAGCTAAGCATGCTGTGGACTTTCGATCGGGTAATGGTACCCACCGGATTTACTGCGGCAATGATTCGTTTTGGTAACCTGATGAACCACGAAATCTATGGCGGACCCACCGACAGCCCCTGGGGATTTCGCTTTGTCGATAACCTCCATCAATGGATGCAGGGAGCTGCACCCATCTATACCGAACCCTCACACCCCACGCAAATATACGAAGCAGTAGTCTACCTGTTGGTATTCGCGATCACCATGCACTTATACTGGAAGACCGACGCGAAACACCGCAAAGGACTCATCACCGGTGTAGGCATCCTGATTATCTTCCTCTTCCGTTTCTTTGTGGAATATGTGAAAAATGTGCAGGTGGCATCCGAGATAACCATGCGGGAAAATACGGGTCTCATTCTGGGTCAGTGGTTGAGTATACCCTTTATTTTATGGGGAATATGGCTGATATGGAATGCATTGCGTAAACCAGCCAAAATGGAGATTACACCCAAACAATCAGAATTACCAAAACCGAAAACAAAGCCAAAGAAGAAATAACTTAGCAATGTACACTCCTCTCGAAGTAACCAAGGATATTTTTTATACCGGTGTAAATGACCGCACCAAGCATCTTTTTGAAAACTTATGGCCATTGCCACACGGCGTATCTTATAATTCTTATTTGATAGCTGATGAAAAGTGTGCGCTGGTCGATACGGTAGATCTCTGCTATTCTGATGTTTTTTTTCAGAAGATCAACGCAGTGATCGGTAGTAAACCCATTGATTACCTGATCGTGAATCACATGGAACCCGACCACTCGGGCTCCATCGCCTGGTTACTATCCAGGTATCCCCACATCCGTATCGTTGGCAACAAGCGTACGCTGGAGATGCTGAAAGGCTTCTATGGTGTCGGAGCTGAGAATGTGCTTCTCATTCAGGATATGGATGAACTGAGCCTGGGTAGCTGCACCCTGCAGTTTTATCTGACTCCCATGGTACACTGGCCGGAAACAATGATGACCTATCTACCCCAAAGAAAAACATTGTTTAGCGGCGATGCGTTTGGTACCTTTGGGGCACTCGATGGCGGTGTACTCGATAAACAACTTCTTCCGGAGAGATACCGGGAGGAGATGATTCGTTACTATGCCAACATTGTAGGGAAATTTGGTTCCCCGGTACAGACAGCCCTGAAGAAGCTGTCCGGCATAGAGATTGATGTTATCTGCTCAACGCATGGACCGGTGTGGACACAAAAAGCACACATCGCCAGTGTAGTGGAACTCTACGACCGGTTGAGTCGCTACGATGCCGACCCCGGTCTGGTTATTGCTTATGGAAGCATGTATGGACACACCGAACAACTTGCCGAAATAATTGCCTCTGCAGCAGCAGAGCAGGGATTGAAGAACATTGTGATGCACAACGTTTCCAAGAGCCACGAATCGGATATTCTTCGTGATGTGTTTGCATACAAGGGTCTGCTCGTTGGCTCACCCACCTACAACAATAAATTGTATCCTGCTGTGGAGAGCCTGATCTCCGGCCTGCAGAACCGCAACCTTAAAAACCGTTTCTTCGGCTGCTTCGGAAGCTTCACGTGGTCCGATGCCACTGCCAAACAATTGTCGGCTTTTGCCGAGGCATCGGAATTTGAGATCGTCGGAGAACCGGTGGTCATGAAACAGGCCATGTTGCAGGATGTGGCGGAAAAAGCACGCAGTCTTGGACGATCCATGGCGTGCAAGTTACTCTCGGGAGACACACTTGTCCCGAACAACAGGGAAAATTGTCATTAAAAACTACAATATGAGACTTATCATTCAACCCGATGCCGATCAAATGGCACAGTGGGCTGCGAACTACATCGCAGCGAAAATAAACAAGAACAAGCCTACTGCAGCAAAACCATTTAAACTGGGGCTGCCCACTGGCTCCTCCCCGTTGAAAACTTACAAGGCCCTGATTGCTTTGTATGAAACAGGTTTTGTGTCTTTCGAGCACGTGATCACTTTCAACATGGACGAATACATCGGACTACCGGCCGATCATCCGCAGAGTTACCACACCTTCATGTGGGATAATTTTTTCCGGCATATTGACATCAAGAAAGAAAACGTACATATTCTCAACGGAATGGCGGCCGATCCCGAAGCAGAATGTGCAGCCTATGAACAAGCCATCACCGATGCAGGGGGCATTGACCTCTTTCTGGGGGGGATTGGTCCCGACGGACACATTGCTTTCAATGAGCCGGGCTCGTCACTCTCTTCCCGCACGCGGGTAAAAACACTGACCACCGACACGGTAATTGCCAACTCACGCTTCTTTGACAACGACGTAAACAAAGTGCCCAAGACTGCACTTACTGTGGGAGTGGGGACGGTACTCGATGCCAAAGAAGTACTCATCCTGGTAAACGGTTTTCACAAGGCACGTGCGCTGTATCACGCTGTGGAGGGTTCCATCACACAGATGTGGACCATCAGCGCCTTGCAGCTGCATCAGAAAGGGATCATCGTGACCGATTATGATGCTTGTGCGGAACTCAAGGTAGGTACCTACAAGTATTTTCTGGATATCGAACACGATAACCTCGATCCTGCCTCATTGCTATAGCATCAGGCAAGAATTCAAACATTAAGAAAGTGTGGATTTTTATCCACACTTTTTTTTGTCAAGGTCGCTGCCTGGTTTCCATCAGAACGCTTGCCATGGGCGACAGCACCTGGTCCTTAAAAAAACGTTCCACTTCCCCGTCCCCTGTTAACTTTTTTACTTGATATTTAACGTGTTCGCTCTGTGTTCCTGATGAACAATCGCCGAAGTATGGATGTTTCACAAAAAGAATCACAGCATTACAGACAGATGAAAAGAGCAGGGGAACATCCAAATAGGAAATATACGCTTCGTCATCTCCTGTTGTCGCTTTTGATGCAAATTTCTCTTTGGACTTATGCTGAAAATAAACAACCCGCTGCGGATGTTACGGTAGTCAGCTTCGAGGAGTTGCAGCCACTGCTACAGCAGAAAAATGATACCGTGTATGTGGTTAACTTCTGGGCAACCTGGTGTGCACCCTGCATCAAAGAGATACCCTCTTTTGAGCAGCTGGGAGAGAAATACCGCGATAAAAGGGTGAAAGTGCTGATGGTTAGCCTCGATATTCCCAAAGACCTCCATTCGAGGCTGATTCCCTTTGTTGAAAAAGCTAATATGCACAACAAAGTGCTCCTCCTTAACGACCCAAACTCAAACCACTGGATACCGCTTGTCGATGAGAATTGGACGGGTGTGATACCCGCTACCCTGATTTATGGGAATGGTTTCAGGCATTTTTATCAGCAAGAGTTTACTTTCGAAGAACTCGATGCTTTGATCTACCCCTTGTTGTAAAAATTAATTCTATTTAAAATTCACAGTTATGAAAGTCTTTTTTATTTTAACTCTATTGATAATCAATGTCGTTGGGTTGAAAGCACAACCCATTGCAATAGGCTCAGTAGCACCCGATTTTTCGTTGAAAAATTACGATGGAACAACCGTCTCGCTTTCCGACTACGCGAATGAAAAAGGAGTCATGGTGATCTTTTCCTGCAATCCCTGTCCTATTGTGAAGGCCTACGAAGACCGCATGATCGCCCTCCATCACGAGTTTGCTCCACAGGGCTACCCGGTGGTGTTTATTAATCCGAACGATGCGATACAGCAACCCGCCGATGCTGTGGATAAGATAAAAGAACGGGCAACCGAAAAGAACTATCCTTTTCCTTATCTGATTGATGCGGATCAGACTGTGTACCCTTCATACGGTGCCACACGCACACCGGAACTGTTTCTGCTGAAGAACGAGGGTGACGGCCGCTTCACAGTTGCTTATACTGGCACCGTCGATGATAACTATCAGGATGCTTCTGCCGTAACAGTACCTTTTGCTTCCAATGCCATCCGTGCCCTGCTGGCAGGCAATACACCCGATCCTGCCACTACCAAGGCCATCGGCTGCGGCATCAAAGCAAAAAAAATAATGTAGTAGGTTATCGATTTCGCAGAATACAGATGCGGTCACAAAAATCCTTCGGGACGTTCTCACAATAGCAGCTATCTTCACAAAAGATAACTTTGAGAGCGACCCGAAGGTCTATTTGATGAATCGGTATATCCCGTAATTTATACCCTACTTGGGTGCGATGCCACAGGCTTCTCCTGTGGGTTCATCTGTGGAGCGATGCCATATATCGGCATAGTCGTCCGGGCGCCTGCGAAATTTGGCCAGGATGTAAGAGCAGGAAGGCATAACCATGTAGCCCTTCTCCCGTGCATACCGTACCATCTCATCGAACAGTCTGCCGGCAATACCTTGTCCTTCCAGTTCGGGACGCACACCCGTATGATACGCATTGAGGATCCCGTCCTTTACTTCGAAGTCGAGTTCAGCCACCTGCCGTCCCTCCTGATCGATAAAAAAACTTCCCCTTTTGTGCGCGTCAATTTTAAATTGTATATCCATTGTTGTGGCTTTTTTTGTATGAGTTTTTAATTGTTGGTTTACAGGGAACGCTTCACTCTACGATGAAGGTCCGCCAGGCAAGTCCATGACAGTACAACATTTTTTCTTTCGATTTGTTTCGGAAAGAGCATGGCAAAAATGCCGGTAACGCCGTTTCAATAATTGGCAAGTGACTCTTTTTCTATCTGCTGTTTTTTGTATCTTTGACAAAACTTATAAAGAATCATGCAATGAAGAAAGTTACAATCGTTACCTTGCTATTGACCCTTTGTACCATGGGAGCTTTCCCTGCAACGGTTGATACAATAAACGTATTGAGTGAAAAGATGGGCAAAGAGATCAAAACGGTTGTGATCAAACCGCAATCCTACAACGGCCAAGATGCGTTTCCCGTGCTTTATCTCTTACACGGATACAGTGGACAATACGATGGCTGGGTCAAAATGGCACCCCATATCAAGGACCTGGCCGATTACTACGGCATGATGGTTGTCTGTCCCGATGGGGGATTTGACAGTTGGTACTGGGATAGCCCCGTCGATTCCACATCGCGCTACGAGACATTTGTTGCCCGTGAGCTGACTACCTGGGTCGACGAACACTATACCACAATACCCTCTCGTGAAGGACGTGCCATATCGGGGTTAAGCATGGGCGGACATGGTGGATTGTATCTGGCTTTTCGCAATCAGGATATATATGGAGCCTGCGGAAGCATGAGCGGTGGTGTGGATATACGGCCTTTCCCCAATAGCTGGAATATGTCAAAAAATCTGGGTTCGCAGCGGGAGCATCCCGAAAACTGGGAAAATTACACCGTGATGAAGCAGCTGCACCTGCTTACCCCCAACGCGTTGAGAATCATCATCGACTGTGGTACTGAGGATTTCTTTTATCAGGTGAACAAACGACTCCACGAGGAGTTGCTCTATCGCAACATCCCCCACGACTTTATTTCCCGCCCTGGGGCACACAACGGGCCCTACTGGAGCAACGCGGTGAAATATCAGATGCTTTTTTTTCATACTTTCTTCCAAAGTCGCAAAGATTCCTAAAACCTTCATCCCCCACTAAATGGCAATGAACCGACTTTACCTTCAGCTTCTTTCGATTCTCCTGGGTTGCGCAGTTTTCGCGCAGCAAGGATCTCCTTTCACATTTGCCCTGATCACCGACACACACGTCGGGAGTCCGGAGAACAACGAGGATCTTCGCCGCACGGTGCAGGACATCAATTTACAGAAGGATATTGCTTTTGTCATTGTGTCGGGCGATGTCACGGAGTTTGGATCCTACGATGAACTGCGTACTGCTAAGCAGTTGCTCAACGATTTGCGTGTACCCTATTATGCCATTCCCGGCAATCACGATTCCAACTGGTCGGAGAGTGGAACAAACGATTTTCTCAAAATATTCGGCAACGAGACATTCGGATTTGAATACAACGGATACAAGTTTCTTGGAGTGGCCTCAGGACCGAACATGCGTATGGGCCCCGGACAGATACCACGGGAGAATCTCACCTGGCTCTTTGACGCACTCAAAGAAACCGACCGCAACCAGCCCATCATCTACGTCAACCATTACCCCATGGACAACGGACTTAATAACTGGTTTGAGGTGATGGATGCCCTTCGTCCCTTTAATGTGCAGCTGATGCTTTGTGGACACGGCCATGTCAACAAGATAATGAACTTCGAGGGAGTTCAGGCAGCCATGTGCCGCTCCAACCTTCGTGCCGGCCAAGCCGTCGGAGGTTATACACGCATAACCGTAGATGCCGATTCAATTACCCTGCAGGAGCGAAAGGCCTCGGGTGAAACCCTCTCACCCTGGCTCACTTTTCCCACCACCGCCAGACCCCTGTGGGAGGCCAACTCCCCACGCCCCGACTATAGCATGAATCAAAACCACGCTGCCGTGTCGGAATTGTGGAGCATTCAGGAGAATAGCGATATGGGTAGCGGCATGACGCTGGTGGGCGACAAATTGTGCTACACCAATACCGCGGGAGAGATAAAAGTGGTGGAGAGCAGCAGTGGAAAACTGCAATGGTCCTTTCGGACACAGGGTAAAATCTATGCTACTCCTGCACTGCATGAGAATATCCTCTGGTGTGCCTCGTCCGATTCTTACCTGTATGGGTTGGAGATGGCGACAGGTAGCATGCGGTTTAAGCTGAAAAACAACAAGGCGGTGGTCTCCTCTCCCGTTTGTGCTGCAAACAAGGTCATGCTTGCAGGTGGCGATGGCCATTGCCGTGCCTGGGATGTTGCCACCGGCTCGCTCCTCTGGGATTTCGACAGTGTAAAGAACTTCGTGGTCACCCGTCCGCTGGTCAAGGATGGCGTGATCTTTTTTGGTAGCTGGGGTAATGCATTCTATGCTCTTGATATTGAGACTGGAAAACCGAGATGGATATGGCACAGCGGTCACGCAAACCGTATGTTGTCACCTGCACAGGTGGTGCCTGTTGCTACACACGGAAGAATATATCTGGCTTCACCCGACCGGTTTATGACGGTGCTCGACGAAAGGAGCGGAGAGGTCGTCTGGCGTTATAACGATCCTGAAAACAGGGTACGCGAATCCATTGGTATCTCGGAAGATGGGAACACGGTTTACGCTAAAACTATGGACGGGACCATCCTTGCTATCGATGCAACCCTTCCGTCACGGCAGGTAAAATGGATCTCTACGGGAGAAGAAATGGGCTACGAACTGACACCCACACCCCTGGTGGAGAAGAATGGCGTGGTCTACGTCCCCACCGACAAAGGACTGATATACGCCTATCGTGCTACTGATGGTGTTTTCCTGTGGAAATACCGCATTTCGAACGGGCTAATCAACATGATTTTACCCACCGACAACGATGAGGTGTATGTCTCGGCCATGGACGGCCGGTTGGTGAAGCTGAAGGTGACCAGGACACTATGAAATCGGTATAATCTTTGCCTGCTTCACGTAAAAGATGTAACCCGACACGTTTTGGTACCCCATTTCCCTGATTTGTTTCATGTAATACCGTACCTGACGTACATATTTGTTGTCTTCCGAATCGCCAAACTTGTAATCCACTACGATCACCCCTTCGGGGCCGATCATCACCCGGTCGGGTCGACTGAAGCCCGAGACCGGATGCAGCAGTTGTGTTTCATTCAAGACTTTGTAGTTGCCGGAATACCAGTCGGTGGCAACGGGGAGTGATAAATACTCCGTCAGTTGGCAAATCATCTTCTCCTTCTCCTCTTCGCCGAGCTCCCCTGCAGATATCTTCTGCTCCACAGCCTGTGGAATATCGGCCAGGATTTCTATGTTGCTTACGATGTCGTGCATCATTTTGCCATAATCACGGCGCCCCTCGTCGCTGAAAAAACCGATGGAGTTCAAGCGTAGTTTCAGCCGATCATCAAATGGGACAGAGTGCCAGTGACTGGTTTTATAAGCCTGCACTCCCTGATTCTCTTCGCTCTTGTGCTGTGCCGGCAGGCCATAGATGAAGGTACATACCGACTCGTCCTCAGTCACATGATCTGCCAGGATGGAATCTTCCATGACGCTCCGCCACAACAGATCCGCTACGCTCTTTATCTTTTCCGGTTTTTTTGGTTGAGGCGCGAAAAGGATCAGTCGATGCTTAGCCCGTGTAAAAGCCACGTACAGCAGGTTCAGGTTGTCGATGGCATTGAATTTTTTTTCTTCCAGGTAATCTTTTCTGAAAATGGTATCTGCAAGAGCAGGTCCATACTTCAGTGGAACCACACTTAACTGATCGAAGGGTGCTACATCTGGTTTACACCAAATGATGTTGGTGTGGCGTATGTTGTGATCGGTGTTCCAATCTACGAAGGGCATGATCACCGCACCAAAGCCCAGCCCCTTCGATTTGTGTATGGTGATGAGCCGGATGGCATCTTGTCCTTCGGGCGAGAAGAGTGCCTTCTTGCAACCCTTTTCGTCCCACCAGTCGAGGAATGTCCCCAGATCGGTGTTGCTGCGGCTGCTGAACTTCAGGGCGATATCTAGAAAAGCCTGGATGTAGGCATGCTCCTGTTGGTTGAGCAAGTCGGCAGAGAGCGCAAACAAACGTTCCACCATATCGTAGAAGGGAAGCGAAGAAAGTGTGCTCAGCTGCTGTTTTACCTCATCCCGAAAATCAATCGATATCCCCTCCCGGGAGTATTGTATCGCCTTATCATACTCATAGGCCGCTATCATCCGCCTTGTTTTGTCTTCCGGATTGCGAAAATGGCGCATCAGTGCGATCACGGTCCTCACGCTTTGCGCGCTGCCGATAAGCAGTGCTTCGTTGGAGATGATATCGAACCGGTAGGACGACTCTGGATGGCTTTTCTTGTAGGCAAGCAGCCTTTCGGCTACCTCTGCCGCATCCTTATTTCCGCGTACCACCACGGCGATATCCTTCAAGGCGAACCCCTGATCCTGCAGCTGCTCAATCTCGTGAGGCAGCTGCTCCAGGACCTTCTCTTTCCAACTTCTTCCGGCAGCTTCCTCCTCCTTCAGGAAGGTGATTCTCACTTGTCCGCCACTCTCGGTTTTTGGCTGTGGAACATGCTGAGAGGCATCGCGGTAAGCATCGGTAATTTGCGTGTCGACCGATTCCGTGGTGTCATTAAAATCCTGTTGCAGGATCGTGGGTGCCTGAGAAAAGAAGGCATTGTTAAACTGCACGATGGTGCTGTCGCTGCGCCAGTTTGTATCGAGGAGGTGTTCTCTGATGTTGTCCGCATGGAAGTCGTCGCTCACCTGCTTCTCAAGCAGGCGCCAGTCGGAGTTCCTGAAGCGGAAGATGCTCTGCTTTACATCACCCACAATGAGGTTAAAGTTACCCGAAGCGATGCTCTCTCCAATGAGTGGTTTGAAATTGCGCCACTGCATGCGCGAGGTGTCCTGAAACTCATCCATCATGTAATGAGCAATGCGTGTGCCGGTCTTTTCGTAAATGAAGGGAGAGTCGGTTCCGGCGATCATCTGATTCAGCAGCTCCGTGGTGTCGGATAGAAAGAGTGTGTTGTTTTCCTGTTGCAGCTTGCGGAGTCTGTTTTTGATGTCGTTGAGGATGCCAAGAGTATAGAAATTACGAAGAATGCTTTGCGCGGAGTTGTAATGGATGTTATTCTCGAAATGAGAGGCCGCCTCTTTCACTGCATCGTTCAGTCCTGCAGAAAAGGCCGAGTCAATGGCCGAACGCTTATCGGGAGGAGAGGCTTTAGTGGCCCATTTCTCCGGATTATCGGCCAGCTTGATGAATGTGTCGGTGGGTGATTTCATTTCTCCCTTTGCCCATTTAACGAAGTGGGAGAAAGGGGAGCGGCTTCCACCACTGAAATCTGAAAAGTGCAGTCCGAAGCGATTCATCAGGTTCACTCCCTTTTCACCGATTGCTTTCACCTCCACCTCAAAATCGTGGACAATCTTTCGGAGTATTCTCTGAAAAGACAACAGAAATTCCTTGTCGTGAATTGTAGCCTGTTCTTCACTGGAGAACGACTTGTAGGTCTCATTCGTTAACTGTCCGGCCAGATCCAGCACCTGGCGGTTTATCTTCCAGCTCTTGCCCTCCTCGATGTTCTGCTGCATAAAGAGCAGCAGCCAGTCGGCAAGTTGTTTATTTTCGGGCTGTCCCAGCTCCGAGAGCATCAGGTCCACAGTCTCCATAAGGTAGGAGGACTCGTCCAGTTCAATGTTGTATCCACCCGAGAGACCCATCTCCCGGGTGAAGGCGCGCATGGTCTGTTGAAAGAAACGGTCGATGGTGCTGACGGAGAAGGAGGAGTAGTCGTGCAATATATTCTCCAGAATTTCTTTGGCCTGCGCGCGTACCGATCGCTCATCCATGGCGTTCTCCTGCATCAGCTCACGCAGGTAAGCCGTACCGTCACCCGAAGCCAGGCGGTACAGCTCCTGCACGATGCGCGACTTCATTTCGTCGGTGGCCTTGTTGGTGAAGGTAACCGCCAGGATGTGACGGTAGCGATGTGGCGCCGAGAAGAGCAAACGGAGGTACTCGCCTGTCAGTCGATGTGTCTTTCCCGATCCGGCAGACGCTTTAATCACATGGAGATGATTCCGCTCAGATGATACGTGATTTGGCATATCCCTCCTTTTGCAGAATATCCAACACCTTCGCACGGTGATCACCCTGTACAATGATCTCACCCTCTTTGGCCGATCCGCCCACGCCGCACTTCATTTTCAGTAGCTTGCCCAGCTCCTGCAGGTCGTCGTCGGTTCCTGCGAAACCGGTGATCAGCGTCACAGCCTTTCCTTTCCGGTTCCGTTTGTCGAGGCTGACCCGCAACAACTGTTTCTCTTTGGGCAACGTGTCGGTTACCCCTTCATCCTCTTTGTTGTAGTGGTAATCGGGATTGGTGGAGTAGACGATATCGAGTCTTTTTTTCCAGTCGTTCATACCCTGTTAATTTTAATTCTTCTCGAGCGATTCAATCACGTTGATGATGTAATCGCCCATGCGTTCACATTCCGAAATGATATCGATGTAGAAGACGCCATTCTGATAGGAGTAAAGTTTCAGATTGAGGTTTTCCACATTTTCCCGTTTCAACTGATTCCGTTTTTCGTTGATGACCGATTCAATGTGTTTGCTGTTGACCAGATCGGTTTCCGTGATCTTTTTGTTTTTCAGCAGTTGCTGCATGTTATCGAGTGCCTTGTCGGTAAGTTCATACATGGAGTTGATGTTTTCGAGTATGGCCTCTTCAAACTCTGTTTCGGCCTCCATTTTTCGCTTCAGATGGCGTGCAATGTTGCAGGCAGAGTCGGCAATACTTTCAATTTCGGTCACTGCCCGCAGGATGGAACGTACCCGCTCCTTGCTGCGATTGCTCAATTTTCCCTCTGATACCTTGCTGAGGTAAGAACCGATCTCCACTTCCATCCGGTCGCTGATATCCTCGTATTTCTCAATCCGGTTGTAGAGCTTGAGAAACTTCTTGTCGCTATTCTTCAGGTTGGTCATCTTCTTCACGAAACCATTCATCTTCCTTACGCGTTGAGCATACACTTCCATCTCCTTCTCTGCCTGTAGAATGGAGAGCTCATCGGTCGATGCCATCCCGGTAGATATATACTGCAGTATGAACTCTTCGTCCTCCTCTTCCCCTTTTTTCGGTCTGATCACTCTCAAACAAATCTTTTCGTAAAGCTTCACGAACCAGATCATCAGCGAGACGTTGCATATGTTGAACAGTGTGTGGAAGAGCGACAGACCGTAGGAGGTGGCCGACTGGTAAGTGAGGTACTTTTCCTGCAGGGCAGCCAGCTCTGGTGAGAGCTCCGACTGTGGCAGGGTGGTTATTTGGGTGTATACTTCTGGTGAGAGAGATGTGATAAATTCGGTGATCCCGGAAGGATGCACACCGGCAAAGCTTGGAACGATGTTATCTATTAAATGGACAAAATGTTTGAATACCAGTAGTATCCATACTACGCCAAACACGTTGAACATGAGGTGAGAGAAAGCAGCTCTTTTTGCCGAGATGTTGGCGGGAATAGCGGCCAGGTTGGCAGTGATGGTTGTGCCAATGTTCTCTCCCAGTATCATGGCTGCTGCACTGGGGAAGTCGATCCACCCTTTAGCCGCCATAATCAACGTGAGGGCTACTGTGGCGCTTGAGGACTGCACAATGAGGGTGAGCACTGTACCCACCAAGAGAAAAAGGAGTGTGGAGATGATCCCCATTCCGGTGAAGTTTTGTACAAAGGCGAGCACCTCCGGGTTGTTTTGCAGGTCGGGCATGGAGCTTTGCAAAAAATCGAGACCCATAAAAAGGAAGGAGAATCCGAATATGAATTCACCCAAAGATTTGTTTCTGCTTTTGGAGGAGAAGATCAGCGGCAACGCGATACCCATAAGCGGAATGGCCAACGCGCTGATCGAAAATTTACCGAAGCCGAAAAAGGAGATAATCCAGGCCGTAACCGTGGTACCGATATTGGCACCCATAATCACCCCAATCGATTGAACCAGACTCAACAGCCCGGCATTGACAAAACTCACCACCATGACGGTGGTTGCAGAGGATGATTGTATCAGAGCAGTGATCATCACACCCGTCAGCACGCCCATGATGCGGTTCTTTGTCATGGCCGACAAAACGTTTCTGAGCTTGTTACCGGCCAGCTTCTGCAAGCCCTCGCTCATGATTTTCATCCCGTAGAGAAATAGGCCCAGTGAGCCCACCAGTTTTAAGAAATCGATTAAACCGTAGTCCATTTTTAGATTATTTCATAATTGCGTGCACAAACTTAAAAAAAATAACCGAAATTGAAGGTCTTTGGCGCAAAAAACGGGTAATTATACCTGTATCATTTTTCTAAAATGGCACTCTCTGCAAAAAATAGTGTATATTCGTCTTCCCAAAAAAGATGAATATGAATTACGACAAGGTAAAAGTAAAATGTATCAACACGGGAGAAGAGAAGGATGTGGAAGTAGGAATACCCCTGACAGCGTTGATTGACATTTTCGGAGTGAAGTCACCCTATCTCATCACCAATGCAAAGGTAAACAACAAAACCGAGTCGCTTGCTTACCGGCTTTATCGTCCCAAGACGATCGAGTTTGTCGATCTAAGTAACTCTTCCGCTATGCGTACGTACGTCCGTTCGCTATGTTTCATCCTTGCCAAGGCGGTAGATGACCTCCTTCCCAACGCCGAGATGTACATCGAGCATGCCGTATCGAAGGGATATTATTTCCAGATTGAGTCTGATGTGCCTGTAGGAAAGCCGGAACTCGATGCCATCCGGAACAGGATGCGGGAGATCGTAGAGGCCGATATTCCCTTTGTGCAGGTGGAGGAGGAGACCACGAAGGTGGTACAGCTCTTTCGGGAGCGCGGCATGGAGGATAAGGCCCGGTTACTCGAGACTTCCGATATGTTGTATGCCCGTTATTCGAAACTGGACGAATACATCGATTATTTTTACGGTTGCCTCACACCCTCCACAGGTTACATCCGCCTCTTCGACATACAGCCCCACAACGGTGGCTTCCTGCTGCGGGTACCCAACCGGGAGCATCCCGTAGAACTGGAACCGGAGGTGCATCAAGAGAAGCTGTTGAACGTTTACCGGGAGCACCTGAAATTTCTCAAAATTAGCCGACTCGACAATGTGAGTGACTTGAATCGTGCCAAGCTGGCAGATCGCATGTCGGAAGTCATTCAGGTAGCCGAAGCTTACCAGTCGAAGCAGATCGGTGAGATAGCGGAGGAGATCACCCACCGGTTTCAGGATGGTGTCCGTGTGGTACTCATATCCGGTCCCTCTTCCTCCGGAAAAACAACTTTTCGCAAACGACTCGAGATACAGTTGCTAGTGAACCTGCTCCGGCCGGTGGGCATTTCGCTCGATGATTATTTCGTGGAAAGGGACAAAACACCGCTCGACGAAAAAGGGGAGAAAGACTATGAATCACTCTATGCACTAGATCTGGAGCTTTTTGAACAGCATATGATCCGGCTGATGCAAGGTGAAGAGGTGGAGCTTCCTTTTTATAACTTTGTCTCCGGAAAACGTGAGTACAAGAAGAATTTTCTGAAGATGTCCGACAACAGCATCCTCATTGTAGAGGGAATACATGGTCTCAATCCTGAACTGACTGCACACATACCGCCGGAAAAAGTCTTTAAGGTCTACGTGTCGGCGCTGACGACGATCTCGCTCGACGACCACAACTGGATTCCTGCTTCCGATAACCGGCTTATCCGACGTATTGTGCGCGATTACCGTTACCGCGGTTACTCGGCTGAGCAGACCATCTCGCGCTGGGACAGCGTGCGCCGGGGTGAAGAAAAATGGATCTTTCCTTTCCAGGAGAATGCCGATGTGATGTTCAACTCGGCCATGATCTATGAGCTGGCTGCCATACGCCGCCATACTGAACCCATCCTGCTGCAGGTGCCCCGCACGGCTCCGGAGTATTCCGAAGCTTACCGGCTGCTCAAGTTTTTGGGTTACTTCAATTACATTACCGACCGGGAACTGCCGCCCACCTCGTTGCTGCGAGAGTTTTTGGGAGGAAGCAGCTTCCGCTATTAATATCCGCTCATTCAGCAGTTATGTCAGAGATAATTTGTGCCATATCCACCCCGCCCGGCATGGGTGCCATTGCCGTGATTCGCTTATCCGGAGAAGGATCTATTGTTCTTACCGACAGGGTGTTCACTTCCCCTTCAGGTAGAAATCTCACGGAGGCATCGGCCAACACAGTCCACTTTGGACAGATACATGCAGGTGAAGAACTGCTCGACGAAGTGCTGGTAACCATTTTTCACGCCCCTCATTCTTTCACGGGGGAGGAGAGCGTGGAGATATCCTGTCACGGGTCGGTTTATATCCAGCAGCGCCTTATGGAGCTGCTCCTGAGTGAGGGAGCCCGTCTGGCACAGGCCGGGGAGTTCACGCGGCGAGCGTTTCGGAATGGTAAATTCGACCTGAGTCAGGCCGAGGCGGTGGCCGACCTCATTGCCTCCTCCTCGCGTGCATCACATCGGGTGGCCATGAACCAGATGCGGGGCGGTTTCGCCCGCAAGTTGGCTCTGCTGCGCGATAAGCTGCTGCAGTTTGTCTCCCTGATTGAGCTGGAACTCGATTTCTCGGAGGAGGATGTGGAGTTTGCCAACCGGGAGAAGCTACACGAGCTGACCGATGAGATTGAAGAGGAGATTCAGACCCTTGTCGATTCATTCAGGCTGGGGAATGCCATCAAGAGCGGCATTCCGGTGGCCATCATCGGTGAGACCAACGCCGGGAAGTCCACGTTGCTAAACCTCCTTCTCAACGAAGAGAAAGCCATTGTTAGCGACATACACGGCACTACACGCGACGTGATTGAAGATACGGTGAACATGGGGGGTGTGACGTTCCGCTTTATCGATACGGCCGGCATCCGGCAGACTACCGATGCCATTGAGACACTCGGCATCGAGCGCACCTTTCGCAAGATTGAGCAGGCCGCCATTGTCCTCTGGATGATCGACATGACCACTCCGCACACGCAGATTGAAGCTCTGGCTGCCTCCATCCTTCCCACGCTGCAGGATAAACAAGTGATCCTGCTGTTTAATAAGGTCGATTTGGTTTCTGAGGACGTGCGTGTCGACTTTGATACCCTCTTCCCAGAACTCGATTCGCTCAGGCTCTTTATCTCCGCGAAGCAGCGCCACCACACCAATCAATTACAGGAACTGCTGGTAGAGGCCGCAGCGATTCCTTCCATCGGTGAGGGGGATGTGATTGTGACCAACCTGCGTCATTATGCCTCGCTCAACAGCGCCCTAGAAGCCATCCGTCGTGTGAAGGAAGGACTTGAGATCGGCATTACCCACGACTTTCTCTCCCAGGATATCCGTGAGTGCATGTTCTACCTCGGCGAGATCACTGGTCAGATATCTACCGACGAAATTTTGGGCAATATCTTCAGTAAGTTTTGTATCGGTAAATAATTTTAGACGAAAAAGAAATACTACATATCAAAATGTCAAAGAGCGCTTGTTAACAAGAACTTAAAAAGCTACTGTAAAAGTCATTATTTATTTTTAAAGAAAGAAAATATTGGTCAATATGTCTTCATTTGTCTTCAATTGTCTTCAATTGTCTTCAATTGTCTTCAATTGTCTTCAATTGTCTTCAATTGTCTTCAATTGTCTTCATTTGTCTTCACTTG
>DHTF01000064.1:681-12955 GCA_002411515.1 Proteiniphilum sp. UBA5267 | reverse complement strand
TCTTCACTTGTCTGCATTTGTCTGCACTTGTCTGCACTTGTCTGCATTTGTCTTCAATTGTCTTCAATTGTCTTCAATTGTCTGCTAATTGTATGAAATGTCTTTGTAATATTCCCCCTAGATCTTTGATAACAATAATATTACTTGAATCATGAAAATAATAATTGTAATCATCATGTCTTTAGTCTTGTTAGGAGCCTGTGGCCAATTAAAAAACAAGTATCCTGAACAATTTCAAATCAAGAATGATAAACTTGATACGGCCATTGTTCAATCAATAAAGGATTATTATCAAATAACTTATGGGGAAAATGCACGGTTGGAAGAATTTGCAGACACCACCGCAATAAAGTTACTATATTACAATACCTCGGACAAAGATGAAGAGAATGACGGTCTATTAATTATGATAACCATTCCCTTAATAAAGGATCAGGAACTATTTGGTGCGATTCCTATTTTGGAAGGAGATTTAACCAAAGATTCGAAAAAAGATTTTGTAATTAGTGTTCATACTGAATTCGGTAATAGCGCATCACAAGATATTTTTATATTTATAAACGAAAATGAGAAATATAGATTGGCAACTGTCACGGGTCACCAAAATGTTTCTGGATGTATGGGTTTCTTTTTAGCAAGAAAGATCAAAAATAATTTGATACTGGGTAATTCATCATGCTATTCCGGAAATGATGCCATGTGCTGTCCTTCCATACATTATAAGACAAAGGTTGCTTTTGACAACAACGAGTTAAAGTATGTTTCAAAAAAGAGATACCGTAATTGAGTTAATCAGGTTTTCTAAAAAAATCACACTTCAAGTAAGTTCCCAATAGATTGTAAATAATCTGCCAAATACTCTAGAACAAGTACTTTGAGTGTGAGGTGAAATATTTTTACTATGCAAATAATATTATAGTAAAAAAACTAAAACTTTAAAATATTATATTAATTTTGCGAAGGTCGCTTGCTGAGAGAAATAAAAAAGTGAACAATCAATACCTTATGTAACTAATAAAATAATAGTATGAGAAATATGAAGTCATGTACAGCATTTATCCTGCTATTTTTACTTTTCCCCATCACTATTTTTGCCCAAACTATTACCAAGAGTGCCAGCGATATATACGCTCCATTGTATTGGAATAGATTACCTTCGGATGCCGAAATCGACGCTGCAATACAAGAGTTGATTAACAAACAGTTTGGCGATATATCTGTAAACGGTACTGTGGTGGATGAGCGACGTTATGACGTTTCTAATATAATTAAGTATCACAATAAGGATCTGGCCGGTCAAAGAGAACCCGGATCCATTTCGCACGCAAGCATCTATTTAGCCACTTATGGAACTTTTGCTACAGCAATAGAATACTATATTTTAACACAAGATCATGAGCAAGATCGATTTCAGTTTATTAAAACCTTTATTAGTTATAAGCCAACTTCTTTGGAAGAGGCTTACAGCAACGGTATCAATGAGATTACCAGTTCACCATCTACAGCATTAGGTTTTGCTCCACCTCTCGAAGGTTCCTCTTCCGAAGGAATAAGCGATATTGAAGGTAATCAGTCGAGCGAAGAAATTCCTTGGGAAGTGTTAGTAGGCATAATTGGAGGTGGTGGTCTCATAGCAGTTTCCCGGAAGCTTTTCAAGAAAAAACCGGGACAAAAACAAAACAATAAAACGAAAAAGGAAAAGGAGAAAAAAGAGAAAAAAGAGGAGGAAGAAGAACAAGTAAAATATATTCTAAATCTAAACAAAGAAAAATTCAATCTCACTATCGGTAAACCTGATATTTTAGAAGCTGTTGTTTATAAAATCACGCCAAAAACCCAGCAAAAATATCCGGCACAAATACAGCTTCTCAATCCCGAAAAGGCATTGAGGATAAGCCCCTCTCAGGCGCAAGGAAGCTTTTCAGCACAAATGCTTTTACAAGGTACTCCCAATAGTGCTTCTTTTAATATTACTGTACAAGCGGTTGCTGACGGTCATCAGTTTCAAAAAAACATCCAAATACAAGCTGAAGGAAAAAAGCAGCTTACAGTGGATACCTTGCCTGACAACAAACGTTCACTCCGCCCCGATACTTATCAAGTGATTGAAGTTCGTGCAAGGATTTTGGATGAAAATGATAAGTCTATTCCAGAACTCACTGAACAGATTATCTTCAAACCACAAAGTGATTGGATAGATTTATCGGAACCGATTATTGAAGCTGAATACATTGCTTTAAACATGGGTTGTACGAGTCCGAATCCAGATAACAAGACGGCAAATATGCCAAGCTCCGTGAAGTTGATGTTACAAATGGATGATGTTCCCGAAGGAGAAGCTCCATTGATGCACGATTTGGAAATAGCTTTACTCGATTGCAAACTGGAAACCGAAATTGATGAAGCTACTTTCCCCGTTTCAGACGATATGAGCGAGATTACCTTCGATGTTTGGATTAACGATGCAGGAGATGAAAAAGGATGGAAGTTCAGTGGGGAATACCGGCACGGTTCTGAACCCTGCGAACCTGTCACAAATATTGATATCCAACCAAAAAGTGATCTAAAAGCTTCAGTGACCCTAACAGGCCCATTAATGAAGCTCAAAGAAGGTGAATCTGTTATTAGCGAAACACTTGTTATTTCTGCCGCTCAGGGTGATGAAAAACCTTTAGAACGTCACCTGAATATAATGGTGATGCAGGAAGGTCTCATAATCAAAGACGGCGTAACCAAACAAAACGAAATCAATATTCTTGCAAGTAAGCCTTTCGAAGAAAATATAGATTTCGCGCTTTATCGTTTCGATAAACAGTCGAATCAAGTATTGGTAGATAAAAAGGGACTTGCTGATATTCAATTTGAATTACTCAACGAGGAAGCTGAGATCATTAATATTGCGAGTGTTCTGCAACCCGAATTCACTTTTGATGGACTCGTTACCAATATTCCTTTGGGACGATACCATTTTACGACAAAAGAAGAAATTCCCGGCACGGGTGATGTCTATGTTTTGAATTATCTTGTAAAAGCACCATCCGTTGATACTGACAGACCAGAATATTTCGAAAAAAATCTAACTCTCAAGGTTAAAACCTATGGTATTGGAGAGGAGTTTCCGGATTGGGTAAAAGCATACGAAGAATGCAAGTATATCATCGAGAATTATGTACCTATCGGTGATGCCAGAAACAAGTTGCGCGATTTACTGGAACTCCGAAAAATGACGCTGGGAGCAGAAGGCCTTACAGAGTTACGAAACAGAATCTGGAAAGTGGCTTTTAACCTTATTCTCGCAGAAGGCGCAGAAGGGTACAAATCGGAAGAGGCTTGGGCAAATGCCATCACCGTCACGCTCGAGTGGACAGAGTGGGCAGGAGACTTGGCTTTCAGTGCGTTGACTTCTTTCTACCTGAAAGGATTGGGCGCAACAGCGGCGGGTATGATAAAAGCAAAAATGATAGAAGCTCTCAATTTCTATATCTATGAACCCGAGCAGGGATGGGATGTTTTTGCTTCACGTCAACTTGACACGATCATGCCTTTGCTCATGAATATGGCAAAAGGAAGGGTTCTGAGTATCGAAAACATCGAGTTGGTGGTAAAAGATAATCGTGTACTTGCATGGACTATATTTATAAGTTGTGAATTCTTATACAACCTTTATCAAACCAAGTCGGTAGTTGAGGCTGCAAAGATAACAGGAAGACAAATAGCAGAAGATTTAATCGTACAAAAACTCACCGGAATGCTGCATCGTGAAGCCTTAAAACGAAATTACGAAGTAATTACACCCGATGAAGTTTTAAGCGATATGATGAAAAACGTGAAAACGGTTGACGGGCAGGAGGTAATTGACCAAGATAAATTGCTCGAGATTATGCGTGACCCGGCGAAAGTTCGAACAATTCAAAATTATGGAACAAAGGAAATGAAAGATGTTTTTAATCGTTCGCGTAATAAAATATACACCGAACACGATGCTCGTTTAAAAGAATACATTTCCAATGAATACAAACTGAATCCGAATGATATAAAAATAGATGATTTCAGAACTCCGGGAAAAGAAGGAAGTTCGGTAAATACAGACCGAGATTACCGTGTATTGCGAAAAGTGAAAAGTGCGGATGGAACAGAAAAATGGATTGAACTTCAAAGAACCAACTGGCTAAACGAATCGTATAAAATTTTTGGTGAAGTTACCGGAAAACCTAACGGAATGAGCGATACCGAATGGGCAGAAGCACATCAACAAAGAGGTACAGACCGATTTGATGCCGAAGCCGGTAAAGATTACTCAGACCATGTGTTTAACCCCGAAACCGGTGAAATAGATATTAAAGAATCGAATATCACGAAGGTAAAACACGGAGAAACAACTTTGTATGATGCTCAGGAGACTGGTAAAATGTATCAAAACAAAGTAGAGAATGCCATGAAAAGCGGTAACGAATCAGAAGCTTTTGCACAGGCTAAAAAAGCGGTGGGTACATTGAAAGGTGTACGCTCGGGCTACAAGGATGGAATGAATTTGGATATAAAGGATTTGCCACGCGATCTGAATAAAGCGATGGATGTGATTAGTAAGGCGAAGGTTGATGTGAATGCATCAGGTGCACATCTTGAGAGTTTGAACAATGAACTGAAATCATTGGGGTATTCAGACGTTACGGATGTCTCTAAGGACATATCAAAAGCATTTAACGATCTGAAAGAATTTGACAAGAAAAATCCGGCGGACAGCCTCTTTAAATAACAGGAAAAACTATGGCATATTGTACAAATTGTGGTCAACCACTAATGGGTCAAGCAAAATTTTGCCCAGGTTGCGGAACCAAAGTCGTAGTCGAACAGATGCGGACTTTTGCGACAGGGTACAAAGAAAAAATGTACAAAGGCGTTGAGCAGCAACTGAAAAGTAGTCTTCGGAGTTACGCTAAATCTACTGTTCAGAAAAACGTATCGCGAATGACAGAAAAAGGAATTTCAGCTGTACAAGAAGCGATTAGCAATAGCTTGTCTGAAAAGGAAGCTTCAGCAGTTGATGATAAATCAACATCAAAGAAAATCAAGACTGAATCTGGTGATAAAAAATCAACACACGTTGCGGAACCCCCGTTTGAAGAAGTAAAAGGTGGCGTAACGATATGGACATGGTTATATCTTATTGTCAGTGTAATTATCGGATTTCGTGGATACTACGATAACGAAATACTTAGAATATTACTAATTTCATTGATTGTGCTTTTAATGGTTCTCATCCGACGAAAAAAAGCAAAACCATACAACTGGCTAACAAAACTAATAATTTTGCTGCAGATGGTTTTAGTTGGATATATATTATACCAACATGTCATGTATCAATTTTTCACCTTTACCTCCTTACTTTTGGCAGCATTGCTGTACATTGACTTTACACTTCTCTTCAATGGGAATAAAAAGAAAAAATAATGGAAAGAATATGTAAGAATTGCGGAAATGAAGTCCTTGCGAACGACAAATTCTGCCCAAATTGTGGAATAAAACAACCAAAATTCACTTCTAAAGATAAGGCAGTAAATGAGCTAAAAGAAAATACACAAGAGCGAGAAGAAATCGTCGAATCCAATATCGATGTGCAAAAAATCAACCGCAAACTCAAAGTAAAGAATAATCAACAAAAAACAGTTGTTATTTCGTTAATCGTAGCACTTATTGGAGGAATTCTAATTTATCTCACTTTTACCGAAGGTAATCCATTGTATCAGGTTTATGCTGTCACTTTAATCAGCATATTTATGGTGCTGACAGGTTTAATTGTTGCCTTAATATTTGGAAGTAGAGCGAAAAAAATGAAAACTCTCATTTCGGGTGAAAGTTTAATTGCGAGTTGGCAACTCAGCCATGAAGAAAAATTGGAGTACACCAACATACTTTATAAAAACGAAAAGGAAAAGAACAAAGGCATTTTGTGGATTACTACTGTTATGATTGTGGTTATTTTTGGCATTTTTATTCTTTTCATTGATGAAGGTAAGGGTGAAATGTTTATGGCGATGATTGCGCTGATTGTTTTAATTTCTGCTTTTGCATTCGGTATGCCTGTTTTATACCGCAAAAAAAACCTCAACGGAGACGGAATTATTTTGATTGGACGGAAATTTGCTTACGTCAACGGCACTTTTCATAATTGGGATTTTCCACTTTCGGATATCCAAAAAGTGAAGGCGATTGAAAAACCTTTTCATGGTCTCTATCTCCAATACTATTATTATGACAGGACATTAAAAAACACCGAAGAACTTAGAATACCGGCATCGTCCGATATAGATTTAGAGCATATTGTTTCACTGTTAGAAGAAAAATAAGATGGTCTATTCCACTTTTGAAAACAATTAAATTGTACTGTGATGAAAAATTTTCTATCTATTATTTTAGTGGCACTGCTAATAATTTCCTGTCAACAGAAACAATCTGACAATCTTGCTGACATGACAATGGCAGAGGAAACTGTTCTTGCTGATCAACAAACCCAAATTGATTCATCTCCATTGATTGATGAAATTGAGAATCAAGAGGTGACTAAAAAGAAAATTATTAAAGATGGACGATTAGGTGTTCGGGTTACAGATCTAGAAAACACTAAATCTCGAATCGACACTTTAATTATTCGTCATGGGGGATATTATGCAAACGAGAGTCTTAATAATTCGGATTGGGAAACATCTTATAATCTCAAGATAAGGATACCAAGTGAAAATTTCATGAAGTTCATATCCGATATTGAGGCAGGTGATGGCGAAATACTTTATAAAGAGATTGACGCACGAGATGTCACCGACCAGTTTATTGATCTGGAAACAAGACTTGAAAATAAACGGAATTATCTAAAGCGTTACAACGACTTATTGGTGAAAGCCAACAGTATAAAAGAAATACTTGAGATTGAAGAAATGATACGCGCTTTAGAAGAAGAAATAGAGAGCACAACAGGCCGACTAAAATATTTAAGTGATTTAGTTGATTATAGTACCCTTGATTTAACAATATCAAAACAGAGAAATTTTAAATACAACCCTGCAAAACGAGATAAATTTACTGAAAAGTTAAAGCAATCACTATCTAAAGGGTGGTTCGGATTTGTTGATTTCTTCCTGTTTATAATAAATATTTGGCCATTATGGATTATAATTCTTTTCATCTTTTACTTGTGGAAAAAGTATAAAATGAAAAGAAAGAAAAATTAATGAAATAATTCTTGCTTTCTTTTCAAGCTACTGCAAAGTTATTTCTTTCATTTCATGAAAGAAAATATTCAGATATACGGACATTTTGCCCAGTAAATCTATATTTTACTCAATTATTATAGATATAATTATAATAATTATTATATTTGCTAGGGATTATAAACATAGATACAATAAAATGACAGAACTCCCAAAGATATTACACAAAAGAGATTCCTATATAGATAGAATTAAACCCTATATGCGAACTCCTATTATCAAAGTGATGGTAGGACACAGGCGTGTAGGTAAAAGTTTTATCCTTTATCAACTTATCGACTTGATAATGAAGGAAGAAGATGGTGCTAATGTAATTTATATTAATAAAGAAGATATAAAGTTTGAGGCCATCACATCTTTTAAAGAGCTCTATGATTATATTGATAAAAGATTAGTATACGACAGAATGAATTATATCTTCATTGATGAAATTCAGGAAATTGAAGATTTTAAAAAGGCAATACGGTCACTCGCGCTAGACAACAACAATGATATTTATATTACCGGCAGTAACTCTGAAATGTTTTCAGGGGATTTGGCAAATGAGCTTGGTGGGCGATATGTTGAGTTCAGAATATACAGTCTCTCCTATATGGAGTTTCTCAACTTCCACGGTTTACCCAATGATGATGAATCATTGGAAAAGTATACTCACTTTGGAGGATTGCCATACTTGATTCATTTACCATTCAATGAAGCGGTTTTGATGGAGTATATTAGTAGTATTTACTCTACGATAGTTCTCAGAGATGTTGTTGCTCGTAAGAATATTAGAAATACTGCATTTCTTGAACAGCTTATTCGTTTTTTGGCAAATAATGTTGGAAGTCTTTTTTCATCGAAAAGTATCAGTGACTTTTTAAAGAATCAGAAAGTAAATATATCTCCTAATCAGGTTTCTGAGTATGCCGATTCGCTTGCGGAGGCGTTTGTCGTACATCGTATAGGCAGGTATGATGTTGTTGGTAAAAGATTATTTGAACGAGGCGAAAAGTATTTTTTTGAAAATATGGGTATCCGGAATGTAGTGGCAGGATATAAGCCTCAGGATAGAGCAAAACGATTAGAAAATTTGGTTTGCAATCACTTGTTATACTGTGGTTATCAAGTTAAGGTTGGCGCTATGAATACCGAAGAAATTGACTTTGTTTGTACCCGTTCCGGTGAAACGCTTTATATTCAGGTCTCTGCAGAACTGACTTCTCCCAAAACTATTGAACGTGAATTTTGCAACTTATTAAAGATAAAAGATAACTACCCAAAAGTTGTCGTGTCAGGTGAACGTTCCTTCGAAAGTAGTTATGAAGGAATACAACATATTTATATTCGAGATTTTTTATCTTCTACTTTGAATTTTAGTGTTTTGAATTGAAGAGCCCCCTTCCTCCTAAAATTGAACGAATAAGTCCTGAAATTATCTCATGAATGCTAAAAAAGAAGATTTTAGAAAGCATTCTGTCTGTCAAAATAGAAGAGAATATCAATCATCTGATTATATCATATCGTATATAGCCTAAAAGAATTTACTATTCTTATATGCGTTCTAATGTAATTATAAAAATGTTTCGTATATTTGCATCCGAACTAATATAATTTCGTTATGTCAAACTTAGCATCTACAGTTAAAAGATTAAGAAAAGAGCACAAGATAACTCAGGAAGAGCTGTCTATGAAGTCTGGCTTGGGACTCAATTTCATTCGCAATCTGGAGCAGGGAAAGGCATCCCTCAGACTTGATAAGGTGAATCAATTACTTGAGTATTTTAATTACGAGATGACAGCATCCCCAAAAGAGAATAAATAATGAGACAGGCACAGATATATTATAAGAAAACGGTTGCTGGCATCCTCACGGAGAGTGATGAAGGATACACTTTTGCATACCTTCCTGACTACCTAAAGACAAAGGAGCCAAAGCCTGTCAGCCTAACATTACCCCTGCAGGAGGCGACCTATAAGAGTTCCGTGCTCTTCCCATTCTTTGACGGACTGATTCCTGAAGGATGGCTGCTTGATGTAGCTATCCGAAACACAGACATCAGTATTCTCGACAGAATGTCGCTCCTGCTGCTTTGCTGCAAAGACTGCATAGGAGCGATAAGTGTAGTACCTATAGAAGATAAGGAGGAATAATATGAGCAATTGTCTATACTGTTACGGTCCACTTGCTGAGGGCGAAAGGGACTTCCACGCTAAGTGTGTAAAGAAATTCTTTGGCAGTGCACAGGTTCCAACACTTGACTATACCACCGAAGATATGGACTCATTGGCAGCTCAGGTCATAAAGGATCAAACCTCGCTGACTGGAGTGCAGCCAAAGCTATCTCTGCATTTAGCCAAGCATGAGGGGGCACAGAGACTCACTATTGTAGGGCTTTGGGGCAACTACATCTGCAAACCACAGACTTCACAGTATCCAATGATGCCTGAAGTCGAGGATTTGACCATGCACCTTGCAGAACTGGCGAAGATTGAGGTGGTTCCTCATACTCTTTTCAGGATGGCAGACGACACTTTATGCTATATCACAAGACGTATTGACCGTACTGCCGATGGTGAGAAAATTGCCATGGAGGATATGTGCCAGCTTACAGAAAGACAGACTGAGTACAAATACAAAAGCAGCTATGAAAAGATTGGAAAGACCATTAAACAGTTCTCTTCTTTGTCAAAGATGGACGTGACAAACTACTTCGAAGTACTTCTATTCTCATGGCTCACAGGCAACAATGATATGCACCTGAAGAATTTCTCACTTTATGAGCCGAAGGATGCCATACGCCTTACGCCAGGATATGACCTTTTAAATGCTGCCATTATCAATTCGAAGGATGACGAAGAATTGGCGCTAACACTAAATGGAAAGAAGAAGAAACTGACACGTCAGGATTTCATCGCATCAGGAGTAAATATGGGTATAGAACAGCGAACTGTTGACTTGTTGATAGCTAAGTACAAGAAACTACAACCGAAGATGAATGACCTTGTCAACCGGTCTTTCCTATCCGATGAACTCAAAAGTAGCTACATCGCACTATTGAGTGAACGACTCGATAGGTTGGGATAAATTTTCAGAACAACACACATGACGTACATAGGCAACCATGCAGAGTATGCTTGTTAAGTTTGCAATAGAGTCGAATCGTCTTCTCTACCACCTGTCATCAAACTAAATAATTCTTTTTCAGCCCAAAAGCAGGGCTGGAAAAAGAATTATTGCAGGGATTCGATAAAATATCCTAACTTTGCATCACGTCTGAGACGAAGATACCGCGTATACTTTATGGATACATTATGGCGCCGTTTTCTTTTTTTAACGCAATCAAACATTACAGTAGCCGATTTAAAAAACAAATTTACGGAACAAATCCTACCGGAACATTCAGGGCATTGTTTCCTGATTCGTTGATGATTCTTAGAACTCCAAAAACGGTTCCGTCATATCCGGGTTCTACATCAATTGCTTTTTCCAGCTTGTATTCTACCTGAATGTTACCCTGTGCATCGGCTTTCACATAATACGACTTTATCTCCATAGCTTTTGGAAAAACAATAATTTTGTAATTTCCGACAGCTAAACCCGAGTTTAGTATTTGTGCGACAGTAAAATTTCCATCCGTTTTTCGCACTTCCATCACGTCGTGATAATTTCTTTCAACAGGAACAGGGGTTTGTGAATTCACATAATAATCGGTGCAGGAAACAAACACTGAAATCACCAGGAGAAGTATCAAAATCTTATATGTCGTTCTCATAGCTATACCTTTTTAAAAGTTTAATGAAAGGGATAAATTCAATTTGATATTCGAGAGATTGGGTTGCGAATTTTCGGGTAGTTTGGTTTTATTTTCACTTAGGTTTATGTTTACTTCTTTAATCTTGGAATAGAAATAGCCCGTACTCAATCCGATTGAAATATTGCGGGTAAGAAAATAATCCACACCCAAATCTGCTTGAAGACCTAAGTTTGAGCCTGAAAACATGGCTGATGCCTTGTCTACGTTCCCCGAACTTTCCAGATAAACATATCCTACCGATAAAGCGCCTGTTGCCAATAATTTTCCTTTGGTATCCAGCCATTGGGCATACATGAAAGACGGAGCAAAAAACAAAATTTCATTTTTCTCCGACATGGATATCACTCCGTAATGTTCACTCCCGGCATCATACAGCAGGTCGGTGGCAGGAGCATCGGTGATCATATACCGGAATTTTGCACCAAAACCCAAGCTGTTGTTCAGAATGTAATGAGCGTTACCTTCTGCATCTAAACCCCATGCTAAATCGTTGTTATAGTTATTATAGGCATCGTCAATAATAAATATTTTCGAGCCACCTTCATTCGGGTCGGATTGTAAAAAATAAGTATATCCGCCCGTTAAATTTATCCGAAAATTGGGAAATTCCTGTGCCAATGCCGATAGGACAGTCATCAGCAATAAGCTTATACTGATAAAAAAATGTTTCATTCTTTGTCGATATTAAAAAAGTGAAAGTTAATTTTCTCAGAAATAAACTGAAAGACCTACCGAGCCACCTAATCCTTTAGTTGAATATTTGTAATTAGAATTATTTGAAGTGCGGGCACTCAACTCAGCGTATTCTGCCATCAAATCGATGGAGATATTATTGCTTATAAAAAAAGCAGCTCCAACTCCGCCAGCCCAAGTAAGACCACTAAAAGACATATCCTCCATTGATACATTTGCATATCCTGCGCCCAAAGCCACAAACGGACGTACCACTTTTCCTGTGGGGATATAATATGCAACAGTAGGCATCAAAATAAACTCAGTCGTTTTGCTTTGATAATCACCATCTGAAAACGAATATGTAGCCTGCCCACCAATAGATAAATTATCAATAACAAAATAACTCAAGCTAGGAGTAACTGAAAATGAATAACCGTCGACATCCATTGCCTCCCTGTCCCCTATACTAATATTATCGCCATAAATACGATTAGAAAAGTAAGCTCCTTCAATGGACGAACGACCTGAAATAGAAAA
>DHTF01000064.1:0-443 GCA_002411515.1 Proteiniphilum sp. UBA5267 | reverse complement strand
GTTTCATTGATTTGTATTAATTATAAAAATGGTTTAAGTGAAAAACTTTGAAAATATATAAGTTCTTAGCTTGTTTGATATTGTGTATTATAGGCAACAAATATACATGTTATTTTAATATTACTGCAGCCCTATTGTTAACATAGTGCAATTTACTGGATGAATGATATGCAATCTCCCGGCTAATCAATCATTCTGTTCGTAGTAATATGAGTAATCAAAACCCTTCATGAAGGTCTCACGGTCATCAATCTTATCGGTGAGAGCACCATGTAATAGTTGCTTGATGCGAGTAGCATTAGCCACGCTTTATATGTATCAACTTCCTATTCAATAACTAATATGTCATAGATATTTATCTTTTCGATCTTTACTTGAGCTTTACCATCTGCATAATCGAAATCACATATTTTCCCCTCAGGCTGTAATGTGATTTTTGTGGG